>JAGBOC010000033.1 GCA_017634065.1 Lachnospiraceae bacterium | reverse complement strand
GTAGAAAATAATGATACATATGAAAGAGAGATGTTGCCTTTCAACATTATCAAAGACAACATCTCTCAAAAAATATTAATTACAAATGATGATTTAGATTACTCTACCAGTTTGGTGCGACACATAAAGTTAAAAGATTTCTTAAGACTTGAAAATCTTGATGATAAAAATTAACAAGATATATGATGAACAGTAATTAAACTTATCATATTAATCTGACACTAATTCTATACTACTTGTCACAGCACCAGTAAAGCCTGTATCACTGCTATCATCATACGTTTTAATCCATACTACATCATCTTTATTAACATCCATCTTAAATGTGTATTCAGAATCTTTTGTGAATTTATTAGTAGTATATTTAACATCATTTTCATTCCTTAATCCAAGAGAAGCATCAATAGTATATGTCTCATCATTTGCAAATTGCGATTTTTTTAGTCCTATACGGACATCATGATTTAAGTCACTCTAAAATTTAATTTTCATAGTAACTTCACCATTATTTGTTGCTTTAAATATAGGGAGTCCACCATAAATAGCGACATTTGTATTATCTTGATTAAGTGCAACTGTAGCATCATAATCAATTAAGTTAGATAATGTAACTGTCTCATAAGAATGACAGTTAAAATAAAATGTAGTAGTTGGGGTACTATTACCCTTAAGGGCTCTATTCATTCTCCAAGTTCCACTTTCACTTATCCAAGTAAAAAAGTTTTGTATTCCATATAAAGTCCAATCATATGAATTCTCTTGAAGTGTCATCTTAGTAAGGTTAGAGTTTTTTAGAGCAACTACACTATTAGTAATTTTCCCAACAATAGGCAATACATTAATTGATTCAGTTCTTTTATATGTAGGGCCATAAAAAGTTTTAATGTTATCATAACTACCACCGCTTGCAGAATTCCAATGAATATTTACATCTCCAATATTAATTTTCCAATAATTATCTTCTATTTTGAATTGTGGGAAAGACCACGAAACTGTATCATCTGTATTATCAGCAGCAGTCCAGCCTGAAGCATCGTTTGCTCCTCCAGAACCTGACACATAATAAAAATATTGAACATTATCTAATAAATTATCAGCATATAGTTTTCCATTATATGTTCTTAACATAAGATAAATACCATTTTGCACACCTGAACTTGGGACATTAGCATCAAACAAACCTGTTCTTCTGTTTTTTGAAGTTCAATACCCACAAGGTACGATGCTATCGCACCATCAATTTTACTGTCAATACTTGTATTGTATTGGTCTATCTGGCTTTGAAAGTTATTAATTCACTTTATCCATCACTTTCATGAATAATTTTTAAATTGCTAATTTTTACATAATAACCACCAGTCTCATTACTTGGATGAAGTCTTATATACATACTTTCATCTTTTTCAATAGGAACTGTCAAAGAAACTTTTCCTGTTTTTGTGCTATATTTATAATTTTTAAATAAATTTGCAGTAGTAGTTGTCCTATCTGGATCCACATCACCTTCATATCCAGTAAAATATTCACTGTCATTTGTTGCTGTTGATAAAAAATTACCTTTTTTTAAGTCAAAATATAAATCTTGTCCTGTTGTATATGAAGTATCATTTATAATATTTCCAATATTGTAATCAAAAGTTATTTTTAAATCTCCTTTTTTGTCAATTGCATTAACTAATATGAGTCCTTCTCCAATTTTTATATTTTTATTGTTATATACAAATTTCCCACTTGATAGATTTCTAAAATATGCCCTTGGTAAATATGGAACTTTAAATGTTCCTGTCGACTGATAAGTTTGAGCAGCTGCTGCACCAGATGAATAAGTGCCATAATTAGCAGCAAAAAATTCTCTAGCAGATTTTATAGACAAAGTGCCATAACCTGAGCTTCCTTCAATATCACTTACATCATAGGTTGTATTCATTGGAGCACGCCCAACTTGTGGCTTTAATACATTAACTAATAAAGTACTGTCTTTACCCAAAAACATATTTCCTACTGCAAGTATTTGACGAGTATAAGTATCACCGTCTATTCCATTGATAGTAACACCATCATGGTACCAATTTGAATTTCCCTTGCCTGATTTATCAGGAGATGATTGATAGTCACTCCACCTTTTATTTATAGGTTGTCCAGAGGCCATAGATATAGGATGGACATAACTGAATTGAGGAAATAATGTATTGCTTAAATCTAATGTAGATTTCACTGTGTGTACCTCTACACTTGCTTCGCCCCAACAAGCATTATTTATCTTAGTAGTATAATTCAATAACTCATTTCCACTTACAGCATTAAATTGAAATGAACTTATTGAATATGGCATTCCCTCAGCATGCCACCATGCATTTGTAAATTGATTAGGATTAGCATTCGGCTTATGTGGTTGAGTTTGCAGAACATGTTGTAAACCCTCCACATTTAGAAAAGGTTCACCTCTATTAATAATGTATTCATTAGTACTTGCGTCAAGTTTAAGGTGCACACAGCAAACTGGAAAAGATAAATTTCCATCAAGATTATCAACACTCCAGTTAGATGAATAAGTTATACCATCAAATGCTGTAATATCACATTTTATATCATATGCTGCCTTACTATAATTATTTTCCTGCCAAGTATCCCAAATCTGTAGACCAATCCCGGCTCTATTACATATTTGCATTCTTCTTTCACCCAAATATGGAACATACCATTCATAATTATTTGAAAAATGCTCTCTATTTGAACTGCTTGTAAAGCGTATATATCCCCCATAAAATCTTAAATCGTTAGTCCACATTATGTCAGCATAATTAGAAACTAATGGCTCAATGTTGGTGTTTTTAGTTATGTTTATACCAGCAAGATACGAAGCAATTGCCCCATCTATCTTGCTATCAATTGAAGTGTTATATTGGTCTATCTGACTTTGAAAGTTATTTTTCAAACTGTCAAATTCTGCCTTTGTGATAAAGGCAGAACCATCATTGTCACTCACCACCGCTCCCAATGTATTTATACTCATAAGCACAACTAAAAATAGTGCTAAAACTCTTTTAACTATTCTTGTGCTCTTTCTCATAATTTATTACTCACGACCTTTATTTTAACTTGCTATTCTGGCTTATACCTTGCTCCAACTATTTTCTCAAGCAAGGTACAAGCCAGAATTAATTAAAATAACGCTCCTACGATACCCCCTGTGGTTAAGAGGGTTTCCCCAGGGGAGTTGTCCCCATTTTATGTACAATCCACTGCGAGGGTATACCATCTTTTTATGTCATAAAACTCTCTTCAGAGTTATGTACACAAATTGTAGTTTTCAAAGGTCGTCATTTACTGCTTAAATTTACATATGGCAAGTCCCATATGCAACAGCAAATGCATCCTGTACTGCATTTATTTTACAAAATATTGCAATAAAAATCAAGT
>JAGBOC010000032.1 GCA_017634065.1 Lachnospiraceae bacterium | reverse complement strand
TCGCCAAGCGGTAAGGCACAAGACTTTGACTCTTGCAGTCGGTGGTTCGAATCCACCTAGCCCTGTATGAGACACTAGCTCAGTCGGTAGAGCACTTGACTTTTAATCAAGTTGTCGGGGGTTCGATTCCCCCGTGTCTCATTAAGAAGCACTAACATATAGTGCTTTTTTATTGTAAATGTTTTATAAATACTATTTTAAGACTATTTTATTGAAATGAAGTAGATATTAAGATATAATTATATAAGTAGTTTTTAAAAGTATTTAGTTGGGGAATATTTAATGAAGTTGTCAATGTGGAAAAAGAAAATCTCGTGGTCTTTAATAGTTGCTATGATAGCTCTGAATGGTAGCATTTTTAATCAGAGTAGTACTATTTTTGCTGATGAGATTAAAGATTTAAAAGAAAATCAGTATGAGAAAAATGTGGTAAGTGACTTGAGTCAGATAAGTGTCTCACTTAATGATAAAATCTTTGGTGGAAATGGTGGAAGTGATACTTTAGGAAATAATAGAGTTATATCATCGACATTTGAATTTGCATCATTAAATATAGATGGAAGAGAAGGTAAAAGTCATTTCTATTATACTGATGACTTTTTTAAGAATCCTTCTACAACATATAATAATCATTTGTCAACTACATCTATAGAACTTGCAATCTCTGGTGTAGCAAATAATATGGAAGATCCTAAAGATAAGTATGGCAACTTAAAAGATTTCATGTCTAAAATGGGATTTAAGAATATCACACCAAGTGATGACTACTTAAGAGTACCTGAAAATAACACAATGGGTTCTGTTTGTGCTAATAAACCAATCTATGTAAAGAATAGTACAGGGGCGGTCGAGAAATATAATTTGATGGTTATAGCTATGCGTTCTGCAAACTATCAGAAAGAATGGGAATTAAACTTCACAGTTGGTGAGACAGGTGACCATGAAGGATTTAGCTATTCAAGAGATAGAGTATATAGTCATGTAGAAAGTTTTTACAATAGTCATAAAGATGATTTTGGCGCTGGTCTCCCTATCAAGTTATGGGTGGTTGGATATAGTAGAGGTGCAGCAGTAGCAAATATGCTTGGAGGAAAATTGACAGACAATGCATCATCATTTAATACTACAATGGAAAATATATACTGTTACACACTTGGAACTCCAAGAGGGGTTCTTATAAGTGCACATGCTAATAGTCTTGATAGTTATACAAATATTCATAATGTAGTTTCAGAAGCGGACATACTTCAGTCTGTACTTCCTATAACAGTTGGTTTTGGAAGATACGGCATTGACCACGAAGTACCATACTACTTGAGTGAAAAAGTGCATGATGCAAGTGAAAGAACTAATAGAATAAATAATAATCGTCAATATCTTGCAAAATACAATGAGATGATTAATTATTTTAAGAATATAGATCCACCAAGTGAATTGAATATAAACGATTTTCATGTTTATAAACTTATTCTTGTAGATAGCAGTTTAAATCTAATGAAGTACACTGATTTATCAGAAGAGCCATTTACTGATACATCAGAAGAAACAAGCTACTATCAGTCACGTGAGTTTTATGGTACTTTGATGAAAGATGTGATTGGTGATGAATTATTGAATTGTGCATACCCAGGAATTGATTATGCTACAATGACTGGGAGAGAAAGGATATATACAAAGTATCAGGATTTGCTTGTATGGATTGTTAGAAACTTTTTAGTAACTAATAATTCTGCTACAATAGTAGCAAAGATTCAGGAGAATGTTAAGACAAATTTGGGTATGGCTGAAATGTTTTTAACAATGCAAATATTATTTAATCTAGTGTACACCGATACATTACATGATAGGAATGCCTGTGATTATCCAGATGTTGCTGGAGGACCAAATGTTGATGCATATGAGATACTACATGGAGTCTATGAGAAATTATTAGATGGTGCAGTTAGCACAGAAGATTATAATTTCCTGATGAGTAAACATAGAGATATTACAGACTTTATACTTGATTTACTGAATGTTGATTATAGAACTAATCATTTGACTAAACAAACAGTATTAGGATCTATATCAAAAAACATTTCATCAGGAGTTAAGTTTCATATGCAAGATACTTATCTTGCTTGGCTGATGATAGAAGATGACTACTATAAAAATCCTCCGGCAGATACTGTCTATATTTATGGAAATAAGACAGTTGCATTTACTCAACTGAATAATACTATAGTAAAAATCTATGATGAACAAGATAATTACATTGGTGAGTATAAAATTGACAATAATAACAATGTAGAGTGCACAAATGGTTTAGATAGTGGATTTGTAAATATAACTAAAGCATATAACCCAGAAGGAATGGAACTTAGGATACCATCAAGTCTCAATTATAAGGCTGTGGTGATTGCGACAAATAGTAGCATAGGAAATGTTGTCTATAAAGAGTACTTTATTGATGATTCTTCATTCTTTAGAAAAGTTAAGAATCTCGGGACTGTATATTTAAATGAAGGCGAACGTTATGTAATAGAGTTTAAGCAAAGTCATTCGCAGGATGTATTTTCTTGTTATCCATACGAGTTGGCTTCTGACATAAAGAGAAAGAGTATGAAAGTAGCAACTATAAATGAAGTGCTTTGTGTTTATGGAAATGATAGCTATTCTTATACTAGTGAGCCTCTTGCATACAAGATAAATGACACTTCATTATATGGTATGAGTGTCGCAACTGCATCAACAGTAGATTTGCTAACTTCAGATGAGAGCGCTCTTGCAACTCCTTCTGATACAGCGTACGATAATATAGCAACTGCTTCAGATTTGACTGATGATGACACTAATTATGTAGAAACTAATATAGCAACAAGTTCTGATGCAAATGAAAATGTCAATAAAACTAATAATTTAAATGAGACTGACAATGCAAATGAGACTATTAATGTAACTGAAAAAGAAAGTGTAAGTGAGACAGAAAGCACAACTGAAATAGAAAGTACAAATGCAGACAATTCAAATGATATTGAAAGTACAACTGAAACTGAAAGTGTAAGTGAGACAAATAGTACAAATGAGACAAATAGCACAACTGAAACAGACAGTGTAAATGAAACTGAAACAAAAGTGATTGAGACTACGGATATAAATGAGCAAACTGAAACTGCAGAGACGAGTGAAGAAATAGAAACAAGCGAAACAAATGATACAAGCATTGCAAATGAAGCCGATGAAGAAAGTGACAAAGAAGAAAGCAATGAGAAAATAGAACCTGAAGCAACAAGTGAAAATGTTTCAGATACTGAAGAAACGGAAGCAGAAAGTGATGGTGAAATTACAGGATTTACTGGAACTGATGATTTGCTTGGCACAGGTGATACATATGTTGTGAACTTTGATGCTGGTGGATTTGCTTCATTATATTATTACAATGGTACAAACTATGTAAAGACAACTGGTGGAAATAGTTTTGCTACAGGTACAAAGATTAAAGTAGTAGCACCACGTAAACCAAGTAATTATGAGTTTTATGGCTGGACATTAAAAAATGGTGCTGGAGATATTTTGAATAAGAGAGGAGTTGATACTCCAAAGATAGAAGATTTTTCAAGTGGAAATGAAAGCATTTATGTGATAGAATTAATGGGTTATGATATAGACATTAAAGCTAATTACGTAGAAAATTATGTTCCGATAGAGCCAGATGACAAAAGGAGTCATCATAGTAGTGGCTCAAGTGGCTCTTCAGGTTCTGGAATAATACCTACAATTCAAGAACAGATATTTAAGACAAATGTACCAGATGGTACTTTAGCTAATAAAGCAAAAAGTATAAATGCTACATATGATACAAATATGGTCAATTGGCATTATGACCCATTGGTAAATAAGTGGAAACTTGGTACTACAAATAGCAATGGTCAGACAGCATTTCTATCAAATGGTTTTTATGAAATTATTTCTTATAAGACAACATATGTTAACGATATACCACTTCAAGAAGTAAGTAAAGATGTGTATTACATTGATAGCAATGAAAATATGGTGACAGGTTTTGTAATTACAGCAGATAATAATAGATACTTTTTTGAGACAGCTAAAACTATCAATGAAGGAAAGATGGTACTTGGTTGGAAAAACATAGGTGGCTTCTGGTATTATTTCAATATTGATGGAAGTATGGCAGTAAATACTATCACTGAAGATGGATATATGATTGGATTTGATGGTAGGTGGATACAAAACTAGTAAACACTAATTAAATATTATACTTAAGAATAAACCCCCATAGCCAAATGGTAAGGCAACGGTCTCTGACTCCGTCATCTTAAGGTTCGAATCCTTATGGGGGTGTTTTTATGAAAAAAATTATGTAGAGGGCATGTAATGAATATTAGTAAGGTAATTGCAAATGAGATAGCAGTAGCGGAAAAACAAGTTGAAGCAGCTATAAAGCTTTTAGATGAAGGGTGTACAGTACCCTTCATTTCTCGTTATAGAAAAGAAGTAACAGGTGGACTTAATGATGAGAAGCTTCGGACACTTTATGAAAGACTTATTTATCTAAGAGAACTTGATGAGAGAAAAAAGACTATTATTTCTTCAATTGATGAGCAAGGTAAACTCACGAAAGAATTAAAGAAGCAGATAGATGAAGCGCTCACGATGGTAGCACTTGAAGACATATATAGACCTTATAAGCCAAAGAAAAAAACTAGGGCAAGTGTAGCAAAGGAGAAAGGTTTAGAACCACTTGCACTTATTATATGGGAGCAAAAGGCAAAACAAAAGATAGAGACTACTGCAAAAAAATATTTAGATAAGAAAAAAGGTGTTGAGACTATAGAAGATGCAATAAATGGTGCACTTGATATTATAGCAGAGATGATTTCAGATGTTGCTGACTATAGAACTTGGATAAGAGATTTTACATTAAATACAGGAGTGGTTAGGTCAGAAGCAAAAGATAGTGAGGCTAAAACTAACTATGAGCAGTATTATAACTATAGTGAACTGGTCTCAAAAATACCTCCTCATAGAATACTTGCTATTAATAGAGGTGAGACTGAAAAAGTTCTGAAAGTAAGCATAGAGATAATACGAGATGATGCGATTAAATATTTAAGAGATCAGATTATAAAAGAAGAAAATGAGTATACGACAGAATATCTTGAGAAGGCAATAGCAGATTCATTTGATAGACTTATCTGGCCATCTATAGAAAATGAAGTTAGAAATATATTAACTGATAAGGCAGAAGATACTTCCATGGAAGTATTTTCAAAAAATCTGACCCAGATACTTATGCAAGCTCCAATAGCTGGGAAGACTGTCCTTGGTTGGGACCCTGCATTTAGAACAGGATGCAAACTTGCAGTTTGCGATCCAACGGGGAAGGTACTAGATACTACAGTTATATATCCAACTGAACCTACTACTGAAGAGAAGAAAGAAGCGGCAAGAAAAAAATTGAAAGAGTTAATTGATAAATATAATATCGATTTAATTTCAGTTGGAAATGGTACAGCATCAAGAGAGTCTGAAATGTTTATAGTTGACTTCTTGAAAGAGTATAAGATAAAAAATGTAAAATATGTAATTGTAAATGAAGCAGGGGCATCTGTATATAGTGCAAGTGTTCTCGCTACAGAGGAGTTTCCAAAGTTTGATGTTGGGCAAAGATCTGCAACATCAATAGCAAGAAGACTTCAAGACCCACTCGCAGAACTTGTGAAGATAGATCCTAAAAGCATTGGAGTAGGTCAATACCAACATGATATGAATCAAAAGAAACTTTCAATGACACTTGGTGGAGTTGTAGAGACTTGCGTAAATAAAGTTGGTGTTGATTTAAATACAGCATCATATTCTCTTCTTTCATATGTTTCTGGTATAAATAAAAATCTTGCGAAATCAATAGTTAGTTTTAGAGAGAAGCAGGGAAGGTTTAATAATAGAAATGAACTTCTAAATGTAGATAAACTTGGTGCTAAAGCATTTGAACAGTGTGCAGGTTTTCTTCGTATAAATGGTGGAGATGAACCACTTGATAGGACAGGGGTTCATCCTGAATCCTATGATGCAACAAATAAGTTGCTTAAATCACTAAACTTTAGTAAGAAAGATTTGAAAGATGGTAACTTTTCCGGCATATCAAAACTTGTAGTCGACTATGATAAGACAGCAAAAGATTTAAAGATAGGTGTGGAAACATTAAAAGATATTGTGAACGAACTTGAGAAACCTGGTCGTGACCCAAGAGATGACGCTCCAAAACCAATCTTAAGGTCAGACGTTTTATCTATGGAAGACTTGGTAGAAGGAATGCAACTTAAAGGAACTGTTCGAAATTGCACAGACTTTGGAGTTTTTGTAGATATAGGTGTTCATCAAGACGGACTTGTGCATATCTCACAGATAGCAGATAGATATATAAAACATCCGCTTGATGCAGTATCTATAGGAGATATAGTTGATGTAAAAGTTTTGGCTGTAGATTTAGAAAAGAAACGAATTTCACTTACTATGCGACTTGATGGGGCAAGTGTAAAGGATTATAGGGGAATGCATGAACAGCATCAAAGTTTAAAAAATGAAAATGCTGAAAATAGCACTGATAAAAAAACAGATAATGCTAAAATGAAAAAGGAAGTTGAAACATTTTCATTTGATGTTAATACAAAGAATAAACTAAAAGTAAAATTTGGAAATGCAGTTGATGAAAATGATAAGGAAGATATAAAGGTTGAAGGAAAAACTAAAGAAAAGAAGCAAACAGTAAAGAAGGCTTTAAGTAAAACATCTAAAGCTGAAAAATCTTCTGTAGCCGAAAAGGCGACAAAGAAAAAAGTAAGTAAGAAAGAAACTGCAAAAAAGGATACAAGTAAAAAGAAAACTGTGAAGGAAACAACCATAAAGAAAGAAACAAAAAAGGCAGAGACTAGCAAAAAAACTTCAAGCAAGAAATTAACTGGCAATACTGCTGATAAGAAAAAGACTGTGAAAAAGGAAAGTACAAAAAAGAAAACGACAAAAAAGTAATATAATAAAAAATGCCTAATAAATATTACAAAATATAAAACAAAATTGACATCGAGAAATTGAGATGTCTGGAGGCTAAAATGAATAAAAGGTTAAAAAGAGTACTGCAAAATGCAGTATATGCTGCTATGTATGTAGCACTGTGCTTCGTGTTTCAACCAATTAGTTTTGCGGCAATACAAGTAAGAATTGCTGAAGCGCTATGTATACTTGCTTTATTTGATGATATGGCTGTCGTATCTGTTTCAATAGGATGTTTTATAGCAAACATTCTATTAAGTGGAATAATTGATGCTATATTTGGATCATTTGCTTCATTTTTTGGTATGTATCTTATCAAATATATCAAAACTGATAACTTTTTTTTGAAAATGTTACCTACAGTTTTATCAAATGCATTTATCATACCATTTGTACTACGAATTGCATTTGGAGAGACGATGCCAATATATTTACTTATGATTACTATAGCAATTGGTGAAGTTGTGTCAATACACGGGATAGGTTACGCGCTCTATAATGCTTTACTAAAAACGAATTTGTTTCCTACCAAAAAACGTTTTAAAATACTCTGGTGGAGGTAGATAAAAATGAAAATTGTTATTACTGCTCCTTCTGGCAAGATGGGAAAACTTCTTGTTAGAGAAGCTCTGAAAAGAAAAAATGATTTTGAGATTGTTGGTGCCGTTGGCAATCCAAGTAAGGACTACATAGGTAAGGATATAAGTGTTGCAGCAAAATCTGATTTTGTTGGAGCAAATATCTATGCTGACATTGATGAGATAATAGATAAATGCGATGGAGTTGTAGATTTTTCGATGGTGGATGTCTCTATGAAGGTACTTGATTCTTGTATCCGCCATAAAAAGCCACTTATGCTTGGAACCACTGGGTTTAGTGAAGAGCAAGAGATGAAAATAAAAGAGGCAAGTAAATCTATTGCTATTTCAGAATCTCACAACACATCAAAAGCAGTAAATCTTATCTATAAGATAGTTGAAGAGATGACAAAAACCATTGGTAAAGATTCAGACATTGATATCATAGATTATCATGATAATAAAAAACTTGATGCCCCATCAGGAACGGGGAAGGTCATAGGAAGTATAGTTGCTAAAAACCTTGGAGTGGATCTTAAAGAGAAACAAAAGTTTGGTAGAAGTGGTAAGGGCGAAAGGAAAGAAAATGAGATTACTTTTCACTCAATTCGCTCTGGAAATATTTCATCATCACATACAGTGATATTTGGTATGGATGGTGAAAGAATTGAGCTAACTCATCATTCATATGATTTTGGAACATTTGCAAAGGGAGGGCTTGATTGTTTACTGTATCTTAAAGATAAGAAGCCAGGAATGTATTCATCAATTGAGTGTTTGGGGTTATAGTGGGGTAGTTTTAAGTATATTAGATTTCAAGTGTTTGTTTTTTAAATTATTTGTTGACTATAAAGTTAGGGAAATTGTAAAACGAGGTATTAAATGTTACATAGAAAGAATCCGAAAAATAGCATAAATTAAGAAAAATCAACAAATTAGTGTTTTAAAAGATATAAGACAGCAGTTTGCTACTGCTGTTTTTTATTGCCTTATTTTGTGTCTAAACTTTGTCATAAATATGTGCGTGTCAACCCCCTATGCCGACCCCCTAACTTTCATAACTTGTAGGTGGTTGGTACTGGGGAGGGTCGCTGTCGGCGCACTTCACTACAAAGTGTCCGCGTAAACGCGAACACTTAACCGTTTCGTGGCCTCCGCTCTTCAAAAAATGCTAAAAAGAAGCATTTTTTGAGATTGCTAGGGTAGACAAGATGGCGTTTGAGATAGTGAATTAGTATAAAGGGGGCATCTGTAGGAGAGTAGCTTGTAGGGGCGAGCATCGCGAGCCCGCAAAAGAATAGGTCGTAAGAAACATATTTATGAGAAAAAGCACAAGAGTATTTAAGAAGTATATAGCAATATTTTTGATTGTGCTTATGAGTATAAATACATTAGGTGCGGTGGTAAGTGATAATGACGGAAGTGCATTTATCACAAAAGCAGAGTTTGACTCACTTAAGAATAACTTCCAATCCCAGATAGATCAGTATAACACATCGATAGATCAAAAAATTGATGGAGCGATCGCAAGTTATCTTCAGGGTATTAAAGTTGCAGTTTCTGAGAATGTGAGTTTGTTAGTGAAAAATTACCAAGATATAAGATGGTTAAGAGATTTATATATTTATGGAAAATATAAGAAATGGACAACAAATTCTGCGTATACTTCGCAATTGACTAATGATTGGTTTAAACCATCGATGAACGAAAAAAGAATGAACCTACGGGAAACTGGCATATACATTTATGATACATTCTCTACCGCTTGGCAAATGACAACTAATGGATTTTATTTTGTAGCGACTAAATCTGAAGCTGGGATTACTTTTAACGGTGCGAGAGGATACGAAACTAATCCATGTTGCCCAACAATGGCAGCGTATATGTTAAAAGACAAAACGGGTTGGTATGTAGACAGTTACAGGAATTTTTTCGTTCTTGCACCATATTTGGTTTCTAACATTCACACGGTAAATATGCTTGCGGGATACCAATATCAAATAGCTGATTATGTACCAGCTCTCCGAGATTTTAGAGTCTACACAGTAGATGATACGAGTACAGTACTAAAATATCAAATAGACTATAATGAAAATGGTAACCCCAACAAGCTCAGAAGTCTAGAATCTGTTTTGAATATTGATAATTGTGATTGGCCTACGGTGTGGAATTCCTTAAATCTATGGGATGGAGACAAATTCAGTAGTGCTACGAAAGCAAATCCTAATGGATGGGGTAATATGTTAACAAGTGATTATTTTAATAGAGGTTGTACTTGGCACAGAATCGACACAAACGCTGGCGAACAACTCACTGTTTTTAGATATGGAATGTTTGGAAAAGATAATGATATATTAACAAATGTTGCTAGATATGATCATTCTCAGGGCGAGCGTGCTATTTATGACTTTACGGGAGCAACTGAATATGCCTCAGTGTATGGGAATTTTACAAAGTGTAAAATTCAAAACTTTGGTCGTAACTTAAGTGACTTTGATGGAGAAAGCGTTTATACCATAAATATACCAGGTAGTTTTAGTGTACAACATTTTCCTACAGCAACCTTATCAGAACTTAGTTCACACAATTTTTCATACAATGGTAATTATTTAAACATGGGGCAAGGAATACCAATAATTATAGATAATTCAACAAATAATGCATATTTACAAATCTCTTTTGATTATGATGTTTGCAACATTTTAGATAATGCACATAGTGAAAATGCTATTGATATTGATATTAGGAATGCTGATTTTCTAACTAAAGATGGTGCATATAAAAATGGATATGAAGGCTTAGTTAGTCCAACTAGTACGGCCACGAGTGAAAAAACATTGCATAATTATAAAATAGATTCTGCTTCTAGAAAAGCAGAATTAACTGTTCCAATTTCTATAGATGAATCAATCTGGATGAGAATAGCACCAAATTCAACTACTAAAGGCTTATATGCAAAAATGTCTAATTTATCAGTGAAGATTATATCAGAATAAAAAAAAGTACATAATCGCATATTTTTAATCGGTGTGACATATACAAAACATATTAAATCGGGCAATATGTATTGCTCGATTTTTATATTATTTAACTAAAAATGTGCATAAAAATGTCCCTTTCCACCAGCCTACTAAAGATGGGCAGAACATTAGAAATGATGGCTACATAGTTTTAACGAATATAGAAAACAAGCCCTCTAATGCAGTATTTTTCTGAATGAAAAAGGTATTTAACTATTTATTTTACGCACCAGCTTTGAGTGGGTCGTATGTAACCCTCTATGCACACCCCCTAGCTTTCATAACTTGTAGGTGGTTGGTACTGGGGCTCGCGTTCGCCGTAGGGGCGAGCACTGCGAGCCCGAACGTAGGTAGATGTTGTACTTGCGAACGTGTTTTGTGAGCTTAGTACAACACTATGCCAGATTTCTGTGAAGATGCGAAGCGTCTGAACGTTTTTCGGAAATCGGCTGGCGAGCACGCGCCCGAGCGTT
>JAGBOC010000007.1 GCA_017634065.1 Lachnospiraceae bacterium | reverse complement strand
ATCTAAAACAAAAATATATCATGTTATGAGTAGAGCATTAAATAAGCAGATTTTATTTGATGATGAGAAAGATTATTTAAAATTTTTGCATATAGTTAAAAGTACTAAAAGTGAAATAGATTTTGATTTATACGGTATTGTATTATGAGCAACCATTATCATTTGCTTATTAAGGATAAAAGTAATAAATTAAGTGCTATAATGAATAAAATAAATTCAAGATATGCTAATTATTATAATTTGAAAAATGCAAGGATAGGTTATGTTTTTAATGATAGGTATCATAGTGAGAATGTTGAAAATGTGAAATACTTTTTAACTTGTCTTAGATATATTTATCAAAATCCTACAAAGGCAGGTATATGCAATAAAACATATGAATACAAATTTTCTTCAATTCATGCATATAGAAGGGATAAAGGAAATTATTTAGATCTAGTAAATACGAAATTTATAAAAGAGAAGTTTGAAAATGATGAATTTTTAAAATGGAACGAGCTTGATAATCATGATAGATGTATGGAAATAATAAATAATAGATTAACCGATGAAGATGTCATAAAGCTTTTATATAAATATATGAACATAAATACTAAAAAAGAGTATTTGCAAGCAAGCGAAGAAGAAAAAGTTATCGCAATACTTAATCTTATTGATTACTCAATTCCGCTAATGCAACTTTCGCGAGTTACTGGATTTTATTATAATAAATTACAAAAATTAAGGATAGGTAAAGATGGAAATACAGTATCACTTACATATAAAAGATAGGAATGGTGTCACTTTTATTGCAATAATAAACCCCGTCCCTAATATTATATTGCCTAATATTGTAAATTTGTGTAATAAAGGAGTTGAATTATTTGTATGAATGATAAAAATGAAACAATGGATAGTTTAAGAAAGTATGGAATAACAAAAGGAGAAGAAAAAGCTGGAGAATTATATGATGATTTGAAAAAATGGACATTCCATAATTTATACGAAAAAATAGCTAATAGGTATCAAATTAATTCAAATGATTTTGATTATGAGTACTATGTGGGGCATGTGAATTATTTAAAAAAAGAAATAGAGAGAGGTTTTATAGAAACGATAAATAAAAATAAAAAAAATAGGAAGTTAGGTTCAAAGAAATGTAAGTATTACAAACCTGAAAACTGGATAGCAAAGTTTGCTGCAGAAGCAAGTATTACGCATAATCATAAGTTTTGTATAGGAACTATATTTGATTATGAGATACCAACTGGAGGGGTCAGGAAGAAGAATATTGATTTATTATCTTATGACGAAAAAGAAAAATCGGTAAGGATGATAGAATTAAAAAAAGAGAATAGCAATGAGTATTTTAAGGCTATAATTGAATTATTAGATTATTATATTCGCGCTAAAGGATATGATTTAAAAAAATGTGACTTAAATAATCATCCATATTTAAAAAATAAAATAGTTAAAGAAATAAAAATGACAATATTAACACATTCAAATAGTGCGATAGTTCGTTATTATAATAATGAAAAATATCAGAATATAAGAAAACTACAGGATTTATTTAAGATTGAATTATATGCATATACGACAAAAAAACATAATACAATTAAAGAAGAAATAATAATTGATAGTATTAAAAAGCTAAAATAATCTTTTCTTTTTAGTAAACGACACACTGTTGTCGTGCCAATATGTTATTATATATGTATTAAAATCAATACCTAACTCGTGCGACATATTTGGGACATTAAATATGGTATTATATAGTATGTATAAATAATGTATTGGAGGAAAACTAATGTCATTTGAAAAAATCATAGGTTACGAGAATGTTAAAGAAGAGTTAAGCAGATTATTGGATGTACTTAAAAACAGGGAAAAGTATGCAAAACTTGGAGTCAAACAGCCACAAGGTTTACTTATTTATGGTGAGCAAGGCATAGGAAAGACATTATTTGCTACAAATTTTATTAATGATAGTAATAGAAAATGCTTTGTCTGCAGGAAAGATAAAGCGGATGGCGATTTTGTAAATCACATAAAATCTATATTTGATAAAGCAAGTAATGAAACACCATCAATAGTACTGCTTGATGATATTGATAAGTTTTCAAATGAAGATGAGCAATATGTTAATACCGAAGAATATATAACTGTACAATCTTGTATTGACCAAGTAAAAGATAAGGATGTATATGTAGTTGCTACAGCAAATAACATTGATGTACTGCCAAAGTCGCTCAAAAGAGATGGACGATTTGACAATAGAATACAAATGAGTATTCCAATTGGTGAAAATGCAAATAAGATAATTAGGCATTTTTTGAGTAATTTATCTTTAATGGATGAAGAAACTATAGCAGATGTTACAAAAATCCTTGAGGGAAAAAGCACGGCGGAAATAGAATCAATAATCAACGAAGCTGGAATCAGAGCAGGGTATCATAATAAAACTAAAATTGAAACTGACGATGTTATAAAAGCATATTTAAGGAAAGAATATGAAACTCCTGATTTTAGTGATAACATGAATGAATACTATTTGAAAAGAGTAGCATATCACGAAGCAGGCCATGTAGTTGTAGAAGAAGAACTGAATTTTGGCACTGTAAACCTTGTATCAATTTTAGATAATAAGTTTAGTGACAAGTGTGGAATTACAAACTTTGAGACTGATGAGTATTATTTTTATGATAAGACATTTATGGAAAATAGAGTAATGACCTTACTTGGTGGTAAAGCTGCTACTGAACTTGTCTATGGTGCAACTGATGTAGGGTGTAATAACGATTTGCATAGAGCATTTGATATTGTTACACGATTTGTGGATAATTATTGTAGTTTTGATTTTAGCTCATTTGGTCATGCTGGTTCTTCAAACGAGTTGAGAGAAAGAATAGATGATAGAGTTGCACAGGAAATGCAAAAATACTATTTAGAAGCTAAGAACATTTTAACAAATAATCGTGAATATCTTGATGGAATAGCGGACATATTGTTAAAAAAGAAAATCATAACACAAAAAGATATACGAGATGTTGCAAACAGATGTAAAAAAAGTCTTCCAAAAGATTATTATGTTAAAAAGGAGCGAGTGAATAATGAAGATTAGAATATTAAGAGGCACAAATCAAATAGGAGGAAGCTCTGTTATAATCACAACTCAAAATGCTAAAATAGTTATGGACTTTGGCTCTGAATTAAATGATAATCCTCAAAAATTAGAAGTAGACGGATTAACCAGTGGTAAGAGTGATATTGACACAGTATTCTTTTCACATAATCATGGTGACCATGTAGGATTAATTGACACAATAAATAATGACATACCAATTTATATGGGAAAAACATCGCTTGAACTTTTGAAAATGTTTGCGGAAAGGACTAAAGAAAGGCAATATACATTAAAAACTTTAGATAGAGTTAAAACATTTGAAAAGAAAGAAAAAATCGTTATAAAAGATATTGTGGTAACACCTTATTTTGTTGACCATTCAGCATTTGATGCTTATATGTTTTTGGTAGAGGCTGAGGGCAAAAAAATTCTATACACAGGAGATTTTAGAGACCATGGATTTATAGGCAAAGGGTTTGAACCTGTATTACAAAATCATGTTGGTAAGGTTGATGCAGTAATATGTGAAGGAACGACACTAAATAGAGATGACAGTAAAACATTAACGGAAATGGAACTTCAGAGAGAAATTGGAAAGGTAATCAATTCTAATAAATATGTGTTTGTAATGTGCGCAAGTACAAATATTTTTAGAATAGAAGGGATATGTAGTGCTGTAAAAGATGGCAAGTGTAAGTTGTCAGACAAATATCAAAGCGGTATTATTAATTATATCAAAGAGAATTATAAGGATGTAAGTTATTTATACTGTAATTCACTTAGCGAATACAATGAAAATGATAAAGATAAATATGAAAAATATGGATTTGTAATGTTTATAAGGCAAGGCAAGTATTTCAAAAAGATTATGGATGAGTATAAAGACGCTAAAATTATTTATTCAATGTGGCATGGATATTTAGATAAGAAAAATGGTGATGATAGAGAAACATTGAGAGATTTTTTTGGAAATAGAGAAATTATAGAATTACATACAAGTGGACATGCAACCAAAGGAGCAATTAAAAAGTTGATTGATATCACAAGTCCAAATCATGTTATACCAATTCATACTGAAGCAAAAAAGAAGTTTAGAGAACTTGCAGGAGACAAGTTATTACTTGCTAATGATAATGAAGATATAAGTATTTAATATAAAGGCATTATATGAGATTATGTCGTTTTGAAAAACAGAAAAGATACATCTTAAATTGGGATGAAAATGGTATGGAAAAAGGTGAGTATATTTGCTATGACACAGATGATACCACTGCTAAACTTGCATTAAAAAATAATTTGAGAAAGCAATATGAAATAAAACATAGCGAAATGAATCTTGCTAAAAAACTGGGTGGAGTTTTGCTTCCAAAGTATTATTACAAATGGACACCTGAGTTTGTCATTTCGCCATATACATTTAAAAGCTACTTAAAAACAATCGAAAATATAAATAATAAGTAAAGAGAAAACTTTGCACCCTTTTGCACCTTTTTCAAAAATGAGTGATGCATTAAAAAAGTAGAAAACGATTTGAAACCGTTAATATGTATTATATTAGCGGTTTTTTATTGTATCAAAATCTATAATAAGACATTGACATAAAGTTATCTTTAGATACTATAATACCCCAATAAATGTTTTGACAAAACTATATCTAATTTGCTAATATTTAATGGCTCAAAAAATAAAGTCAAAATATAAAAAGTATATTTAAGAAGTTTTATTTGATCATATTTTAGTTTATTAAAAGTTATGAGTGAAAGAATTATAAATATTATAATAGATTCATTTCCAAAAATATTAGTTTCTGGAATAATGTTTACCATACCACTTACTATCTGCGCATTTGCAATAGGGGTGGTATTTGCTTTTGTAATTGCAATAATACAATATAAAAATATTAGAGTATTAAATGCTTTTTGCAGATTTTATATTTGGATATTCAGAGGAACACCGCTTTTAGTTCAATTATTTATTGTATTTTATGGTCTACCAAATGTGGGGATTGTCTTGCCTCCATTTGCAGCCGCTGTAATTGTATTCTCATTAAATGAGGGGGCTTATGCTGCTGAGAGTATAAGAGCAGCACTTACTTCTATAGATAGAGGACAACTTGAAGCATCGTTAATGGTTGGGCTCACTTATAGGCAGAGTTTAGTGAGAATAATTATTCCTCAGGCACTTCGAACAGTATTCCCTGTATTATTTAATGAAATAATATCGATGGTCAAAGATACATCTCTTGCTGCAAATATAACAGTTGCAGAAATGTTTATGACTACACAAAGAATAGTTGCGAGAACTTATGAACCACTTGTGTTATATATAGAGGTTGGAGTGCTGTATTTAATTTTTTCGACTGTACTTACTTACGTTCAAAGAAAAGGGGAAGCAGTACTTAGTAAGTGGTAATGAAAAATGTTTGAACTTAAAAATATTAAAAAATTATATAATAATCATTTGATACTTGATGATGTAAATATAAAAGTGGAAACTGGCGAAATTGTAGGTTTAATTGGAAAAAGTGGAGCTGGTAAGACTACTGTTATTAGAATTGCAACTATGCTTGAAACTGTAGATAGTGGAGAACTTATAATAGATAAAGATTCATATGATTTGACTAGACTAAGTGAAAAGGAAATTAGAAATATTAGATTAAAGGAAGGGTTTGTATTTCAAAACTTCAATTTGTTTAAAAATAAAACAGTTTTAGAAAATGTTACAGAAGGCCTTATTTATGCAAGAAACTATACGAAAGACGATGCAGAAAAACTTGCGATAGAAGCACTTGAGAAAGTTGGTATGGCACATAAAAGAGATGAGTATCCGAGAAACTTGTCAGGTGGTGAAAGTCAAAGAGTAGGTATAGCAAGGTCACTGGTATATAATCCATCGGTATTTTTCCTAGATGAACCAACAAGTGCACTTGATGTTGAGAATAAACAAGAAGTCATAAATGTTCTTAAAAGTATGAAGGACAATAAAAGAACAGTTTTACTTGTTACTCATGAGATTAACTTAATAAAGACGATAGCAGATAAGGTTTGTTTTTTAAATAATGGCAAAATTATTGAAGAAGGAAAGACCAATGAAGTAATAGAGAGACCAAAGACAGATGAGTTGAAACATTTTTTAAATAGTACAATTTAGGAGGATAAAATGAAATTAAGAAAAATAATTTTACATACAAGTTTAATAGCAGTATTTACATTTTTAATGTCATGTTCAAATGGGACAACTACTTTACAAAATAATAAAAGCGTGTATGAAAAAATTAAAGATGATGGCATTATAACAATAGCAATGGAAGGAACTTGGAGTCCATGGACATATCATGATGAAAATGATAAATTAGTTGGATTTGATACTGAAATAGGTGAAGAAATAGCAAAAAGAATGGGAGTAAAAGCAACTTTTATTGAAGGAGAGTGGGACGGGTTACTCGCAGGATTATCATCAGGCAGGTATGACATAATGATTAATGGAGTAGATATAACTCCTGAAAGGCAGGAAGCATATGACTTCTCTATACCTTATGCATATATGAAGACAGCTATAATAGTAAATGGTGATAATAATGATATAAAAAGTTTTGAGGACTTGAAAGGAAAGAATACGGCAAACACTATCTCAAGTACTTATGCGGAGATTGCAGAGAAATACGGAGCAAATGTTATAGGCGTTGATGATTTAAATCAGACATTTGAACTATTAAATCAAAAGAGGATAGATGCAACTTTAAATGCAGAAGTTACTTATTATGATTATCTTAAGATTCATCCAGACACAAATCTAAAAATCGTAGCACTAAGTCAAGATTCTAATCTTATAGGTATTCCAGTGAAAAAGGGAAATGATGATTTGATTTCTGCAATTAACGATATACTAACAGATATGAAGAATGACGGAATATTAAAAAGATTATCTGAAAAATATTTTGGCGTTGATGTGACAAGTTAAGACTTTAGAATGACTATATAAATGAAATTTGCGATAACGCATTTAGTGGAGAAGAATATGAAAATGAAAAAAATATTGGTTTTTATAGTGTTACTTTTGGCAAATGCTTTTGTAAGCAGTGCACAAAGCAAAGGAGAAGAAATGAAATTATATATTGATAACAATGAAGTTGAGGTTGAGTGGGAAAATAATGATTCAGTAAATCAGATAATAGAATTAACTAAGAACAGCGATTTAATTATTAATTCTCATCGCTTTGGTGGATTTGAGCAGGTAGGAGAGATTGGACATAATATAGTTAGTAACAATAAACAGATTACAACAAAACCTGGTGATATCGTTTTGTATAATGGAAATAATTTAGTCGTATTTTTTGGAAGCAATAGTTGGTCTTATACAAAACTTGGTAGCATAAAAAATAAAACACAAAGCGATTTGAAAGCGTTACTTGATAAGAATGGAGTTGTGATTACTATAAAAAGAGAGAACAAAACTGCGAGTATAGAGATAAATAATATTTCAAAAGAAAGCAGTAAAAAAGATGATACTGTATTTGATTTAGCAAATAGGAGAGTAAAACTTAATAGTGGTTACTATATGCCTACAAATGGTCTCGGAACCTGGTCTTTATATGGTGATACTGCTTTTAATTCGGTTTATAGTGCTTTAAAAGCTGGTGTAAGACTTATAGATACAGCACAGTATTATGGAAATGAAGAAGAAGTAGGGAAAGCATTAAAAAAGGCTATAGAAGAAAAAATTGTAAAGAGAGAAGAAGTATTTATAACCACAAAAGTTATGCCATCGAATTATACAAATGCAAGAAACTCAATTAATGAAAGTTTGGTGAAACTTCAAGTTGATTATATAGATTTATTTTTGCTACATCAACCAGGAAGTAATGATGAGAGTGTTTATAAGGCACTTGAAGATGGAGTTAAAGAAAATAAAATTCGTTCAATAGGTATTTCAAACTATTATACAAAGGAAGCATTTGATAAGGTAATGTCATATGCGACTATTACCCCATCAGTTATACAAAATGAAAACCATATTTTTTATCAAAATAATGAACTAAAAGATTATGTTAATAAATATGGAGTAGTTATAGAATCGTATTTTCCATTTTGTGGTAGAGGAAATACAAGAGAGTCATTTAATAATGATGTAATTGTAGATATAGCAAAAAAGTATAATAAAACTCCTGCGCAAATAATACTTCGCTGGAACTTGCAATCAAATTACATTGCTATACCGGGTTCAAGTAATGAGTCTCATATTATAGAGAATAACAGTATTTATGATTTTGTTTTAAGTGAAGATGATATGAGAAGAATACTAGCTATCAATAAAAAGCAGAGATATGCAAATTGGTAAATAGCAGCATTTTTATTTTATAAATTGCAAAAATGTTTTTAATTAGATAGTTTCAATATATGAAAGTTTTGTGAATTATTAAAAAAGCCATTGACATTGTGTCAGTGGCTTTATTATAATGTTATCGTTGACACAGTGTCAACAGAAAGTTATAAACCTAATTAAAGAGGCGTAATTATGAAAAGCAAGTCGAACAATAAAAGAAAAATTATAAGTAATGATATTATGGTGACAAGAAAAGAAGAGATTGTAAAAGCTTGTGAAAAGTTGTATAAGACTATGAGTTTTAAGGATATTACTATAAAAGAGATAGCTAAAGAAACATCATTTACAAGACCTTCAATATACAATTATTTTGTGACAAAGGAAGAAATATTTCTTGCGCTATATGAGAAAGAATATATAAGATGGAATGAAGACTTACTTAAAATAGTAAAATCAAATAAAAAAATGACAAAGAAAGCCTTTGCAGAAAAAATTGCCCTCTCACTTTCGAAAAGAGAGCAGTTACTTAAACTTATGGCTATGAATAATTATGACATGGAGGCCAATAGTAGACTTGAGTGCCTTGTATCATTTAAGAGAGCGTATTTATCATCTATAGATAATTTTTCACATATTCTTTCATTATATGATGCAAGTTTAAATAAAAAAGAGATAGACGAAATTGTATATATGTTTTTCCCTTTTATGTATGCGCTTTATCCATATACTCATGTCACGAAAAAGCAAAAAATTGCGATGGAAAAAGTAGGTCATAAATGGAATGAAAATAGTATTTATAAATTAGTATATATTTTTATTATAAAAGTTTTATAAATCAAAAAAGGAGACTAATTAAATGACAAAGAACATTAAAAACATGACACTTTCTGCTCTATTCATTGCACTTGGTTTAGTTTTGCCACTCTTGACAGGGCAGATGAAACAACTTGGAAATGCATTTTTACCAATGCACCTACCTGTATTCTTGTGCGGTCTTATAGTTGGACCAGTATATGGACTTTTGGTAGGACTAATATTACCAATTTTGAGACACTTTACTTTTGGAATGCCACCGCTTTATCCTACTGCTATTTCTATGGCATTTGAATTAGCAACATACGGATTTGTATCAGGTTACATTTATAAAGTATCAAAGTGGAAATGTATTATAGCACTTTATGAATCAATAATTATATCAATGATAATTGGAAGAGTAGTATGGGGCATTTCACAAGTGATACTACTTGGTATAAATGGACAGGCATTTACTTGGCAAATGTTTATGGCAGGAACATTTCTTAATGCTATACCAGGAATAGTTTTTCAGTTAATATTTATTCCTTCTTTTATGGTCGCACTTCATAAAACGGGATTAGTAAATATTTATAGAAATAAGAGAAAAATAGGAGTAAGAAAATGAGAAAAGTTTTAAGTTTAAGTTTAATTTTAACAATGGTTGCATTTTCAGGATGCGGAACACAAAAAGAAATTGCAATGGTTCCTGAAACAGAAAAAGCTAAAGAATTGGAAACAGTTGTAGAAAAAGATGTAGTAGAAAGTACTATAGCACAGACTGTATCGGGAGAAGCTTTCAACAATAGTAGTGACAAAGAATTAATTGAAATAGGAAATACAAATCAAAATTCAAAACCAGTGGTTTATTTTACAAAAGATATTACTGCAAACTCTCTTGTCAAAGTATATGAGAAACTTGGATGGACACCAACTGGAAATGTAGGAGTAAAGATATCTACTGGCGAACCTCCAAGAAGCAATTATTTAAGAGCAGATTTAATTGGAGACTTAGTTAAAAAAGTAAATGGCACCATAGTAGAATGTAACACAGCCTATGGAGGAGAGAGAGCAAGTACTGCACTTCATAAACAAGTTGCAGCAGACCATGGTTATACAAGCATTGCAAATGTTGACATTATGGATGAAGAAGGTGATCTTGAGATACCAATAAATGGTGGAAAGAGAATGAATCATCTTATCACAGGAACACACATTAAAAATTATGATAGCATTATAGTTTTATCACATTTCAAAGGACATCAAATGGCAGGTTATGGTGGAGCAATTAAAAATGTTGGAATAGGTATGTCATCATCTGCTGGTAAAGTGCTAGTTCATACAGCTGGAGAAAGAACAACAGGTGGAGTCTGGTATGATGATCAAGATGCATGGCTTGAAGCACTTGCAGAAATGGTAAAAGGTATGTCTGAATATTATGATAATGGAAAGAAGATAACTTATATAAATGTCATGAATAGATTATCAATAGATTGCGATTGCAATGGAAATCCTGCAGAACCAGATATTCATGATATAGGCATTTTAGCTTCAAATGATCCAGTTGCACTTGACCAAGCTTGTCTTGATTTAGTTTATAAGGCAGATGGAAGAGAGTCATTAGTTAATAGAATAAATGGACAACATGGAGAACATACTTTGGAACATGCAGTAGAAATTGGGCTTGGCACTCGCGAGTATGAATTAGTAAGTATTGATTAATGGAAATATTAAAGAGAGAAATTATATATCTGTGGTTTTACATTGATATTCAGTTGCGGCAATTATTTATCTATTGGTTAATAGGTATACTTATAGGTTCTTTTATATCAGTATTTGCAAAAGATAAGATACATAGAATTATGTCCGAAACGAATGAGAAAAAGTGGGGACTATTTGGTATAGTCCCTGCTTGTGTCTTGGGAATAATATCACCACTTTGTATGTACGGGACTATTCCTATAGCAGCATCATTTGCAAAAAAAGGAATGAGAGAAGATTATATAGCGTCATTTTGTATGGCGTCAATACTTCTTAATCCACAATTGATTATTTATAGTATGGCACTTGGAAATGTGATGGTTGTAATAAGAATTGTAAGTTGTGTTTTGTGCGGTGTAGTTGCGGGGTTACTTGTATATATTTTTTATCACAAGAAAAATAAGAAGTATTTTGGTTTTTCAAGATTTGATGAGCCGATGCAAAATCGTGATGTTGATAATAATTTATTTATAAGATATTTGAAAAATGTCTTTAGAAATGTAAAAGCAACAGGATTGTATTTTGCGATAGGTATAATCTTGTCAGCACTTTTTCAAATACACGTGCCAGAAGATGTGATGGTTAATTTATTTGGTGGAAATAAAGCATGGGGTGTACTAATGGCAGCAACAATAGGTGTACCACTTTATGTTTGCGGTGGTGGGACAATACCACTTCTTCTAAACTGGCTTTCTCGTGGTATGAGTGTGGGAGCAGCTACATCTTTTATGATAACAGGACCAGCAACTAAAATAACAAATCTTGGTGCGCTAAAGATTTGTCTTGGAATCAAAAACTTTATAATTTACTTAGTATATACAATAGTTTTTTCGTTAATATCTGGATTTATAATTAATATAATTGTTATTGGGACCCTCTAAAAAGTGAACACTTGAACAACTTGCTTTACAAACAGGCGAAATTTTAGGGGTACCCAACTTGAAAAAGTGGGAAATTGATATTTTTCAAGGTACCACATTTAAATAAGGATAAAAAAATCTATGATATATTGAGTTTAGAACTTTTACAAGGGAGGTATATCAAGAGATTTTCGTTATAAACTTTGCAAATGAAAGAGATGATGTTTATTAAATATTTAGAAAGGAAGAAGTATGGGAAAAATAGTTCAGACGGCAGGTCAAGATCAACTTGGAAACTTTTCAAAAGATTTTGCACACTTTAATGATGATGTTTTATTTGGAGAAAATTGGAATAATAATGATATTGATTTAAAAACAAGATGTATTATCACAGTTGTGTCACTTGTATCACAAGGGGTTGTAGATTCTTCGCTTAAATATCATTTACAGAATGCAAAAAACAATGGTGTTATCAAATCTGAAATAGCAGCAATACTAGCTCATAATGCATTTTATGCAGGTTGGCCTAAAGCATGGGTAGCATTTAATTTAGCAAAAGAAATATGGAATGAAGATATAAAAGATAGTGATTCTGAAAGAATAAAGCACGAGTCATCAATGATATATCCTATAGGTGAAGAGAACCCATATGGAAAATATTTTGTGGGGAAAAGCTATTTATATCCCATATGCACGGAACAAGTTAATATGTACAATGTGACATTTGAACCAGGATGTAGAAATAATTGGCACATACATCATGCAAAATCAGGTGGCGGACAAATACTTATGTGTATAGCTGGATATGGGTATTATCAAGAAGAAGGAAAAGAAAGAAGAGAATTAAAACCAGGTGATATAGTAAATATACCCATAGATGTAAAACATTGGCATGGTGCAAGAGAAGATAGTTGGTTTTCTCACATATCAATAGAAGTACCGGGTGTTGATGGAAGCACTGAATGGCTTGAACCAGTTGATTATCAGAAATAAGGAAGATGTTTATGAATATAACATTTAATATTTATTATAAAAGTAAAAATGGAAATGCAAAAAAATTCGCTGAGGAAATGATTAAAAGCGGGATAGTCGAAGAAATCAGATCTAAAAAAGGTAACTTAAGATATGAATATTTTATGCCACTAAAAGATGATAATACAGTCCTTCTGATAGATAGTTGGGAAGATCAAGCAGCGCTTGATGAACATCATAATTCTGAGACAATGAAAAAGATAATTGAACTTAGAAATAAATATGACTTACATATGATTGTTGAAAAGTATGCAAAAGATGATACTGATATGGAAAATAATAAAAAGTTTATAAGAAAATAATATTGTAATAATTTTTAGGAGAGAAATAAGATGAAAAGTATTAAATTAGTATTAATGAGTTTACTTGTGAGTAGTGTAATATTTGTGAGTTCATGCGGAAACTCAAATCAAAATAGTTTAATGGTAACTGAAAGTACTGAAATCAAGTCTGTAAGTGAAGAAACTAAAGCAAGTGAGACAAAATTGGAAACAACAGAAAGTAAAGAGATAATTACTACATCTGAACAGTCAGCTAATAATGAAACACAACAAGAAGTGGTTACAAATGCAGAAACAAATGCAAATGAAATTAGTGAGGGAAATAGTATGCCAGGAAATGGTATTTTAGTAGCATATTTTTCAGCAACTGGTACAACAAAGAGAGTGGCAGAGAAAATTGCAGAGCTTACCTCTGGTGACTTATACGAAATAGTACCTGCAAATCCTTATAGTGATGCAGATTTAAATTGGAATGATAGAAATAGTAGAAGTACAAAAGAAATGGATGATCTAAATGTTCGTCCAGAGATTGGTAGTAATGATATAGATTTGACACCATATACTACAATTTATCTTGGCTATCCTATTTGGTGGGGTGATGCACCAAGAATTATGGCAACATTTGTAGAAAAATATAATTTTGATGGAAAGAAGGTTATCTCATTTTGCACATCTGGTGGAAGTGGTATAGGAAGAAGTGGTTCTAATCTTGGAACTCTTGCAGGAAGTGGTAGTTTTGTGAGTGGCGAGAGATTAAATAGTAGTGCAGATACAAATAATGTACAAAACTTTATAAATAATAATAAATAGAATTCGCATAACTTGCACATATATTGTAGGGGCGATGCACAGTGAGCCCTCTAGTTGTGAACTTTGTGAGCGACATTAGCTGTAGAGGTTTTAAATGAATAGAATTAAAAGAATGATTGATGCATTATTAACTATAGTTTTAATCCCACTTATGGCTTACCAAGTAACTGGTGAAGCTTTGCATGAGTGGCTTGGCATAACAATGGTATTATTAGTCATCATTCATCAAGTATTAAATAGAAAATGGTATGTAGCATTATTTAAAGGCAATTATCAAGCATTTAGAATACTAAGTACGGTGATTAATGTGTTGCTTTTAGTCTCATTTGCGCTTACTGCTATTTCAGGTATGTCAATGAGTAATCATGCAGTGCCATTTTTATATAACTTGGTAAATGTAAATACGGCAAGAGTGATGCATTTGGCATTTTCTTATTGGTCATTTATACTGATGGGTTTGCATATTGGACTTCACATAGGTGCTATGACTGCTCGGATGCAAAAAAATATTAAAATGGTATTGTCAATAGCATTTACAATAATAGCTGGATATGGGTTTTATTTATTTTTGAAAAGCGGAATAGCGAGTTACATTACGTTTAAAACTCATTTCGCATTTTTAGATTATGAAAAGAATGCTGGTCTAGTTTTCGTAGAGAATATAGCAATGATTATATTTTTTGCATTCATTGGACATAATTTGGCGAATGTAGTAAAGGGACTTGGCAAGAATGATAATAGTGTTTTAAAATCTTTAATGTATATTATGATGTCCGTCATAGTAGGGTTTGTTTTAAATATGGCGGTGGGAGGAAATGTCTCTACTGATAATGTGTGGCAAAGTAATACTTTTCAAAATGTAGAAACAATAAAAATGGGAATGTTAATGAATGGTCTTTGATTTTTATGCTCCTTATAATGCAAATGATAATATAGACCCGGTTGGATCAGTAAGTGGCACAAGGTATGTGTATAGAGGTGGCGGTTGGAATGATTTTGCAAAAAATATGAGAAGTGCATATAGAGCAGAAGCTGAAGATACTTTTAAAAGTTATAATTTGGGAGTAAGACTTGTGCGAAATGCATCAGATAGAGAACAAAGAGAAATAAGAATTAATTTACTTGATAATAATTTTTCAAATAAAACTATAATCCCATTTTGTTCGCATGGAGGTGGGAGATTTGGGCAGAGTATAACTGCAATTTCAAAACATGCACCAAACTCTAAAATAGTTAAAGGGCTTTCTATACATTACTCGGGCGGAAGTGAACTTTCGTCAGATGTAAATAAGTGGCTTGTAGAAAATAAAATTGTGAAAAAATAAATGTAAGTGAAGGAGAAAATATGAATTTTTTAGAATTAGCAAAAAACAGATTTTCAGAAAGATTTTTTAGTAGTAAGAAAGTTGAAAAAGAAATACTTGATAGAATACTTGAGGCAGGAAGGATTGCACCGACAGCTTGTAACTATCAGCCACAAAGATTTTTTGTAATTGAAAGTGACGAAGGAATGGCTAAATTAAAAACAGTTACAAATTTTCATTATAATGTGCCTGTTATGATACTCATGTGCTATGACAATGATGTAGTTTGGAGACAGCCAAATGATAGATTATTTCCTAATTATAATTCAGGAGATCAAGATGTAAGTATAGCAGCTACAACAATGATGTATGAGGCTGAAGAACTTGGCGTACATACCATTTGGATTAGAGGATTTGATGCTAAGATGGTACAAGAAGTCTTTGAATTATCTGACAATATGATACCAGTTATGATGCTAGGGCTCGGCTATCCAAATGAAAACTCAAAACCAAATCCATGGCATTTTAAGAGAAACGATATGGAAAGTTTTGTGAAGTATATTTAAAATCTAAAAAAAATATGCAAAATATAGTGATGTATATCTTACTGCTCGTAAACATAGTATATTATGAAATGAAATAGGAATCTAAAAAAGCACTTTACAAGTTTTCTGTAAAGTGTTTTTTTAGTTTGGGAAATATGATATAATATTATTAAACAATATAAAGAATTGCATTTGATGAAAATTTACTTAAACAAACATCATTTGCAATGAAACTGATTTCATCTATGACATTTCCGATTGTAACGATATAGGGATAGATAGCATTTAGTATCAATATATACTGATACACTTATTAGTGTATCGCTATGTAAAAAAATGAAAAAAGGTGAACTTATGAATAAGTATATTGCATATTGTGGACTTGATTGTGAAAAATGCGAGGCAAGAATTGCCACAATAAATAATGATGACAATTTACGAAAAGAAGTGGCAAAAAAATGGTCTGAATTGAATAAGGTTGAAATAGCACAGGAAATGATTAATTGTGTAGGATGTAGAATTGATGGAGTCAAAACTCCTTTTTGCGAGTCATTGTGTCAAATTAGACAATGTGCTATGAGTAAAAAAAATGAAACCTGTGGACGTTGTGAAGACATTAAAACTTGTGATAGAATTAAAAAGATAATAGAAAATAACAATGAAGCACTGAAGAGTTTAAAACAGGGATAAAATAGTATGTGTACAAGTATAGTAATAAATAGAAAAAAAACAGTAGTTGGATTTAATCTGGATATATTAAATATGGAACATAGAGTTCGCCCTACTGATGAAGGTGTTTACATTGAGATAAATGATACAAAAGAAGGATGGATGCCACTTTTTGGTGCAAATAATAGGGGAGACTTTGTAGCGATGCCTACTTGTTGGCCTTTTGATTCAAGAAGTAATCCAGTAAGTGAAACTTGTAGAAATATTATAATGCTTGACATTGATTTGTTATTAAAAAAGAAAACATTTGCTGAGTTAAAAGAGATAGTGAAAAATGAAATGATATATAGCATTCCCGGTGTTACATTTATGTCAGCACTCTCAAATAAAAATGGAGATGTGCTACATATTGTTCCGGGTCAAGGCAGTGAATATTATGAGAAACCTGAATATAAAATAATGACTAATTTTTCACCTTATAAACAAGATAAAGAAAAACACGACTGGATGGGTTGGGATAGATATAATAAGGCAGAAGAAATGATTAAAAATGCAAATGATGATTTTAGCGTAAAAGATTGTTTTGAAATATTGAAAACAGTTTCACAAACGGTGTGTCCTACAGTTGTGTCAATGGTTTTTGATGTTAGTGATAATGTTGTTTATTGGTGTGAAGATAGAAAATGGGAAGAGATAAAAAAGAAAAGTTTATAGATAAAAATATAATGGGGACGGACCTCATTATTTTTTTAATAAAAAATATACAATTTGAAACAGAACTTTAGAACTTTACAAATAATGACAATAGTGATGTGGAGATAAGTATAGTTAAGTAAATTGCTTGCAGAATGCTTCAATTTGATGTATAATAGCTTCAATAGGAGGAAATTATTATGGTAACAATTAGTTTAAGATTTGATTCAGAAACTAAGAATGAAATAGATAAATTATGCGATAAATTAGGGCTTTCTATTACTAATTTTTTTACAATCTTTGCTAAAAAAGCAATTAGAGAACAAGCTATCCCATTTGAATTAAGTGCTAGAGATGATGATTATTCGTATGAAAATATGGTACAATCTATGAAAAAATTGCAGAAGGCAGCAATAAAAAATGGAACAGCAGATATGAGTTTGGAAGAGATAAATAAAGAGATATATGGATAGTAACATCCAAAATGTAGTAATAGATACAAATGTAATAGTTTCTGCATTCTTATCATCTCATGATGATGTTGCTACGGTTTTAGTATTAAATAAATTATATAAGAATGAAATAAGATTGTATTACAGTAAAGAGGTTCTAGCAGAGTATAAAGATGTTCTGAATAGAGAAAAATTCAAATTTGACAAAAGAGAGATTAACCGATTTATTAATTATGTATTAGAAAAAGGAATAGTGATAGAACCTGAAAAGATAAATGAAGAATTAATAGACAAAAAAGATTTACCATTTTACGAAATAGTGATGGATAAAAGTATAAAAGAATCTAAATTAATTACAGGAAATATAAAACATTTTCCAGTAAAACCATTCATTATGACACCGACAGAGTTTATTAAGATTTTTGGTAAATAAATGTAGATATAAGTAAATAAACTACTTGCAAGAGTGGTTTTTAAAACGAAGTATTAATTGGCATAATAAATTAAATTTATGTTATAATATAGAATATATGAAATAAGAAAGAAAAAAGAAAAAAAGAAAGGTTTTAAGTAAGGTGTAAAATGAAAAAAGTTTTAATGTATAAAAGTGAAAAGATTAAGATTAACAATGTTAAAGAGTATGTAAAAAGAATTTGCGTAAATTTAGTGATGCTAATTTTAAGTATTACATTAGTATCATGCGGAAGCAAGAATATAGTAAGCAATGTGCTAGAAACAACTACATAAGAGACTACTACTATAGCAGAAACAACTGAAGTAAAAACAACAGAAGAAAAAAAACTTGGTGTCGGTGGTCCGCAAGGTCGAGGTGGTATGGGAGCTGGTGCAAATTTTCTTGATGACACAGCCAAGGCAAATCTTGAAAAGGTTTCAAATGAAGTGAAAGATAAGTATAAAGAATTTACTTATACTGATGATGAGATAGGATTAAGTATTGACTATGGTCTATTTATACCCGAGTCATATGGTAGAAGTAATAAAATTTATCCACTTATAATGTTCGTAGGAGATGCAACTACAACTGGAAATACTATAACTCAAATTCTTGAAAATTGTATCGGATCAGTTATTTGGGCAACAGCTGAGGAGCAAAAAAAGCATGAATGCTTCGTATTAGTTCCTACTTTTAATGAAAAATTAATTGATGATTCAAATGGAAATTCAACCATATCAAACTATATGGATGTCATAGTAAGAATGATAGAGAAAATAAAAAATGACTATGATATACATAAAGATAAAATATATTTTACAGGTCAATCAATGGGATGTATGACATCATTATATTTAACTGCAAACAATCCGAATTTATTTGCTGCTACACTTCTTGTAGATGGTCAATGGGATATAAATGAGATACAAGGAATAAAGGATAGAAAATTTATTTATTTTGCTGCAGAAGGTGATAAAAAAGCATTTGAGGGGCAAACTAATGTAAAGAATTATTTGAAAGAAAATAATGTAGATTATGCAGAAGTATATGATGTGGATGCAAAAGATAGTGCAGAAAGTTTAAATAAAATTGCTGATGAATTATTTAGCAAAGGCCTTGATAAAAACTTTATAACTTGGAAATTAAATTCAACATATGCAAATGGCGAGTCAAACGGAAGTATGGCAGGAGAACATATGACTTCATTTTACTATGGATATAATATAGAAAGGGTTAGAGATTGGTTGTTTGAACAAAGTAAAACTAATAATAAATGAAGGGAAGAAGAAATAATTAATAACGCAAATGATGCAAAGAAGAATAAAGGCTTGATTAAGAAAGCTTATGAGATGGGAAGAAAAATAAAGTAGAATGAATATATACCGCTAATACGAATGTGTTGGCGGTATTTTATTGGAAATGATGTGTAATTATGATATAATACAAAAGTATTATGAAACCTGAAGAAAAAGCAAGATTGAAAATTGATGAAACGTTAAAAGAAGTTGGCTGGGACATAGTATCAAGAGATGAATATGTACCAGGTCTTCCTTTGGCTGTAAAAGAAGCACTTATGAAAGGTAATCATGAAAGTGATTATCTT
>JAGBOC010000031.1 GCA_017634065.1 Lachnospiraceae bacterium | reverse complement strand
TGTAATCATAGACATCGGCGGACAGGATACTAAGATTATAGAAGTTGAAGATGGCAATGTGAAAGATTTTATAATGAATGATAAGTGCTCCGCTGGTACAGGCAGGTTTCTTGATGTAATGGCGAGGACGATGGAGCTTGATATACCTAAGCTTTGTGAGCTTGCAAAAACTGGTGGTGGAGTGACAATTAGTTCACTTTGCACTGTATTTGCTGAGTCTGAGATAATAAGTCTTATAGGTAGATCTGAAAAGAAAGAAAATATAGCAAATGCTGTCGTCATGTCTATAGTTCAAAAAGTAGCAAGCCAGACAAAGAAAGTAAGTCTTGTAGGAAAGCAAGTATGCTTAACAGGTGGACTTTGCGATATGGATTTTATATTAGATGCACTTTCAAAATCATTTGGAGTAAAAGTAGTAAGTGACAAAAATGCAAGATTTGCTGGAGCAATTGGTGCAGCACTTTATGCGAAAGGATTAAAATAGTAAGAACGAATGAGTGTTAATGAATTACCAAAAAAATTTGAAGAATTTGGCGAAGCAAGGCGACTTGGCTTTTTGAAAGCAAAAGAACATAAGGACAAGGGTGGAAGACTTGCTGGTATCTTTTGCACATTTACACCACTTGAGATATTTGATGCTGCGGGGATAGTTCCTGTATCACTTTGTGGGACAAGTGAAGAGACTATAACAGATGCCGAAGTAAATCTACCTAAGAACTTATGCCCATTGATAAAATCAAGTTATGGCTTTGCAGTATCTGATAAATGTCCATATACATATTTTTCTGATATAATAGTAGGTGAGACAACTTGTGATGGCAAGAAAAAAATGTATGAACTACTATCTGAATTAAAAGATACATATATACTTCACTTGCCTCAAGGCGTAGATAGACCATATGTACTTGATATGTGGGAATCAGAGATACGACTTCTCAAAGAAAAATTTGAAAAGAAATTTGGCATAACTATAACTGATGATGATGTGAGAGCGGCATGTGTAAAGAGAAATAAAGAGAGACTTCTAAAAGTAAAAATGTTTGAGCTCGGTAAGTCAGTACCACCTAAAAACTATTACATGGGTATCCATAAGGTTGTTGATAGCTTGAATTTTACTTTTGACATTGATGAGACAATGAAAAATATTGAAAAAATGCATGATGATATAGAAGAGAATTATAGAATAAATGGAAGTCCAGTAAAACTTACAGATAAAAGAATTATGATTACAGGATGCCCTATATCAGGAGTTGCTGATAAGACTATTGGTGTCGTAGAAGACAATGGTGGTGTAGTTGTAGTGATGGATAGTTGTAGCGGCATAAAACCTGCAAGAAATCTTGTAGATGTAGATGCTCCAAATATCTACCGTGCTATAGCAGAGAGATACATAAAGATAGGATGTGCTGTGATGACTCCAAATGAAAACCGGATGAAAATGATTAGAGAACTCGTAGATGAATATAAAGTTGAAGGAATAATTGATGTAGTACTTCAGTCTTGCCATCCTTTCAGTGTAGAGAGATATCAAGTTAAAAAGCTTTCGGAAGACTTAGGGGTACCTTATATGTCTATTGAGACGGATTATTCTACATCAGATGTTGGTCAGCTTACTACAAGAATACAGGCATTTTTAGAAATGTTGTAAATATAATTTTAGGAGGAATAAATATGGTTAAAGTTAACGGAATGGGAAAAACTTGTCCTATCCCACTTATTGAAACTAAAAAAGCTATAAAAGCTCTTATAAGTCCTGACACAGTTGAAGTTATGGTAGATAACAATATGGCTGTAAAAAACATAACAAGATTTGCAACTGACAATGGATATAGAGTTAGTACTGACAAGATAAGCGATAAGGAGTTTAAATTAACTATTGAAGTAAAAGAAATAAAATCTGAAGAAGAAAAAAAGTTGGCTGAATCATGCGCTACCTGCGGAGCAACAGATAATACTGGAAATATTGTCATAGCTATTGGCTCTGAAAAGATGGGATGCGGAGATGAGAAACTTGGAAAAAATCTTATGAAGGCATTTATATATTCTGTATCACAGGGAGAAGTAAGACCAAAGACTATGCTTTTCTATAACGGAGGTGCTCACCTTACTTGTGAAGGGTCACTTTCTCTTGAAGATTTAAATAATTTAACTGAACTTGGTGTGAAAATAAAAACTTGTGGAACCTGTCTTGATTTTTATGGTTTGAAAGACAAGTTGAAGGTTGGCGAAGTTACTAATATGTATGATATAGTTACAACTATGGAAGAGGCAAGTTTAGTGATAAGACCTTAATATGATTGAAAAGAAACTTTGTCTTGTAATTTCATTTAATAAAACTATTGATGCTATGGCTTTTGAAGAATATTGCCTTAAAAATAGTGTGAACGGAAGGTTGATACCACTGCCAAAAGAAATATCTGCTGGATGTGGGCTAGCTTGGAAATGTGATGTAGATAATCAAAAAGAAATAGAAAAGGCTTTATCTAATTTATCAATTAAATGTGATAAAATGACAAAACTAATAATATAATACATTATGAAGATTTTAAGCATAATTGCACAAAAGCCAAGTAGTACTGGAAGTGGCATTTATCTAAATGAACTTGTCAGATGTTTTAAGAATATGGGACATGAACAAGAGATAATTTGTGCTACATATGAAAATGATGAAAATGTAGTATCAAGTAACAAAGATGTAAAACTTTTGACAAAAGAGTTAAAAGAGAACATCAAGTACTATGAGCCGAGATACAATGAAGTAGTTTTCAATACAGATAAAGTGCCGATAAAAATTGCCGGGATGTCAGATGTAATGCCATATGAAACTATCAAGTATAGTGAATTAGCTTTAGATACAAACTTACTAAATATATGGGAGAAGGCATTTAGAGAAAAAATTGTGGAAGTGATGAACAGATTTAAACCAGATTTAATTATTTGTCATCACTTATATCTACTTACGGCAATGGTGATAGATTACGTGAATAGTAAAGATTATTTGGGTATCGAAAATGGCGAAGGAAGCAATAATGAACTTCCTAAAAATGTGAGACCAAAGATTTATGGCATATGTCATAATACAGATTTAAGACAGCTTAAGCAAACTGACTTAAAAAGGGAATATATAAAAGAGAAAATTAAAATGCTTGATAAAGTCTTTGCACCAAGTACCGAGCATAAGAAAAAGATAATTGATATTTTAGAAGTACCTGAAAATAAAATAAAAATAGTTGGCATAGGATATAATAGTGAGATTTTTAAGAACAACAGATCTTTAGGTAGAAATGATGATACTGTGTGGAGACAAGATTTTGCAAATGATAAAAAGATAGTTATAAAACTACTCTATGTTGGCAAAATTGCAAAGAAGAAAGGAGTTCTCTCACTTATAAAAGCATTTAATAAAATTGATAGAGATGACATTTCACTTGACTTAATTGGAGGAGCAGGAGATAAGGAAGAATATGATATAATTAGAAAAGAGACAATAAAATCGCAGAATAAAATAAGATTTATAAATCCGATGTCACAGATAGAACTTGCAAAAGAATATAATTCGCACGATATATTTATTTTGCCATCATTTTCAGAAGGGATACCAATGGTACCAATTGAAGCGATGGCTTGTGGTTGTAAACTTGTGATAAGTGACTTGCCAGGGGTAAAAGAGTTTTATGATGCAAATGTAAAAAATGCAAGTATAAAGTATGTGACTTTACCGAATCTAATAAATGTCGATGATGCAGATGATAGTGAATTGTCTGCGTTTGAAGAAAGACTTGCAAAAGCGATAAATGAAAGTATAAATGATAACTCATTTTTCTCCCCAGAATTAAGTTGTATAACTTGGGAAAATATAGCAAAAAATATGTTAGATTCATAAGATAAATGATTAAGAATATGTGAAATAAGATGAATGCAAATGTAGAAAAAATAAAAAGTTTTATTGAACAAAGAAACTTACCAATACCATCTGTCATATCAATAGATGGTCCGTGTGCAAGTGGTAAAAGTACTTTAGCAAAAGAATTAGAAACACTGCTTGAAGTTAATATCTTGCATATGGATGATTTTTATTTACCATTTCAAAAAAGAGACAAGAACTGGATGAACATAGTAGCTGGACATATGGACTTTGAAAGACTTATAGAAAATGTTTTAAAACCCTATAAAGCAAAGAGAAAAACAAACTATATCTCATATGATTGTCATAGTGATATGTATTTGCAAGAAATACCTATTGATTTAGAAAAAATACTTATAATTGAAGGGTCGTATTCTTCACATCCTACGTTAAATGATTATGTCGACCTTAAGATATTTATCGAGGTTGATAGAGATGAGCAGGTGAAGAGACTTACAAACAGAAACAAAGATACCGTGGATAAGTTCTTGTCAATGTGGGTGCCTTTTGAGAATAACTATTTTGAAACATTAAAAATAAGAGAGAAAAGTGACCTTGTTATCGTTAATGGCTAGATTTTATAATCGATAACTAGGTCATTTTTTTATGTAAACTAGTAAAGTTTAATAAAATGATAAGTTAATTATTAATGTTAAATATATCATAATATGCTATAATATGTGTAATGATATTTAGAGTGGAGGGTTTATGGCAAAACTTTATTTTTATTATGGGGCTATGGGGTCAAGTAAAACTGCAAATGCGCTGATGACAAGATTTAATTATGAAGAGGTCGGTCAAAAGGCATTATTATGCAAACCAAGAATTGATGACCGCTTTGGAAAAGAAGTAGTGCATAGCCGTATAGGACTCGAGTATGAATGTATTTTTATTGAAGAATTAGTAAAAATGAATGCTAGTGAAATAAAAAAATATGATTGTGTAATAGTTGATGAAGTTCAGTTTTGCACGAAAGAGCAAGTAGATTTTTTATCTGACATAGTTGACTACTATGATGTACCAGTTGTTTGCTATGGTCTTCGTGCAGATTTTCGAAATGAATTATTTCCAGGGTCAGCAAGACTTCTTGCAATTGCAGATGTGATTACAGAACTTAAAACTGTATGCTGGTGTGGAAAGAAAGCAACTTGCAATACTCGCTATAATGATAATGGCATAGTTCGAGAAGGACCACAAGTTGAGCTCGGAGGCAATGACAGGTATGTAGCACTTTGTAGAAAACATTTTAAGGAAGGAAAATTAAAAAGAGAGTAAAAGTATGAAGAAAGAGAAAGTAATTAGTGCAGTAAAGCAAAATGTGTTATTGATATTTGCAATTTTATTTATGGTGGTGCCAGTCATAATGGCTTATATGCCTTGGATGGTTAAAGCAGCTACTGAAGCAACAAAAGGCTTTGGACCATTTGGCTGGGGTGCAAAAGAAGCACAAGAAGCAGTGTATGAGCAAATACTAAAGCCTGACATGTTTGCAACTATTGGAGCTATAGCAATTTATGCAGGTGTAGTTGTAAGAGGCAATTTTTCAATGTTTAAAAATCCTATAAAAATTATTTTGTTAGTATTAAATGTTTTGTTTATAGCTTCATTTACAAAAGTATTTTTAAGCTCTGAACATTGGAAACTATTGGGCTTTTTTGATTTGGGGATTACTAGTCAAACTATGTTTTTTATAACAATTGCGATTTCTTGGCTTGGTATGAAAACCATTGCTGGGTTTTCATGGATAATACTTTTTATTGCAGCGATAGGAACCATGACACAAGTGAATGATGCCCTTGGAGGAGCTGGTGCATATTATGTTTTATCTCCATTTATTTCTATCGGAATGCAACTTGCTGGAGGATTTATAAGTATAAGCACAGACACATTGAAAGAAGATTTCTTTGCAACAACAAATGTGATTAAAGGTGATGTAACGAAGTCTATAGATGCTACAAAAAATGGTGTGAATAATGCTATAGGTATGGCAACGACTATAGCTACAGGGATGCCAGTGGTGCCTAAAATAGAAGAGAAGGAATAGATATATGGAATTAACTCATTTTGATGAAAATGGAAATGCAAGAATGGTTGACATAGGGGAGAAAGATATAACAAGTAGATTTGCTGTTGCTTCGGGGAAGATTTTTGTGTGTAAAGAAGTTTATGACGCAATTAAAAATAAAGATGTAAAAAAAGGTGATGTGCTGACTGTGGCAACAACTGCAGGAATAATGGCTTGTAAGAAAACATTTGAATTAATTCCAATGTGTCATATTCTAAATCTTACAAATGCAAAAATAAATTGGGAAATGAATGATGAGCAACTTCCTGATGGAAATTATGAAATAAAGTGCACATGTTTAGTTAAGTGCGAAGGAAAGACAGGGGTTGAGATGGAAGCACTTACTGGCGTATCAGTTGCATTACTTACAGTGTATGATATGGTCAAGGCTATAGATAAAAAAATGATAATTGGAGACATTTATCTAAAAGAAAAGGATGGCGGAAAATCAGGGCACATTGTAAACTAATTAATTATTCTAAACTTTATTATAGTGATAAATGTTGTAGTGAAACATTTGCAGGGATAAACTTATCGGTATAAGGAATATATGCGAGATACATTTAATCGTGAAATTAAATATTTGAGAATATCTCTTACTGAATTATGTAATTTGCGCTGTAGGTATTGTATGCCGGAAAATGGCATTTGTAAAAAATCTCATGATGAGATGATGACTTATGAAGAGATTATACAAGCAGTCAAAATTGCATCAAGACTTGGGGTGTCTAAAATAAGACTTACAGGTGGAGAGCCACTTGTGAAAAGTGGGATAGTTTCTTTAGTTTCAAAGATAAAAGAGATTGATGGCATTGATGAAGTTTGCATCACGACGAATGGAACACTACTGACAAAATATGCAAGAGAACTGAAAAATGCTGGGCTTGATAGATTAAATATAAGTCTTGATACACTTAATCCTGAAAAGTTTAGATATATCACAAGAGTAGGAAAACTTAATGATACACTTAAGGGCATTGATGTAGCACTTAATGAAGGGTTTAAGAAGGTTAAAATCAATACTGTTCTGATAGGCGGATTTAATGATGATGAGATAGTGGACCTGGCAAATCTGACAATGACGAAGCCACTTGATGTAAGATTTATAGAGCTCATGCCAATGTATGATAGTGGGGACTTTGGAAAAGAGGCATTTATATCATCAGATATTGTTATAGATAAAATTAATGAGTATTATAAAAATAAAATGAATGCTGATGATATGATATTTCCAGTTGAAGCAGATAATGGAAGTGTTGCAAAAAAGTATAAGATAAAAGGTGCACTTGGGAATGTAGGACTTATAAGTGCAGTAAGTAATAGTTTTTGTAGCAAATGCAATCGCATAAGGCTTACAGCTGATGGAAAATTAAAACCTTGCCTCCATTCTAACCAAGAGATATTGATAAAGGGATTAAATGAAAAAGAAATGGAAATGAAGTTTAAAGAAGCAATTCTACTAAAACCTGAAAAGCATGATGTTCTTTCGTATGAAAGTAGGAGTCATGCTGATAGAAATATGAATCAAATTGGTGGATAAGTTATAGAGTATTTGATGAGGTAGGAAAATGGAAGAAAAAAAATACAGTGCAGCAGTTATAACTATTAGCACGAAAGGTGCAAAAGGCGAAAGAGTGGACACAAGTGGACCAAATCTTGTGAAGATGCTTGAATTAGATGGCTATGATGTAAAATATGTAAATATCATTCCTGATGATCGAGAACTGATAAAAAAAGAATTATTGAAAGCTTCAGATGAAGGGATTAATTTAATTTTGACAACTGGTGGAACTGGATTTTCTGAAAGCGATATAACACCAGAGGCTACAAAAGATGTGGTTGAGAGATTAACTCCTGGTATCCCAGAGATGATGAGAGTCCTTAATTATAAAAATACCGATAAGAGTTGCTTGTCGCGGTCTGTTGCTGGAATCAGAAAAAAATCATTGATTATCAATTTACCTGGCTCAAAAAATGCTGCAAAAGAGAACTTTGAAGTAGTTATGAAACCAATAAAGCACGGTCTGGAAGTGCTTATGACCAGTGGCTCAACTAATTGTGGAGGGTAAGATTATGGAGTACAAAAGTTTTAATGGGACATTTATAGTAAGGCTTGATGTAGGCGATGAAATCGTGGAGTCAATAAAGAAAATAGTAGAAACCGAAAACATAAAACTTGCGCAGATAAATGGACTCGGTGGTGCAAGTAATTTTACTATTGGAGTGAGAAAGAAAGACACAAAGGACTATGTGAAAGCTACATTTAGTGGTGATTATGAGATAACCAATCTCCATGGAAATGTAACTAGAATGAATGGTGAGCCATATCTCCATTTACATATTGGATGTGGTAATGATAAAAATGAGTATTATGGAGGTCATTTGTTTAGTTGTGTAATTGGAGCTACTGCAGAAATATTTATTACTACATATGATGGAATAGTTGAAAGAAAATTAGATGAAAAAACAGGTCTTAATTTATTTACATTTTAGTTATGAAAGAAACTAATAGTAAAATTAAAATATTGTTTATCTGCCATGGAAATATTTGCCGGTCGCCGATGGCTGAGTTTATAATGAAAGACATAGTGAAAAAGAATAATGTTGAAAATCAGTTCAATATAGAATCAGCCGCCACAAGTGCTGAAGAAGTAGGAAATAGTATATATCCAAATGCAAGAGAGCAACTTATAAAACACAACATAGGTGGATTTAAAGATAAGAGAGCAAGATAAGTTAGAAAATCTGATTATGATGAATTTGATTACTTAATCATAATGGATGAAGAAAACAGGTATGGTCTTGAGAAAATCATTGGAAGAGATAGTGAAAGTAAAATAAGTAAGTTGCTTGATTTTGTTGATGATGAAAAAATAAAGGGGCAGGATATTGATGACCCTTGGTACACTAGAGACTTTGATTTGTCATATGATGAGATTAAAAAGGGTTGCGAGGGGTTGTTAAAATTTCTGAATGCAAACATACTATAAATATATAATTTGTGTTATAATATTCACGAAATTACTATTAGTATTTTATGAAAGGAATGAAAAGCATGAATAAGGAATTGTTTAATGATGAATTATTTAATCGTGTGCTTGACAAAGCTAAATCAGTAAAGAAGTATCAGATAGGTTACCCAATAAATGAGGGTTTTGACCTAAAAGAGTTTTATGAGTGGTATGATGAACACAACTTGTCAGATGTATTTCTAAATAATGTAGGTGATCCAAATAATGAAAAGTCAGTTAATTTTGGAACTCTCTATGTAGAAAGAAAGATTATAAGAACAATTGCACCAATATATGGCTTTGATGAAAATGAAGTATGGGGCTTAATGACAGAAAGTGGGTCAGATGGAAATAACCACGGGATTTATTATGGTAGAAATTATCTTGAGTCTATAACAAAAAAGAAACCAATACTATATGTTTCTTCTGAATCACATTATTCAAATAAAAGACTTGCAGAGCTTCAACAAATAGAAGTTAAATTGATACCTACAGATGAACTAGGGAAAATGATTCCTGAAGAGTTTAGGAAAGCACTTGACAGTACGAGACCTGCACTCGTTGTGTTCTCTATGGGAACTACATTTAAAGGTGGCATTGATGACATGCAAACTATCAAAAAAATTGTAGAAGAGGTTAATCCACCTGCAGCGTATTACCATGTTGATGCTGCTCTATTTGGTGGGTATTTGGCGTTCTCTGATTATAGTAATGAAGTCAATAAAAAAATTTGCGGCTATGATTCTATATCAGTAAGTGGACATAAGTTTTTTGGCTGTGATGAACCATGTGGATTATTCTTTACAACTAAAGAAATAATAGATTATCAAAATCCTAACAATGTACCATATCTAATTGGTTCAGTTCCTACGATACTTTGCTCTCGTTCTGCAATTAGCCCACTTAAGATATACTACACTTTGAAAAGATATGGTGTAGAAGGCTTAAGAAAACAAGTAAAGCAGATGTTTGAAAATGTTGTTTATCTAAAAAATAAATTAGATGAGATAGGGTGGCCTTCATGGATTTCTTGCAAAGAGTCAAATATTGTATTCTTTAAGAAGATAGATGATGCCCTTATGAAAAAATACTTTTTAGCACGAGCTACTGATGATAGATTTGGTGGCGAATTAGGTCATATAGTAGTTATGCAAGGTGTGACAAAAGAAATTATTGATGAGTTTATTGCTGACATTAAGGAGAATTGTTTAAAAGGCTAATTATAGTAATTATCACTTAATAAATAAAAAAGAGCGGACTAACCGCTCTTTTTTATGTAAGTTATTATTCTAGATTATCTAACAACTGCGATTTTTCTTGCAGATTTAGCTTTTTTAGAAATTGTCTTTATAGCTTTTTTTGCACTTACTTTAGCCTTTGATTTAGCACTCTTAATTGCTTTTTTGGCTTTCTTTTCAGCCTTTTTAACTACTTTATTTGCTTTCTTTCCAACTTTAGCAACTGCCTTTTTTGCTTTGCCCTTAAGAGTTCCATCTTCAGCGATAGCAGCTTGAGCAGCAGCAAGTCTTGCGATAGGTACACGGAAAGGAGAGCAAGATACATAATCAAGTCCTATTCTATGGCAGAACTCTACTGATGATGGGTCTCCACCATGCTCACCACAGATTCCAAGGTGTAAATCCTTATTTACAGACTTACCTTTTTCGATAGCAATCTTCATAAGTGAACCAACACCTATTTGATCGAGCTTTGCAAATGGATCATTTTCAAATATCTTTTTGTCATAATATGCATCAAGGAACTTTCCGGCATCATCTCTTGAGAATCCAAATGTCATTTGAGTTAAATCATTAGTTCCGAAACTGAAGAATGCAGCTTCTTTTGCTATCTCATCAGCAGTGAGAGCAGCTCTTGGGATCTCAATCATAGTTCCTACTTTGTATTTAAGTTTAGAACCAGCCTTCTTTATAAGTGCATCAGCAGTTTCTACAACTACATTTTTTACATATTTAAGTTCTTTAATATCTCCAACAAGTGGAATCATAATTTCTGGAACTATCTTCCAATTTGGATGTTTCTTTAATACATTTATAGCAGCCTTAATAACTGCACGAGTTTGCATAGCAGCGATTTCAGGATAAGTTACAGCAAGACGACATCCTCTATGACCCATCATTGGGTTGAACTCTTTTAATCCTTCAATTATAGCTTCAATTTGTGCTACAGATTTTCCAGTAGTTTTTGCAAGTTTCTCTATATCAGCTTTCTCTTTTGGAACGAATTCATGAAGAGGTGGGTCAAGGAATCTTATATTAACTGGATAACCTTCAAGTGCCTCATAGAGTTCTTCGAAATCTCCTTGTTGCATTGGCTCAATCTTTGCAAGTGCCTTTTCTCTTCCTTCGACTGTATCAGCACAAATCATTTCTCTAAATGCATCAATTCTATTTCCTTCAAAGAACATATGTTCAGTTCTGCAAAGACCGATACCTTCTGCTCCAAGTTCTCTTGCTTTTTTAGCATCTCTTGGAGTATCTGCATTTGTTCTTACAGTTAATCTACGATATTTATCTGCCCACTTCATTATCTTTCCAAACTCTCCTGCGATAGAAGCATCTTGTGTCTCGAGTTTTCCATCGTAAATATTTCCGTTTGAACCATCTATAGAAAGTAAGTCACCTTCGTGGAAAGTTTTTCCACCAAGAGTAAACTCTTTCTTTGCTTCATTCATAACTATATCAGAGCAACCAGATACACAGCATTTACCCATACCACGAGCAACAACAGCAGCGTGAGATGTCATACCACCACGAACTGTAAGTATTCCTTGAGCGGCCTTCATTCCTTCTATATCTTCAGGGCTTGTCTCAAGACGAACAAGTACAACTTTCTTTCCTTTAGATGCCCAGTTTTTTGCATCTTCAGCAGTAAATACTATTTGACCAGCAGCAGCACCAGGACTTGCAGCAAGTGCTTTACCGATTGGTGGATTTTTCTTTACAGCATTAGTATCAAATGTAGGGTGGAGAAGTGTGTCAAGATTTCTTGGGTCTATCATTGCTACGGCTTCTTTCTCTGTTCTCATACCTTCTGACACCAAGTCACAAGCTATCTTAAGAGCAGCTTTAGCAGTTCTCTTACCATTACGAGTTTGAAGCATATAGAGATGTTTATCTTCTATAGTGAACTCCATATCTTGCATATCTCTATAGTTCTTTTCAAGTATGTTACATATTTTTGTAAACTCTTTATAAACTTCAGGCATTATCTTTTGAAGTTCAGCGATTGGTTGTGGAGTTCTTATACCTGCTACGACATCTTCGCCTTGAGCATTGAGTAAGAACTCACCCATAAGTTTCTTTTCACCAGTTGCAGGATTTCTTGTAAATGCAACACCTGTTCCTGAAGTATTACCCATATTACCAAATGCCATCATTTGAACATTTACTGCAGTACCCCAGCTATATGGGATATCATTATCTCTACGATATACATTTGCTCTTGGGTTGTCCCATGAACGAAATACGGCTTTGATAGCTTCGTTAAGTTGAACTGTTGGGTCATCTGGGAAATCTTTTCCTATAGCTTTCTTATATTCACCTTTGAATAATTTAACTAATTCTTTTAAGTCGTCAGCAGTAAGATCAACATCTTGCTTAACGCCTTTTTTATTTTTCATTTTATCGATTAACTCTTCAAAATGTTTCTTTCCAACTTCCATAACAACATCAGAAAACATTTGGATGAATCTTCTATAGCAGTCCCAAGCCCATCTTGGATTGCCTGATTTTCTTGCGAGAGTTTCTGTAACAGTTTCGTTAAGTCCAAGATTTAAAATAGTATCCATCATACCTGGCATTGATGCTCTTGCACCAGATCTAACTGAAACTAAAAGTGGATTCTCTTTGTCACCAAATTTTTTCTTTGAAAGTTTTTCAAGATCTTTTACATTTTGCATTATCTGAGTCATGATTTCTTTGTTGATTGTTCTTTTGTCTTCGTAATATTGTGTACATGCTTCAGTTGTGATAGTGAAACCTTGTGGAACTGGAAGTCCAAGCCTTGACATCTCTGCAAGGTTTGCTCCTTTACCACCTAAAAGATTTCTCATAGAGGCATTTCCCTCTTTAAATTTGTAAACCCATTTTCTTGCCATATTTCCTCCTACTAATATATTTATATTTTTATGAGATATAAATTGATGTAATTCAAATGTTTAAGTGATACATCAACTATTCTTAATGTAGTAATTATTCGCATATATTATAGCAAAAGTTAAATGAAAAATGTAGTAAAAGTTGCGAAAAATGAGCAAATTATTTGTATTTTAGACATTATTATATGCTTAACCTAACTTACTTATAAGCGCATTTAGGGTATTTTGAAGTGAATTATAACTATAATCTGATGGGATTACTTATTTTGTTATTATAATCATTTGCCTTAAAAAATAAGGGGAAATAGCACATTTTGTTGCTAAATGGATGTCCTTAACTTTATATAATATCTACTATTTTGCCTATATTCTGATTATTATTTGTGAAAATGTGATATGTCTAAATAAGCAAGTTTGAGATTCTTTGCTCATCATCATTTAGTAATAACTACTTGTGAAAAATGATTATTTCCGGAGGTTTTATGGTTGTCCGCTGCAATTTAATTACACTTGCTATACTCGGATATTTAGACTTAAAGAAAAAATGGATCCCAAATGTTATTCTATGTGGATGGATTGTAACTATTATAACGTGCTTTAGAGTAGTACGAACACCAATTAATTCATCTTCCATAGCTCTATCATTAATAGTGGTTGGCATCTTTTATCCGTTACGGCAAATAGTAAAGTGTAGCGCTGGGGACTTCAAACTATATGCTGTGTTGATGTTGGCACTTGAACCCATGGAATCACTTATGGTCTGTTTTATATCAATGATAGTCTGCTTATTTCCTTTGGCAAGTGGAATTAAGACCATACCTGTTGCATTTGCAACATTTTTTGGATATGTCACATTTTTATTATTAAAAATGGGAGAAATGATATGAAAGAGGTATTGCTTGTCATAGATGAAGATCCATCCTACAGTAAAAGATTTTGCAATCAAGCAAATAAGATACTTGGGAAAAAATACAATTTCTTAACCTTCACTAATGTAAAGCATATGAAGAAATATGCTGATGAAAATAAGATTGAAGGAGTGATTGCTTCGGATTCATTTATAGAAAGTTTGGATGATGTGAAAGCCAGTTCTTTTTACTTGCTTTGTGAGACTGATAAGAAGTTGCGAAAGGAAGGAAAGAAGAATTATATTTACAAACTTCAAAATGTAAAAAACATTTTAGAAATAATAGAAAAAGACATTGACAGTAAAAATAAGAAAAGTAGAAATAAAGATAATGAAATCACAAGATTATTTTTATATTATTCTCCAACATATATAAAAGGAAAACTTGATGTGGTGAAACGCATAGCAAGGATTGTTTCTAAAAAGAAAAAGGTGTTAATCGTTGACCTAGATGAAATAGATAATTATAAAGGAAGTATAGGTTTGTCTAATCTCATCTACAGTTACAAAGAAAACATAATGACAGAGGAAAAGATAAGTCATGAAATATTGACAGAAAAAGATGTCGACATTATTAAGTCAGTAACATATCCAGAAGATTATAATGTGGTAAATAATATAGACCTCGCCAACATTATAAATGAGATAATGAAACTAAAATACGATTTCATATTTGTAAATGCAGATTCATCATATCTAAAGTGTCAATATATCTTAAATGATGCAGATGCAGTAGTCATTATAAAAGAAAAGGAAATGAGTAGGATTGAAAAATTGAAATCTTACTTAAAAAATGAGAATCAGATAGATTTGAAGAAAATAACTATATTTGACATTGGTAAAATTGACAAAGCATATCTATCAGCATTTTGTAAGGAGTGTTTTTCTGATAAAGAGTAATGGGAAATGATGATTATAAAAATGACATAAAGAGACAGTTAATAGATGAATTATCTGATACTGTCGGTCTGGAAGATAAAGAGATATTAAATGTAATTGATAGTAAGATTGAAGACCTTGAAAGAAATGTATCTCCACTCAAATTAAAAGAGAAGTTGGTCTTAAGAAAGAGCATCTATGATAGTCTTAAGAACTACGACATCTTGACTGAAGTTTTAGAAGATAAAAATATAAATGAGATAATGATTAATTCTTATGATGAAATATTTATCGATAAAAATGGTAAATATCAGAGATGGGATAAAAGTTTTGAATCTAAAGAACAACTTGAAAATATCATTCAACAGATTGTGGGAAAGATAAATAGGATAGTGAATGTTTCAAATCCTATAGTTGATGCAAGGCTTTCCGATGGTTCAAGAGTTCATATAGTTTTGCCACCGATAGCGATAAAGGGTGCAACTGTAACTATAAGAAAGTTTCCAGAAAAAATCACTATGAAGAAACTTATAGAATATGGGTCTATAAATATTGAGGTAGCAAAGTTTTTGGAGAAATTAGTAAAAAATGGTTACAACATATTCATTTCTGGTGGAACCGGTTCAGGCAAGACAACATTTCTAAACGCTCTTTCAGAGTTTATACCAAAAGATGACAGAGTTATAACTATAGAAGACAGTGCAGAACTAAATATTTCGCATGTTGAGAACCTTGTCTCGCTTGAGACAAGAGATAAAAATGTTGAGGGTGAAGGTGAAATCAATATGCAAATGCTAATACGAGCAGCACTTCGTATGAACCCGGATAGGATAGTTGTAGGAGAAGTAAGAGGAAAAGAGGCGCTCGATATGCTTCAGGCGATGAACACCGGACACGATGGTTCCCTATCGACTGGGCATGCAAATAGTTGCTTTGATATGTTGTCAAGGCTTGAGACTATGGTATTGATGGCTGAAAATCTGCCACTTCTTGCTATAAGACAGCAGATAGCAAGTAGCATAGATATATTAATTCATCTCGCAAAATTGAAAAATAAGAAAAGGGTTGTATATGAGATTTCAGAATTACTTTCACTTGATGAAGGAAAATATCAGACGAATAAGCTTTACGAATATAATGGAACAGATCTCGTTAAATGTGGAACACTTAAAAATCAAAGAAAACTTGATATCTGATTATGATATATATTATTTATCACTTGAAGACCTCATCACAAGTGCAGTTAAGGTAGCTCTCTATATAATCTTAATTTGTGTGGCATTTTATGATAGTAAGATACTTCTAATATTTTTACTTCCGTTATCATTTGTCATACCATTTTTTGAAAAGGAAAACTTTATAAAGAAGAGAAAAGAGAAACTTTTAAATGAGTTTAAGGATTTTTTAAGGATTCTAAAAACATTTTTGGAGGCATCTTATTCAGTAGAGAATGCTTTTGCATTAACTGTAAAGGAACTTGTGATGCTACATGGAAAAGAATCAATGATGGTTAAAGAATTAAAGAGTATGGTTTCACAACTTAAAATAAATAAACCGATAGATGTTGTATTTAAAAAGTTTGCCGATAAAACTCATATGGAGGACATAATAGATTTTTCTGAAGTATTTATAATTTCAAAAATCCATGGTGGGAATATAAGTAAAATAATAGGAAATACCATAAGTGTGATAAATGACAAAATTGAAGTTAAGATAGAAATAGAGACAGTTACTGCTTCGAAGAGATTTGAGCAGAAAATGATGAACCTTTTGCCTTTTCTTATAATCATATATATGAATATCTCATCAGCATCATTTTTAAGACCGCTATATACTACGATAGAAGGAAGGTTGCTTATGACTTTTGCATTGGTTGTGTATTATTTTTCAATTCAGATATCAAAGAAGATACTGAAGATAGAAGTATAATCCCATTTCCCTATCCATATTAACTACCATGAGTATTAAAAAAATAATAGTATCAAAAATTACACAGCTAATAGATAGAGTAAAGCGAATTAAGAAAAGGTCTATCTATTGTATAGTGGCGGGTCTTGTGTTTGCAGTTTTATCGTTTGTGATTAATCAAGAATCTATATACATAAGACCAAATGAGATTGAGAGAGGTTCTTACGGAACACAAAAAACTCCATATTTGATAAAAGTTGATGCAGAAAATCTTGCAAAGAATATGGAGTTTAATGTGTCTGTATCTTCCAAAAAGTACACAGAAGAAGAGGCTAAAAAGGTATTTACTAAAAAAATGGAAGAACTGAAAGTAGGAATATTAAATGGAAATGAAGATTTTGAAAATATACATTCCTCTTTGAGTTTTAAAAGCGACTTGGGTGATGGCATCAAAGCGAGTTATGTATTTGAACCGAGAATTATAGATGAATATTATAAGAAAAGAAAAAGTAAGAAAGCGACAGATAGTGAGATAGAGAATATTATAGCAACTATAAGTATAGCAACAAAAAGTAATATAGAGGATTTTAAATATTTTGTAGATTATCAACATGTCATAGATGGAAATGGCAATGTCAACAATGAAAACTTTAGAAAGTCCGAGTTTTGTACAGGCTATATTGTTGTGCAGTTGTCTACGGAGATAAAGGAAAAAGAAGGAAGTTACAAGTCGGAAAAGTATATGTTGCCTGTGAGAGTTACTTCGAAAAGACTTACACCTATAGAAGCATTTAAGGTAGCATTCAAAAAAGAAATAATCAATAGCGATAAGGAAACAATAGATGAGGACACGATAAAACTTCCGAAAGTAATAGATGATTTTAAAGTAATTTATAAAGAAAAACGAAATTTGAGTTTTTTACTTATGCCATTTTTTGGAGTGCTTATCGCACTATTATTGGAAGGAAGAGAAAAAGAAGAGGAAAAAGAAAAGGCGAAAAGAAGATTGAGATTACTTGAGATAGATTTTTCACAGGTGATTTCAAAGATTTTACTATATGTAAGTAGTGGAATGACTATAAGAAACTCATTTATAAGACTTGCAGAGCAGTATCAAAAAACAAGAAAAACTTCGAAAAATCAAGAAGTACATGTAGCATATGAAGAAATTGTAATAGTAAAAAACAAACTCACAAGCGGATATAGTGAGATACATGCATATGAGGATATGGCTAAAAATATCAATATGAGAGTTTGGACAAGATTTTTGAACATTATTATTCAAAGCATAAAAAATGGTAACAAAGATTTAAAAAACATTTTAAATATGGAGGTGCAAGATGCATTGTATGAGCGAAAGCAAAATGCGAAAAAACTTGGCGAAGAAGCTGGTACAAAATTAGTATTACCACTTATGATGATGCTTTCGATAATAATGGTAGTAATAATGGTACCTGCATTTATGGGTATGTAAGGAGGGCATATGAAATATTTATTATTTAGAGTTAAGAATGGATTAAAAGAGTTTATTGATGATGAAAGCGGTGCTGGGGTTATAGAACTTGTTCTCATCATTGTCGTTTTAATTGGTTTCGTTTTCCTATTTAAGGATAAAATTGGGACACTTCTTGGCACTGTATTTTCAAAAATAAATAGTCAGGCTGAAAGTATTTATCAATAATGAAAAAATGTAGTGGAAGTATATCTATATATTTTGTATTTGCGATTGTCCTTATCATTTCAGTTGTATTATCTGTAACTGAAATAGCAAGAATTAATTGCCAAAAATTATATCTTCAGATAGCAACAGATGCAAGTCTTGATTCAATGGCATCACTTTATCATAGAAAATTGTATAAGTATTATAACTTATATGGCGTGGAATATAGGACAAAAGAGATGTTAGAAACTGAATATTTAGAGTATATGTATCCGTATTTTAAAAGTGAAGGCAGATACATAAATAATTGGTATATAGCAGATATAAATCAAGAAAATATTAATTTAGATATAAAAACACTCATTGATGATGTATTTTTAGAAAAAGAAATTGAAAATTATGAAAAGTATAAAATAATAGGAAATGTAGTTAAGTTTTTCGGAAAAGAAGTACAAATATCAGAAGAGAAAGATGTGAAAATGCTTCTTGATGAAACTAAAAGTTTATTTGAAGAGTCAGAAAAAAGTAGTCTCTATGGGGAGGTTCATGATCGCTATTTTGATTTTGCAGGAGATATAAAAACACTTGAGAACTATGCCAAAAAAATATCTGATTTTGTTGATAAGGTCAATCTAAGTATAAATTATATAAAGTCAATGTCGACAGGTGGTAGTGAATCAAGTGCAAGGTCTGCTCTTAATAAGTTTGAAGAATTGGAAGATAGGATTAATAATTTGTATAACAATCTTTCATCATTTAAGAGTAGGATGGAATCTTTTCGACAGGTGGTGAGTGGCAAGTATAGGCAGTTTAGAGATGATAAAGAAAGTGGTAGGTATGAGTTTAATGATGAGATAATTGATTTTGTTGAATCGGAGTTTGAACATTTCTTATCTTTTGTAGATGAGAGTAGCGAAATGAATAAGGCGGTAGAAGAAGGCTTTGATAACTGCAAAGAGATGGTGAGTATTGTTAGAGAAGATGCAAGAGATATAAGAAAGTATACTTATGAACTTGAGTCACTTGAAGAGCAATTAAAAGAAGCAAGAAGGGAGCATGGTGAAGACAGAGATGAGGATGAGATAGAGAGTTTAAGGGAAGAAATTAAAGATTTAAAAAGCGAAATCTCTGATTTTTTGAAAGATACAAAAGTTAGTTATAGGGATTTAAAAATGGAAAGGATAGAGATAGCTGTTTCTGAAACTAATCATAGCAACAATGAAAATATACTTACAAGACTTATTGGTTTTAAGAATGGCATTTTGCTAAATCTTGTTTTGGATTCAGACACCATGTCAAAGATTAGTAGTGACATAGTCAATTACTCAAGTTTCAGTATTATGTCAAAAAATAATGGCATTACACTTCCTAAAGTATTATTTGGAGAATATGAACTCGACAAGTTTAATTATTATAATAAAGAACTTAATAATGAGCTAACAAGTAGTGGTAGTAAAAAATATGAGGTTGAAAGGTTGATAACTGGAAAGACAAATGACCTTGATTGCATAAAAGATATAGTGAACCAAATACTTCTAATTAGAATAGCAATGAATGTTCTACATATTTATAAGAGTAGTGAAAAGAGACATTTGGCACGACAGTTTACAGCGACACTTTTTAGTGGATTTTCACCGCTTATGGTAGAAGCTATGTTTCTAGTGATGATTACTGCATGGGGGACAGCACAGGCAATAGTAGATGTCCAGAAAATTATGAAAAATAAAAGAGTAAACTTCATGCATGATGATAATTCATGGACAGTTTCAGTCGATTCAGTATTGAGTGCAGTAACTGGTGGTATAACAAATCTTTCAGAAAGTGATGATGAAGGTTTAGCTCTAAATTATAAAGATTATCTTCGGATTTTGCTCTTCAAGACTCGCCAGTCAGATGTGAATGCAAGGATGGCAAGTATTATAGAAAGAAATATTAAAGATGAGCAAGAGAGTTTTGAATTTGAAAAAATGGTGTATTCGTTTTATGTAGAAAATAAGTTTATATGTAAACACTTTTTTACAAGTTTCGTATTTGTACCTGCTAAAGATGTCACATTGTATGATAGATATGCGATTAAGACATTTGGATTTAGATGTTTCTATGACAATAAAGAGTAAAAAACTTAAGGCATCAATAACTGTAGAGGCTACATTTTCATTTACTATAACAGTGTTTGTTTTGTTTCTAATGCTAGGACCACTACTCATTATAAAGACTTCAAGTGATATTTTATTAAAACTTAATGAGATGTCTAAAACAAGGTGCAATTACGAAATGATAAAGTATTCTTCAAAAGATTTGTCTATATTTGAGAAAATTGAAAGCTTTACTACAAGTAAGGGTATTGATGAAGAAAATATAAGTAACATTGAAAATGCACTTAATGACTTTACTTTTTATCTGGATATAAATACTTTATATGGTGATAGCCATAGTGAATATAGAAATGTTAACTCTATCTATAATATTGGATATAACATATACGACACAGAAACGCATATCGTTAAATATGATTATCTATTTGATTTTATACTGCCATATAATGTTTTAAATATTGATGGTGTATTGAAGAGACTTGTAAGTAATAGAAGAGCATTTGTAGGGTCAGATGGAGACCGCTTTGATGCTGGTTTTGAAGAAGGCGAATACATCTATGTAGCGAATAACTATGTCAATTCGTTGGTCTATCATCTGGATATAAATTGCACTTATTTAGTAAAAAAAACACAAAGTGTGGAGTACAAAAATGTTGGTTCGCATAGAAATTATAACAATCAGAAATATAGTAAATGTGACTACTGTTTTAAGAAAATAAGAATTGATGATGACACAATTTGCTATATAACACAGTATGGAGATAAGTTTCATTATAAAGATAATTGCCCACTTATGACAGCATATGTAACTAAAATACCAAAGGAACATATTGAGGGATATAATTTGCGTCCTTGCTTCAAGTGTGCAAATAGTGAGGAGTGATATGAGATATATAGTTTTTTTAATAGCATATTTATATTTTTTGTATATTGATATAAGAAGGCAGGAAATAGATTTGGTGGCACTTACAGTGTATGCAGTTATTTCGCTTATGACAATATATATGACAAGAGGAAATATAACAATGACGAAATTGGTTGATATTATTTATTCCATCATATTTGGACTTATAATTTATTTTGTATCTTATTTTTCAAATGAAGGAATAGGACTTGCAGATGGGATATATTTTGTCATAAATGGGCTACTATTATCGCTTAAAGAAAATATGATTTTATTTTTGTCAGGCTTACTTGTGGCATTTGTAATAGGAATATTTATGTATTATTTTGGAAATAAGAAATCAAAAAGTCTTCTTCGGATGCCATTTATGCCGTGTTTCTTACCTGCGATTATAGGATACATATTATGCATAGTTTAGAGACAGGAATTATAGTATCAATAGCATCATTTTTCTTCTTTAGTTTTTTGACTTTCACTTTTTTGAGAGAGGGAAATATTTCCAAAGAAATATTAGAAAAACTTGAGAGTGAGAAGAAATGTTATCAAGTAGGAGAGGATAAAAAATATAATCCAGAAATGATTTTGAATGTATTAAATATAATTGTGGAGGGTGAAAATGATGGAGAATCTGAAAACGAATCTGATGATTAATGAAGAGAAGAGTATAAAAAATACACTTTTATATATTAGGAATGTGAATATTAATATTGAAAGTTACGAGTCCAAGATTTTGTCAGAGGATAGTATAGAAAATGTTATCAAGTGTCAAGTTGTGTATGAAGGAGAAAATAGAGTATTAAAATATGATGTAAGTGGGTCAATGAGTTTAGATGAGTATATTAGGTCTAAAAAGTTAAAGAAAGAAGACATATGTCGTGTAGTAATAGCGATAGATGAAGTTTTGATGAGTATAGAAAATTATCTTTTATCAGAAAACTCACTTTCGTTAGAGCCAAAACTTGTAAGAGTGGTGAAAAAGGCAAATAACCGTATAGACTTTAAGTTTATAGCCATACCTGATTATAATTCTAATTTTTCATATGAGCTATCAAAGTTTTTAATTAGGCTTTTGAGGCATGTAGATGTGGATGATAAAGATGCACTTTCACTTTCCTATGGACTTTTTGTGAGAAGTTCAAAAGATAATTATACAATGAATGACTTAATGGAATTAGTAGATAAAGCATACGACAAAAGAGAAACTGAATCTTTAGACTTCAGCGTAGAAGATATGATGAAGTATGATGAAGAGATAGCAAATGAGATTTCGGAAGAAATTATAGAAGAAAATAGAATGGCAGGTTTTGCTGAAGTTGAAGAGATGGATAATGACAATGTGACAATCAAAAGTGATGATGAGGGCATAATCATTGACTCTGAAACTAAAAACATACTTGCTGATAATATACTAAATGATTTTGATTACGATGATAAGAAAATTAAAAGTTTTGAGAAGAAACCATTACTTCTTAAAACTAAACGAGCACTAAAAGGTAATATTAGTATAGGAATTATTGGGTACATATTAGCACCGATTATTCTAATTGTCGCACCACTCATTTACTATTTTCTGATTTTATAAGGTGGTACTAATATGAAAAATATTGTAAGAATCATGGGACTTACCTTGATAATTTGTATTTTCCATATAATAAACTGCTTTGCTTTGCAGACCTCTACATTTTATAGAGAAGAATCATCGACTTCATATGGTTTCCAAAAAATAGAGAGTTGTATCGTTTTAAATCAGATAATGAATCTCCAAAATATAAAAGTGAAGTTTACTCAAGATGATAATAATTATATGTTTCATATCACAGCGAATACAACATTAAATGTATATAAAGATTATGGAGCATCAGTTATCGGCTCATATACAAGTGCACCAGCACCATTACTATATAGTAAAGAAAACTTTGGGGCTGGGCTAACATTAAATGAGAATGGTAAGACGCCATTTGCTGATTATAAAAATGGAACTTTATATAGAGAGTCAGATGTATATATTCTTAACTCATCGATAGCTAATTATATCAATAAATATACAATTAAGTCAGATGGTAGCATTACAAATAGAATATATGAAAATAATAATAATGGAGAGAAATATTTTATTCCGAGCGCTTTAAGAAATAGGGTGAGTGCAAGGAGCTATGTATTTTCAGGCGCATCAAGCTATCCAATAAACTGTGAAAATAATGGTACCGGTGTTAGTATACTTTCAAATGGCTCTTGGTATCAGTATAGTCTAAATGATGTAAAGAAGTATAAAACATATTGCATAGAAAATCTTGATATACATATAAATTGTAAAATAGCAATTAATAAGGCTTATATGAAAGATTACAAATATGTTTGCTTTGCTCAATCAGATGTGCTTTGCACTGAATTATCTGTTGCTGGGCTCTTGGAATCTGTACATGCAATATCAATTTGTTCACAGACTATCAATCTTGAAGAATATGTTGACTGCGACCACGACTGGACACTACTTCAAGGAGATAGATTAAACCATATACGATACTGTAAAAATTGTGAATGGAAGAAGAGCGAAAGCCATGAATTGCTATATGAATATGATGGTATCAAGAGAAATGTATGTACCTGCTCATATATTGATAAAGTTCATTACTATTTCAATATCAATGATGATAATATAAATGAGATAACCGCTCTTTTAGATAGTAATAGTCCTTATACAAAGTTTGAGTATACAAAGAAGAAAGGTTATAAGTTTAAGTACTATAATAAGTATGAAAAAGAGTTTATAAAAAATGATAAGTTATCAACAATAAGTAATGCTATTTATGATAAGTTTATTGCAACCTGTTCAGAACTTGATGATGAGACAGCTATGCGGTCGGTGATTTATGATGCACAGTATGATGTAAATCATTTCACTTTTCTATATAGCAATATAAATAATAAAAATCTTGAGTTAAATGACAAAATAGAAAAGCAGACCATAAGTTATGATGAGAAATCGTATTTAAAGAAAAATATAAAAATGACTGGCTATGCATTTAAAGGATGGTCACTAATGAAGGCAGGAGAAAATGTCGACCTGCCACCACTTAAAGAGATAACTAATTATACAGATGTTGATTTAGCAGAAATCACAGTATACCCAGTTTATAAAAACCTGGACTTCTATATATCTTATTCGGCAGGAAGTGGAAAGTTTAATGATGGTTCAAAAAATAAGACAGTTTCATATACTTATTTTGATAACAGTGAACTTGAACAAATAGTATTAAATAGTAGAGATGATTATGTCATAGGGTATCAGGATGAGAATGGAAATAAATACTATAATATGTCACAAATCAAAAAATATGTTGATGACAATGAGTTAGATGGTTTTACATTAAAACTTGCTCCTATCATTGGAAGAGATCAGTACGGAAGAGCAGAGAGAACAGATGATAAAAAGGATAAAGAGAATGAGGAGGAAAGAAAGTTTTATGATTCGCCTCTTGATTTTGTAGAAGAAAGTGATGATGAGATAGATGAAGAAAAAGATAAAATCTATGGGATGAGTTATACTGTAAATAATGCTAAGAATGATGAAAAGAATAAGTCTAAATATAGGAAGGGTGAAGTTCTTGCCACTTTGTCATTTATAAGAAAGCCGAGCCTGGGTAATGATTTAGAAATGAGTAAGATTGAAATGCTTAAAAACTTTATAGAGAATCATTTGATTTTGAGTATTGCTGTGGCATCGCTTTTACTAATATTACTTATAGTATATGAGATTTCCGTTATAAGGCATTATTTGAAACATTTAAGTTATGCTGGATAGCATAGATAGGAAGTTATATATTCTTTTTCTCTAAAAAAGGTGAACTTAGTTTTAATGTTTTGGTGCATTTTATTGACTTTTATGTTATAATATACTGGAAAAAAATTAAAGAGGAATAATTATGAAAAAAGTTTTTAGTTTAGTTTTAAGTATTTTGTTAATAATCACTATTGTAGCCTGTGGAAAAAAAGATGCGGAAGTAGTAAGTAGTGTTGCACAAAGTGATGAAGGAGTAAAAGTGAATAATCCTAAAATTGAGATTTCTGTAAAAGACTATGGTAAGATGCAGTTTGAACTTGAGCCAAGTGTGGCACCTATAACTGTTGAGAACTTTTTGAAGCTCACAAATGAAGGTTTTTATAATGGGCTTACATTTCATAGAATCATATCAGGATTTATGATTCAAGGTGGTGATCCACTTGGCACTGGTTATGGTGGTTCAGATAATACTATAAAAGGTGAGTTTGAAAGCAACGGAGTTCATAACACAATTAAACATAATAGAGGTGTTATTTCTATGGCAAGAAGTATGAGCCCTGATTCTGCAAGTTCACAGTTTTTTATAATGCACCAGGATAGTCCACATCTTGATGGTGAGTATGCAGCATTTGGTCACATATTAAGTGGCATCGAAGTAGTTGATAAGATATGTAGTGAGACTAAAGTTCAAGATGGAAATGGTAGCGTAGCTAAAATCGACCAACCAGTCATAGAGTATATAAAAGTTATAGAGTAGTTTTTGGAACAAATTACTAAAAAGAGAATATACTGTTTTGATTTATTAAAAGTTATATCAATATTGATAGTTTTTATGCATCATATTATGATGGACCTTTATATAGTTCATCCGATGCATAATCTAAAAATACTTGAGACTTTGATTTTAAGACCCAATATGAATCTTGGTATGATTGCTTGTGGTCTATTTGTATTAATATCAGGTGCAACTCTTGCACTTAAAGGTAGGGAAGAAGAGCCAGTTTCTTTTTATAAAAAAAGACTTATAAGGGTTCTTGTTCCCTTTTATATTGCGTATATTATTTATTTCATAATAAGGGTAATCACTTATAAGACTATATTTATCTATGGCGGGATACCAAAGTGGAGATTTATATTTACACTTATAGGAATGGATGAATACTTGTCTGCAAATGGTGTGGCGACTTTCTCTCTTGGTGTCGGTGAGTGGTTTCTTGGCTGTATATTGCTCTGCTATATAGCATATCCTTTTATCTTTAGGTTGCATAAGAAATATAAACTTCTTACATTTTTAGTTATGACAGCGTGGTTTCTTTTTATCAATTTTAATTATGCAAGGTTTAATTTTATCATTCCAAGTCATATGAACTTTTTGTGTCAAATATATAATTTTTATCTTGGGATTTTACTTATAGATAAGGAGACATTAGCAAGACTTAAAAGATGGCTGCTTGTGATAACTATACCGATCATTTTATTTTTCTATTTTTATAATAAGATGATATTTATACCAGATAATTTAAAGACTACGGTAGTTCTTGTATCTATTTTTGTGACATTTTATGAACTTGAAGATATAATCTCAAGCATCGACTTTATCAAAGTATTTACAGTTTTCTTCAATAAAATATCTCTTGAAATATATCTCGTGCATCATTTTGTGATTTATCAGGTTGACTATATACTAGGCTATAGAAGGTTAGGTGGAATCTCAACACTTCTTGTCATAGCACTTGATCTATTTCTTACTATCATTCTTGCTATCATTGTGGAAAGATTGAGCAACAAGGTTTATGCTCTTATGGATAAGAGCAAGAATAAGTGAGAAAACAATACCAAGTGATGTTTGCAAAAGTATTGAAATAATAGAATTGTGAGAGAGTGTCATACCAACTACTGCTGGTAAACGCGGAATTAACAATGTATTTGTGAAAAACACAGATGGTACGTGATAGGCTAAAATGTATAGACTATTTTCACCAAAGGTGGCAAATAAACTTTTGATAAGTGGTATTTTACTAATAGGAAATGACATTATAGCGAATATGAAAAATCCGGTTATAGCATTTACATACATTAGGAATGCATTTTTATAATCTCTTGCATTTAAATCTATACGACCATTGTACATAGATAGATTGTACCACGATACGATAAGAACGACTAAAAGTAAAAGAACTAATATAATTACAAGTGCTAGCAAAGTAGCACTTTTTTTTATTTCTGAAAATGCGAGTGGTATATATCTGCCGAGTATTTTACCAAAGAAAATGAAGCCGAGACAAAACCAAGCAATTTCTACATTGAAAGGAATTCGTGGCATCTTGTAATATCTTGCATATAGAAATGAAATAAACATTAGTATTGCGGAAATGAAAAAGGTTATAAATGCGACGAAGTAGTATTTTTCGTTATCTCTAATTTCATAATACTTTCTTGGACCATAAATCATAACTTTAATTCTATATGCTAAACATTCAATTATCTCAAAGGTTGTCATTGCCACAAAATAAAATGTGAGAAACCAAAGTGGTAGGTTGATAGCATTTACAGGGTCGCCAATTCCTCTAAATACAACTATGAGAGCATTTAGTTTCTGCTGAATAGATGGAGTGGGAATGATTAGGAGAGAAATAGTGTAGAATATAAAATACGGAACGAGTGTCCCCTTTATCCTTTTTATAATGATAGTTGAAAACTTTGTATCTTCATTTACATGTGAGAGTATACCGCCAATTATGAGAAAGGCATGCATGTGAAAACTATATATGAGTGTTAAAGTTCTTGAATCATAATCAAAATAAGGAAGGTGGCCTATTACAACAAGGGTAATAAGGAGACCTTTTATGACGTCGAGATATGCGATTCTTTTGTTTCTACCCATATGGATATTATACTATAAAATGGCAAAAAAAATAATAGGGTATAACCCCCTATGCACACCCCCTAACTTTTGTAAAATGTTGGTGGTTGGTACTGGGGATACCCCCTAACTAAATAGGTCGTAAGATACACATTTATGAGAAAAAGCACAAGAATAGTAAAGAAGTATATAGCGGTTTTTTTAATTGTGCTTATGAGTATAAATACATTTGGGGCGGTGGTGAGTGACAATGATGGAAGTGCTTTTATAACAAAGGCAGAATTTGACAGCATGAAAAATGACTTTCAAAGCCAGATTGACCAATACAACACTTCTATAGATAGTAAGATAGACGGGGCGATAGCATCATATTTAAGTGGTATAAAAGTTTTAAAAGGTAATACAATGAATATCTTAATGGGGAATAAAAGTGATTATACCATAAGAAATGGGGCTCTGAAAAATGATTATAAATGTCCAGATCTTGATATGGCTATAGCTTTTGATAAAATGCAGTGGGGAAGGCATTCAAGCATACCTGGCTGGACAGCTTCGTGGCTGGTAGGGGGAATTCCTTGGTCCGTGGCTGATTCTCTGGGCTGGTCTTCTGCGGGTGGTACACTAGATGGGAACTATAATGTAAAATTGCTTCATGGATGGGCGATTGCGAATTATGAACGCCCTGATGTGAAGAACTTAAAAAATGTGGTGAAGAATGAGGGTGGTGTTTCAAATTTAGTATCGGATAGTGTTCCTCTTATTTGGCGTGGCAGGGCGACTAATAAAGTTGAAAAATGGACGCTGAGTGCTATTTGGGACATATCAAATGAAAGAGGACAGAGTATGGCTGGTTCTGATCCTGCTTGGTTACATGAAGCTTATACGAATAAAATTGTGTTTGGTAAAGCATTGAAACTGAATGTTAATGGACAATTAGAACCTGCTAATACAAAAAATTCTACAGTATGGACGCCTACTATGCGCTGGTATTATAATTCTAATAGTTCTACTTGGTCTATACACAGTGATAGTAAGATGTATACTACAGTTGTGCCTACTGTGAATTATGAAGTAAATGGTGATGATAAAACTTGGCAGTATGAAAATCTTGGTACATGGAAGGATGATGTTGATATAGAATGTGAGATAGAAGATTGTGAATCTTATGCTTATTATTCGACTTTGGCAACTTCATCTACTGCAGATTGGTTCGGAAATATTCAAACGAATGGGGAATTGTATGGTTTCTGGTCTGGTGCTGAATTTGTAACGCGCTGGCGAGGATCTGATGGTGCTAGTAAACCATCTACTCCTACGGGTTTTAAAGTAGGGCAAAATGTTCTCTGGGCTGATGGGGAGACAGAAGGCTCATCTGGAAATTTTACGATACCACAGTTGGGTCTTTTACCATTCATACCTAAAGCAAATCATATATATCAATATTATAACACATTAAAAGATAGTGACGGGAATCTTGTCCCAAATGTTACTCTTAATCAAGGTATGCCACTTTGCGCCGTAACAGCTGATGAAAAAATAACTTGGAGCTTGGAGTTTGATAAGATAACAGCTAAAAATGTAACTGGTGACTTGGAGGCTGTATTAGTACTTTCATATGTGCCTTTTACATCAAAACAAAATATTTTAAATAACAATGATTATGTTGAGATAAGTGGATATGAAAAAGGAGTTACTTGGCCACAAACGACTGATAAGAAACTTAAAATAAGTTTTACTGCTGATCGAAATGGTTATGTGTATGCAAAATGGTATCCTAAATTGCCATCAACTTTAAATGTAGATACAGTCGAATGGGATGCAACTTTAAATATTAATAAAAGTGGTACATATGTATCGGAAAAAGAATAAGAATATAATTTTAAATAGGTGTCTGATAACTACAGACACCTATTTTTTAATACATCTATGTTGATTTAGTAAATATTTTAAGCGGGTCATATACCCGCTTTTAATTTAAATCAATACTGTATCACAAATATGCTATAGGCACGTTTATGACATTATCAGTGATGTGCAACACTTTATCATAAAAACTGATGATAGCACCTTGACCAATTTTAGTATTAGCGAACTTATTTAATACTGAAAAGTTTTTGGTATCATCTTTTCTTGGGTCGGCATGTTTCTTTATTTCTATAGGGTATAATGTCCCATCTTGTTCGATGATTAAGTCAATTTCTTTTTTATCTTTGTCACGATAATAATATAATGGTGGATTATTATCTCCAGAATTATAGTATCCTTTTAATATTTCAGTTATTACATAGTTTTCTAAAATGCGTCCTGCCATAGCACCATCTCTTAATGTTTCTATTGTATTCCAATGTAATAAGTGACAGATAAGTCCAGTGTCAAAGAAATAGACTTTTGGTGTTTTAATCAATCTTTTAGATAAATTATTTGAATAAGGTTTTAATAAATATATTATGTGTGAAGCTTCAAGTATAGAAACATATTTTTCGACTGTGGGTACAGTTAAGTTTAAATCATTTGCAATGTTGGCATAGTTTAAAAGTGAGCCACATTCTGCTGTTAATAAAGATATAAACTTTGCAAATTTTGTTGTGTCAACTATATTTGATATTTCCCTAACATCTCTTTCAATATATGTCGAAATATAATTAGACCAATATAATTTTCTGTCAATGGCTTCGCTATTTTCAAAGAGCTCTGGCATACCGCCAAGTAATATTTGTTGCCATATCTCATCATAGTCAATATGTATGTCCTTACATTTTTTTATGTAAGAGTTAGTCGGTAAAAATGAATCATAAAAATCTATGCCATACTTTTCTTTTTGCGATAACCCAAGTAATGTCACTATACCTATTCTTCCTGCAAGAGACTCACTAATGTTTTTCATTAATGAAAATGCTTGACTTCCAGTCATAAAGACCTGTCCTTTTTTGTCAGTTTTATCAAGTTCATATTTAATTTGAAGAAAAATTTTTGGCACTCTTTGAATTTCATCCAGTATAAGTGGTAGTTTGTTTTCTAAAAAGAAATTGTTTGGAGATGTGTTTACACTCTCTCTTAATGTAAAGTCATCAAAATTAAGTAATGCCAGATTTTGCTTATGGTTTTTACAAAATGTAGTTTTGCCAGTTCGTCTTGGCCCAGTAATAAGAATGGCACCATACATTTTTTCAAGTTTTTTTACTAATTCTTCACAATTTCTTGTAATATAGCGCATATTTGCTCCTTAGTTGATATAGTCTAATCTAAAATACGATTTAATATTAGACGATAACATCTTACCATGCTTAAACCCCCTATGTCAACCCCCTAACTTTTACAACTTGTAGGTGGTTGGTACTGGGGAGCGTCGCTGTCGGCGCACTTCACTACAAAGTGTCCGCGTAAACGCGAACACTTAACCGTTTCGTGGCCTCCGCTCTTCAAAAAATGCTAAAAAGAAGCATTTTTTGAGATTGCTAGGGTGGACAAGAGGGCATTTAAAATAGTGAACTAATATAAAGAACCATCCGTAGGTAGATGTTGTACTTGCGAACGTATTTTGTGAGCTTAGTACAACACTATGCCAGATTTCCGTGAAGATGCGAAGCATCTGAACGCTTTTCGGAAATCGGCTGGTGAGAACGCGCCCGAGCGATTTTTCCGAGCGTAGCGAAGGAAGTGCGACAAAGCACCCTTGGGGTGCGAACCCGAGTTGTAGGGAAGGAACTTTACTAGCACGTAAAAAATAGGTCGTAAGTAATAAATTATGAGAAAAAGCACAAGAATAGTAAAGAGAACTTTGGCACTATTTTTAATTGTGCTTATGAGTATAAATACATTTGGGGCAGTAGTCGGTGACAATGATGGAAGTGCCTTTATAACAAAGGCGGAGTTTGATAGCCTTAAAAATAACTTTCAGTCTCAAATTGATCAGTACAATACTTCAATAGATAGCAAGATTGATGGCGCGATAGCGAGTTATCTTGCGGGAATAAAAATGGATCGAGTAACAACAAAGAAAAGTATATGGGAACAATTCAATGAAAGAAGAGCTTTACGTTTTTATCAAGCATTAGCAAATTTACAAGATATGGATGAGGATAACATTAGGCTGGGTTATTGCGTAAAGTTTATATGGTCTTATTTAATGAATGGAAGTATTTTTTATACAAATAGCTATACTGGAACAAGACCTACTACAACTAATTTTTGGGCGGGGAATAATTTTTGGTTCCCACTCAGTACAACTCATGACCGCAGATTCGGCTTGTCATGGTTAAATAATAGCGAAACGAAATCTTTAAAGGGCGAAAGAGTATCATTTAATGGCTCTACTTGGTTTGTTTCGGATTCATCAGTATATTCGCATTTTTATGGCACGGTGTCTCTTTATGGTAATAGCAACGAGATAAGAGATACACCTAGTATTCAAATTGACAAGCCACATGGGCATATTGTTTGGCCACGCTTTGATTACGATTTACGGCAATATTTAACGAATACCAGTACTGCTGCTACCTATACAATTAACCTCGGTCCAGATTGGCCTAGCGTCAGTATTCCAGTTGCTGTTAATATCGTTTGGAAGTCCGAAGAAACTGCTGTCTTGAATCCACTATATTATTTCAATAATGGTGCACCAGATATAACACTAGAACAGATGACCCTTGATAATAATCGGTTAATTAACTGGACGAAAGCAGATGAACTAAGATTTCCTTATTCATATCAGGCCGGTGAAATTTGGCCAACTATTGCAACAAGTGAAACAAGTGATGGGAGGGTGGCTATGAGGCAGTGGGAAGATCGAAATTATACCATGGGACAAATGACCCCAGGTGCGACGAATGTAACACCTCCAAATTACGCTGGCTCTACTGGAACTCCTCCAGCATGGATTGTCGAATGGGAAAGTACTGAGGACAATCGAGTTCGGTATATGCGTCCAGAATGTGAAAAACTACCAGTGAGCAAAATTACTAATAAAACTATTTATGATATTTTAAATATACCTATAACATCTTATAATGGAGTACCTATTACTATGATTGATTCAGCAGTTACAGGAATGAATTTTAAACTTGATGTTTCAGTGCATAATCTTGCTGGTGCTACACTATCAAATCAAGAATATTATTTGATTGTGTCAGATCAGGCATTTGATGAAACTTCATCCTCAACATTAATTGCATCCGGTGATACTGACCATATTAAAATGTTTAGGTTAAACACAAATTCTAATCCATCAAATATTACTCTTGATCCGAATTGGTGCGAAACATTAAAAAAAGATTCTTATGTCTATGGTAGGGTTTATTCAACTACAACTGATACATATGCTGAAGCTAATATAGTTGATTTAGTTTTAATATCTAATACATAAATAACATTTAAATTACATTTTGCATGAATGCAGGGCGAAAGTACCCTGCATTTTTATTTGAGTTAATTTTCTTACTATGTTCTTTCAGATCAATCCACTAAATATGATATTGCTGTAATATTAAAGGTTGCGATTTCCAACCGCTTATGTTATACTAATAAATGTAAATCGCTTGTCAAGCGGACGCAGGTGATGTAACGGAATTATTTGAAGTTGTAGCGGACAACCTCAAAAGTTTAAATGAAAAATAGTATTGATAAAGTCATCCTGATGAAGGATGATGAGTTAAAGATTAGTAATTATGCGAAAGTACTTGAAACTGCAAATTTAGTAGAAGATATTAAGTTTAGAGAAATAGCGAAATCTAAAGAAGCAGTGCAAGAAATCTTAAGAACAATACTTGAAGAAGAAGACTTAATAGTATTAGAAAGCATTGAGCAAAAAGATATTACTGAAAGTATATT
>JAGBOC010000030.1 GCA_017634065.1 Lachnospiraceae bacterium | reverse complement strand
TTTTACCAAATGTTAAAAGCTTTTCACCAAGAAATCTAAGATACATGAGTAGTTTTTATAAATTTTTGCCTGAATTTGAGATTTTGCCCCAACTTGGTGCAAAATCTCAAAAAACAACAAAATTGCCCCAAGTTGGAGCAGAATCTCAAAAAACAATAAAAAGTCCCCAAGTTGGGGACGAATTTGACAATATGTCAAATTTACCCCTATCTGGGGCAAAATCTGATGCTATAGTGGCTTTTATGATTCCTTGGGGTCACATGAAAGTGATATTGGATAAATACAAAAATGACAAAGAAAAGGCATTATTTTATATAAAAGAAACTATAGAAAATAACTGGTCAAGGGCAGTTTTACTTAATTTCATAGGTACTGATTTATATGAGAGAAAAGGCAAAGCAACTAATAATTTTGACAAAAGCTTACCTGATGTAAATAGTGATTTGGCAAAGGAAATGACAAGAGACCCTTACTGTTTTGATTTTATTAGTATTCGCCAAAAATATGATGAAAAAGAATTAAAAGATGCTTTGATGGATAATATTCAAAAGTTCTTACTTGAACTAGGAAGTGGCTTTTCTTTTGTTGGAAGAGAATATAGGCTTCAAGTTGGTGAGACAGAGCAATTTTTAGATTTGTTATTTTATAATATTAAATTAAAATGTTATGTAGTTGTAGAAGTAAAAGTCCGCGAATTTAAACCTGAAGATATGGGACAAATATCTACTTATGTGGGTTGTGTAAATCATATATTAAAAAATGATAGTGATAATCAAACTATAGGAATACTAATTTGTAAAAATAAAGACAATGTATTGGCACAATATGCAGTAGAAACACAAAATGAGCCAGTAGCGATTTCAGAATATGAATTGTCAAAACTATTCCCTAAAGACTTTAAGTCATCTATGCCAACTATTGAAGAAATAGAGAGAGAATTAAAATGATAGATATAAATAAAGCAAAACAAAAAATTCTTGACTTGGCTATAAGAGGGAAACTTACAAAACAACATCTAAAAGATGGTAATATTAATGATGAAATAATACATTATATTGATAATGTTGAAATGGATAATGAATATAAAAAGAATAAAAAACAAGTTAAAATTAACATAATAGAAGAATTGCCATTTAATATACCAAAAACTTGGAGTTGGGTTAGATTAGGAAATATATGTTCAATTTTTGGTAGGATAGGATATAGAGGATATACAAAAGATGACATAGTTGACGATGGGAATGGCGCTATTAGTTTAAGCCCTTCTAATCTTGTGGGATTTGGAAAGATGGATTATTTTAATTGTACATATATTAGTTGGGATAAATACAATGAGTCACCGGAAATAATGGTTAATAATGAAGATATAATTATAGTAAAAACAGGATCTTCATATGGGAAAACAGGATTTGTTAGTAATTTGCAAAAGAGGGCAACTATAAATCCTCAGTTAGCAATATTAAAATATTTGCAAGGTAATAGAAAATACATATTAATTATACTAAATACAGTTTTTGTAAAAAAACAATTAGACGATTTTGTGTTAGGGAGTGCAGTTCCGACTTTCTCGCAAGAAGATTTGGCAAATCTAATGATACCACTCCCACCTCTTGCAGAGCAAAATAGAATTGTAGAAAAAGTTGACAAGCTATTTGAAATATTAGATAAGATAAACGAAACACAGAAAAAATATCAAAAAGACAAAGAGATATTAAAATCAAAAATCATTGAAGCAGGTATAAGAGGAAAACTCACAAAACAATTAAAAACAGATGGCAATGCTTCAGATTTGTTAGATGAAATCAGAAAAGAGAAGGAAAAACTTATCAAGGAAGGTAAAATCAAGCGAGATAAAAAAGAAACCTATATTTATAAAAATACTAAAGATAACTTATACTATGAAAAATATCAAGATGGTACAGAAAAATGCATACAAGATGAACTGCCATTTGAGATACCAGATAATTGGGCATGGTGTAGACTGGAAAACATATGTGACATAATAAATGGTTTTACACCTTTACGCAGCAACAAGGCATATTGGGATAATGGAGATATACCATGGTTTACAATAGAAGACATAAGACACCAGGGAAGAATAATAACAAAAACCGAACAGCATATTACTAAAGAAGCACTTTCAAAAGATAGCAAAAGGATAATCCCAAAAGATAGCGTATTGTTATGTTGTACAGCTTCTGTTGGCGAATTTGCATATACCAAAATCCCACTGACAACCAATCAACAGTTTAATGGCTTGATAATAAAAAGATGCTATAAATGTTTTATATTACCACTATATTTATTTTCTTTTTCTCAAACTTTAAAAAAACAAATCATTGAAAGAGCTGGTGGTACAACTTTTGGTTTTTTATCAGTAGGAGAGTTGGCTAAGTTTTTTGTTTCTATTCCACCTCTTTCTGAGCAAAAAAGAATAATAAATATTGTTGAAAAGTTATTGGCATATATTGATGACTAAACAAAATTTTAAATATATATTAGTATGATTATATGAATTTTAAAAAAGATATTGATGAGCATTTATATAATGCACTTGTCAAAAATGGAATAAAGATTGATAAAAATGACAAAAAACTAGCGATTCACTATTTTGATATAAGAGAAAGGCTGATAGATTTTGATATAAAGTTTAAGACACTGAAATCAAAGGAAATCTATGAAATATTGTCATCCAACATTTTAAAAGATGATGAGATGCTGTCGTTTAATGATATAGTATTTAGACTTGAAAATAATCAACCCATAGATATGTATTTATCTAATTCTGTATATAATATTAGTATGGATAGAAGTGATTATTTGTTAAAGAATTGGGGCATATATCATTTACACTTAGAAAAGAAGAATAGCATTACCAATAGTTTTGAAAGAAAAAGTGATTTGCTTTTATTTTTGAAAATTTCTGCTAATTGGAAGAATATATTGTTGATTTCAATTGACAAACATCCTAAATCTGAAACCTGGTATCAGGAAAAATGGCTGAAAATTATTGATGATAATTGGGATAGTGAGTTGATGTGTTATGATGGTGGATTGAAAGTTATTAATGAATTGCCGGAAAATGAAGTTTTTAAAGAAACTCAAAGGAAAATCTATGCAGTTACAATAAACAATAAAGTTGTTTTTCCATATCTTGGGTGTGCTTCATCTGGTGATTCAATAATTAATGTAAGAAGAGAGAGTGACCTATATAATTTTGTAAGAAATTTACAAGAAGATACAACAAAGGATTATTATAAATATTTTGTTGAGATATCTAAGTATTGTAGGAGACATGGACTTATATTTAATAAGAATTTAGATTTTCATATTATAATTGAATATTTAGAACCTTTTAGCTGGTTTGTTTTATATGAAAAAAACAACAAAATTAAATTTAAAATATGTACCACAAAGGAAAAAGTGGGATTTAACTTATAACTATTTATATTAAAAACAAAGGATAAATAATGATAACAAGAATTAAATGGAAAAATCATAATGTATTAGGAAATCTTGAATTAGATTTTGCTAAAGAAGATGGGTTGCCATATAATACAATATTAATTGCGGGAGAAAACGGAGTTGGCAAAACTACTATTTTAGATACTCTTGCAATGTTTTTAGGTGGGAATGGTGCCATTACTCCTTTTGAATACATTGAGTATATGGCTAACAATAAAAAAGTATTAATATATTATGATGCAAGCATTAATATGCACGATGTGGGGTTCCATAAGAGAAAAGTGCAAGGAACTAGTCAAGAAACGATTATAAATCAATGTAAAAATGTCAATGGCGAACAGATGATGAATGACCAATTGGATATTAGGTCTTATGGTGTAGCATATTCAAGAGCACGTTCCGGGTTTAAAACTGATCAAGTAAAAACAACAACTACAATGCAGTTAGATGATGATAAAAGTAATATTGATAATGACGAGGATTTTACAAAAATTAAACAATTGATTATTGATATTTCATCACAAGACAATTCCGAATATTTTAGTTTGGCAAAAAAGAAAAAAGGTAAGAATGAAGAAGATTATGATACCTTTATAAAGAATTCTAGAATATACCGATTTGAAAATGCCTTTAATAAGTTTTTTGATAATATTAAATTTGATGCTGTAGATGAACAAAATTCTGAAGAAAAAAAGATTATATTTAAAAAATATAATAAAGAGATATCTATTGATTCTTTAAGTACAGGCGAAAAGCAAATAGTGTTTAGAGGAGCATACTTATTGAAAAATCAAAGAATGCTTAATGGTGGAATTGTATTAATAGATGAACCTGAGTTAAGTATGCATCCATTGTGGCAAGAAAAAATATTAGAATATTATAGAAGTATATTTACGACTCCGAAAAATTTAATTTGTAAGAAAGAACAAAAGGCTCAAATGATTATAGCAACACATTCAGAATATGTAATAAAAAGTGCATTAGAAGATAGAGAGAATGTGTTAGTTATAGCATTAAAAAATGTAAATAGCAAAATTGAAGGGCATAGAATTGATGCTCCAATGGTTTTACCTACGATTACTTTGGCAGAAACTAATTATAATACTTTCAATATAGTGTCCAACGACTACCATATACAACTTTATGGATATTTGCAAACATTGATAGGGAACGATAGAATATCAGATTGTGATAAGTACATAAATAACTATATAAATAGTCATAGCAACATAGATAAGAATATGTATTTAAAACAATCATCTTATACTGATAGAAGGGGAAATACAATAAATTATTATACACTTTCAACTTATATTAGAAATGCAATTGACCATCCAGATAATGGTAATAAGTTTACTGATAAGCAATTAAGTGCGTCAATTGAATTATTAATTGAAATTATTAATGCTGAAAAGGTAAAGACAAGCGATGAAAATTAATTTAGAAATTGAAACTCTATTAAAGAAACCATACTACGTCATCGACTTCCTCCCTATGCAAGTTCCTAAGAATAGTGAGGGGCAGTTTTTTGATGTTGAGAAGCATTATTTAAAGAACGCAAAAAAGATACACAATAAGTTTACAGATATTATTCTTAAATTAAATTGCTATTATGATTTAGAGTTTATAGTGGATGACAAGTCAAAAATAAATCCTAAACCAAATGTTATTGAGAAAATTGTAAAATCAAAAAAGTATGTGTTAGTTAGATTTGATAAAGCACTTATCACTATTGATAAAGGTGACCTTTATATGACAATATATAATGCAAATAGTAAAAATCTAAAAATTTTAAAAGATCTCGCAACATCAAATGGATTGTTTTTATGGAAACCAAAGAGAATATAATTATCAACAACAAATCTTGTTTTCTTTACGAAACTGAAAACCCTACTAGCATATTAATTCAAGCAATTGACGAGCATGATTTGGAAGTGCTTGATAGTGAGGTAGAGAAGATTAGTGAGTTGTCAGATGAGAAGTTTGTATTACTTGCATTTTTAGTTGATAATTGGAATGATGATTTGTCACCTTGGGCAGTACCTGCTGTTTTTGGTAAAGAAGATTTTGGCGATGGAGCATTTAAAACTTTAGAGTATATTATAAATAGTTTGATGCCATATTTAAAAGAAAGGTATGGGGATAATATAAAAATATATATTGGTGGTTATTCGTTATCAGCACTATTTGCATTATGGGCAAGTTACAATACAGATTTATTTGATGGGGTGGTAGCGACTTCGCCATCAATGTGGTTTCCAGATTTTATGAAGTATATAAGTGAGAATGACATAAAAGTAAATAAAGTATATTTAAGTCTTGGTGATAAAGAAGAAAAAACAAAAAATAAAGTAATGGCAACAGTTGGCGACAATATAAGAAAGTATTACGAGATGTTAAAGAATACTAAAGGAAAAGAAGTTGTGTTAGAATGGAATGAAGGGAACCATTTTGTGGATTCAGATTTAAGAACTGCTAAAGGTTTTGCTTGGATACTGAAATAGGTAATAGTGATAAGGATTTAAAGCAGTTAAATGGCAAATAGATTTAGAATATATATTAAAAATAAAAAAAGTTTAGTAGATGCAATTAATAAGTATGGTTTTATACCATTTTTTTCAAATTCAATCACAGGGTTTTCTATAGAAGAAAATGTGTCGCCTGACCTATGGTGGAATGGTGCAGATGGTTGGAAAGTGTGGGAATGGAAAGGACCAATCATTAAAGAACTTAAATGTGCTTATGGCAAATTTTTTGATAAAAAGGCTGTATTTATAAGTAAAGAATGGTTTTATGATTTTGCAAATTACAGAAGAAATGGTTATGATTTTGATGCAAGATTTGATGATGGTTTAATATCACATAGAGAAAATGAACTATATAATTTAATAAATGAGAATGTACCAATATTATCTAAAAAAATAAAAGATATAGGGAATTATAAAAAAGGTGGTAAAGTAGGGTTTGAAACTCTAATTACAAAACTGCAGGAAAAAAGTTATATTATAACTAACGATTTTATTTATATGAGAGATAAATATGGCAATCCCTATGGGTGGGGAGTTGCTGAATATACAACTCCTGAAAAGTTTTACGGAAAGACATTTATAAATAAAGTATATAAAAATACACCTGAAAAATCTTATCAAAAATTATTTAATCATCTGAGTGATATGCTACCAAATGTAAGTGATGAAAATATAAAAAAGATATTAAAATAAAATGGGTATGACCCTAAAAGGAGTGTTGTATGAAAAATTATTTTGATTTAAAAGGTAATGTGGCAGTTGTTACAGGAGCATCTACGGGGCTTGGAGTTCAGATGGCGAAGGCTCTTGCAAATCAAGGATGTAATATAGTAGCTCTTGCTAGAAGACAAAATCTTGTAGAAGAAGTAGCAGAGAATATTAGGAAAGATTTTGGTGTAGATGCTATTGGTGTAACTTGTGACATAACTGATACAAGCAAAGTAAAAGAAGCAGTGAAGACAGTTATGGACAAGTTTGGTAGAATTGATATTTTAATAAATAATGCAGGTACAGGAGCAGTTGCACCAGCAGAAGACATTACTGATGAGCAGTTTTATAATGAGTTAAATATTGATTTGTTCGGTGCATTTAGAATGGCAAGAGAAGTTGCAAAACAAGCAATGATTCCAAAGAAATATGGAAGGATAATAAACATTGCATCTATGTATGGACTTGTGGGAAATAAAGTTGCACCATGTTCACCTTATCATGCGGCAAAAGGTGGTGTGGTAAATATGACAAGAGGTCTTGCAGCAGAGTGGGGAAAATATAATATAAATGTAAATGCAATTTGTCCTGGGTATTTTTATTCACCACTTACAAAAGAAACTCTTGATAGTGATTTCTTCCAAGCAAATGCAAAAACAATGATACCACTTGAAAGATATGGAAATGAAGGAGAACTTGACACTGCAGCAATATTCCTTTCATCTCCTATGTCAACATATGTGACAGGTGTATGCCTTCCAGTTGATGGCGGATATACAAGTATGTAGTAAAAAAAATAGTTTTATAGTGGCATAGAAAATATATGATATAGTAGAAATGTTTAGTAAATGAGGAATTAAGATGTATAAAGATGACAAAATAGAAGATTTTTTAGAAAAGTTAAGCAGTAGTAGTTCTATGCCGGGTGGTGGTGTTGCATCATCGCTTACTGCAGCAAGTGGCATAAGCCTCACACTTATGGTTTGCAATCTCACCATAGGAAAAGAAAAATATAAAGAGTATGAAGAACTTGTTATAAAAGTAAAAAATGATGCTGAAAGCTTGAAAAAGAAGTTTTTAGAGTTAATGGATAAAGATGCAGAAACATTTGAGATAATGGAAAAAGTTTTTGCTATGCCAAATGTAACAGAAGATGAGAAGAAAAAGAGAAAAGAAAAAATGCAAGAGGCATGTAAAGTTTGCTGTCAGGTTCCAAGAGAAATGATGGAAAATGTATTAAAAGGACTGGAAATAACAAGTAGCATAGCTGGCAAATCAAACCAATCTGCGAAATCTGATTTGATGGTGGCAAAGAAATTACTTTGTGTATCAGCAGAAGGGGCTTGGGAAAACATTTCTATTAACCTTCATTACATAGATGATGATAAGTTTAAGAGAGAATACTTTACTTTTTGCGAACACTTTCTTAATGCTATTAAAAAACTCATATAAACCATAAAACTTAAATCCAGGAGAAAATATGTATCAGAAACAATCAAAAAATCTAATGGTGCTCTATATTTTAAAGATTTTAAGAGAGTACACAAATGCTGAAAACCCATTAACTCAAGAGCAGATAAAAGATTATCTTTATAGTGACTACGATATGATAGTTGAGAGAAAATCTATAAAGAGAAATCTTGAAAATCTAAAAGCAGAGGGCTATGAGATAAATAGTTCGAGTGCAAAAAGAGGAAAGGGAAAGAGTAAAAATGAAGTCACATCTAATTATTATATTGAGAGCGACTTTGATGATTCAGAACTTCGATTTTTAATTGATGGTCTTATTTTCTCTAAATACATATCATCTAACCAAACAATAGAGTTAGTAAATAAGTTAAAGAAACTCACAAGTAAACATTTTAATCCGAGAATAGAGTTTATTCAATCGCTTAAAGATGATAAGAGAATTAACAAGGAAATCTTTTATACCATCAGCATTCTTGATGATGCTATAAGAGAGAGAAAAAAGGTTAGATTCAATTATTGTTCATATGATATAGATAAGAAGTTAAAACCAAAGACAGATGAGAAAACTGGAGAGCTAAAAGAACACATTGTAAATCCATTTTATATAATAGCAGCGCAAGGTCGTTATTATCTTTTGTGTAAATACGATAAATATAATGACCCGGCGAATTTACGTCTTGATAGGATTAAGAATATAGAGATTATGGATGAACCAATAGACCAGAAAGCTACAAAACCTGATTTACCAAAGCATATGCTTGAGCATCTCTATATGATGTCAGGTGATTCGGGGATAGTGAGTTTTGACTTTGACAGAAAAATACTTAATGATGTGATAGATTGGTTTGGTACGGATATTATATTTCAAGAGAAAAAAGATGGCACTATCAATGCACAGGTAACAGTAAACTTTGAATCAATGAAGTTCTGGGCTATGCAGTATGGTGATCATGTGAAAGTTATATCGCCAAAAAGTTTAGTAGATAAAATTAAAACAACAATAAAAAAAATGAATAAGAATTATAAGTAAAACAAAAAACACATTCGAAAAGTCGAATGTGTTTTTTTAATATTCTGTGCTTCTAATTAGTCTACTTTCTTTGGAAGGACAAGGAACCAAAGAATGAAACCAAAGATAGCACTTGCATAGCTTAATAATTTACTCTCGTAGGTAGGGTCAACTTTCCTTATACCTTTATCATAGCAGAAGCCAAGGCAAAGTACATTTAAGATAAAACTTAAGAAACTGCCGACAAAAGGAATAAAGGCAATGACATAAACAGCAACCCACCACCATACAAATAGTTTCTTTTCAATTTCAAATTCACCGAGCTTAAAAGTATCTTCACACGTCAAATCTGATAAAATGTAAAGTCTATAAAATGGTATCCATGCATATCCTGGATGAGCATAGCCATATGCTTTAAATATCTTCTGGTAGCTTAAAGAAGTTAAACCATAAAAAAGCATAAGTAATATGAAGAAAATAAATCCAAAACCAAGCATAAAAGTTATTACTTCACGACTTGTCATAATACACCTCCTATTTAAACATCCGAAAATTAATTTTATCACTGATTATAAAAAAAGTCAAAAGAATGTTGGATTATAACAAAAAAAATGGCTTTAAATATATGTGACATATATATACCATTACAAATGTTATATTTTTACTGTTCCTGGAGGGCAGAAGGAGCAGAGATGATATTAAAGAAAATAATTTTTGGGATGGAAATCATAGTTATAATTTCTGAATTACTTATAATCTATGTGATGAGATTTTCTTAACCTTCTTTATAAGAATAAGTGGACGAAAGTCCACTTATTTAAATTATTTGAGTTTTTATTCAATATTTAGTAAAATATGTGGTGTTTATAAAGGCAACCTATAGAGTTAGGAAGTAAGAATAGTAAAAGGATGCCAAATATAGTTATGGAAGTTGGAGAAATAAGATGAAGAAAGGTTTAGCACTTGAAGGTGGTGCTATGAGAGGAATGTTTACTTGCGGAGTCATAGATGTTTTTATGGAAAATGGTGTAGAGTTTGATGGTATTTCAGGTATATCAGCAGGAGCAATATTCGGTTGTAATTACAAATCAAAACAGATAGGACGTGGAGTTCGATATAATAAAAAATGGGGAAGAGATCCAAGATATTTTGGATTTAGATCACTTATCATAACTGGTGATTTATATGGAAGAGATTTTTGCTATCATAGAATAATTGATGAACTTGACCCCATTGATAAGGAAGCATATAAAAATAATCCGATAGATTTTTTCGTAGGTGCAACAGATGTAGAGGAAGCTGTGATAAGATATCATAATTGTAAAATAGTTGACACTGAAACTATAGAATGGATGAGAGCATCTGCTTCTATGCCACTTGTATCAAATATCGTAGAGGTAAGTGGATATAAACTTCTTGATGGAGGGGTGATAAATCCTATACCATATAAGATATTGGAAGAAAATGGCTATGATAAGATTGTAGTAATATTAACTCAACCAAGAGGTTTTGTAAAAAAGAAAACTTCTATAATACCTATTATGAGAATTGCGATGCATAAGTATAGAAAGTTTGTTGATGCTATGGCGAGAAGACATATAGTATATAATGAAGAAACAAAAGAGCTTAAAGAAAAAGAAAAAATTGGAGAAGTTTTTATAATAAGTCCAGAAACTTCTCTTGGTATAAAAAGAACAGAAAACAACCCAAATGAACTTGAGAGAGTGTATCAGATAGGCAGAAATGAAGCAAAGAAAAATCTTGAGAGAGTCAAAAACTTTTTATCATAAAGATTAATTAGTTTCATAAATCTAAAAAAGGACGGTAAAGTATGAATAGATTAGATTTAGAAAAGATTATTAAAGAAAGAAAAAATGAAGATTTTATTGACCTAAAAAAAGTTGAATTTGAAAAAGGGAGCGACTTATCAAATCTTGATCTTCACCGTATTGACTTTACTGATGCATTAGGTGAAAACATTGATTTTAGTAATTCAAATCTTTCCGAGAGCATTTTTACAGGTTCGAGGTTTGAATATGTGAACTTTGACTCTGCTAATCTAAGGAAAGCAGTTCTTAAAAGTTGTGATATGAGATATGCAAACTTTCATAATGCTGATTGCCGAGGGACTCATTTTGAATGTACTATAATGGAGTGCTCAAACCATGAAGGAATTATAATAGATGATGAAACTAAAAATTATAAGATGCACTGTCCAGAGACAGGCGCATTTCTTGGATATAAAAAATGTTTTAATGATTTGCTTGTGACTTTGCTTATACCAGCAGATGCGAGAAGAGTTTGCTCTACTACTAGACCTTGTAGATGTGACAAGGCAAAGGTAATAAATATTACATCGATGGATTATAAAGAGCATTATACTGAAGCCTGGTCACTTTGTGCATCAGGTGATTTCAAATATACTCTTGGTGAGTATGTATTTCCAGATAGTTTCAATCCAGACAGATGGATGGAATCAACACACGGAATTCATTTTTGGATGACACCAGAAGAAGCAAAGGCATATTAGATTATGAATTGCTTTTTTGCTTCTTTCTTATATCTGCAATTTCTCTAATTAACTCTGCTGACTTATCCCAGCCAAGACAAGGGTCGGTAATAGATTTGCCGTAGATTCCTTCATCTACTTTTTGATTTCCATCTTCTATATATGATTCTATCATAAGTCCTTTAACAAGATTTTTTATTTTCTCATTTTCAGTAGTTGAGTGTAATACTTCTTTAGCAATTCGTATTTGTTCTATATATTTTTTTCCACTATTTGAATGATTGCAGTCAATGATGACAGCAGGATTTATAAACTTTTCTTTATCATAAATATTTGCAAGAATATTAAGCGTCTCATAATGATAATTTTCATGAGATTCACCATGATGGTTTACATATCCACGAAGTATAGCATGAGCGAGTGGATTTCCTTTGGTAGTTGCTTCAAATCCTCTATAAATAAATGTGTGAGAAGCTTCAGCAGCCTTTATTGCATTTAACATAACTGAAAAATCTCCAGAAGTCGGATTTTTCATACCAACTGGTATGTCGACACCACTTGCAGTGAGCCTATGCTGTTGATCTTCTACAGACCTTGCACCAACAGCTACATATGAAAGTAAGTCTGAAAGGTAGCTATGATTTTCTGGATAGAGCATCTCATCAGCGCATGAAAAGCCTGTCTCTGTTAAGGCAGTGAGATGAAGCCTTCTTATGCCAATGATTCCTTTCAACATATCAGGTGCTTGAGATGGGTCTGGTTGGTGAAGCATTCCTTTATACCCTTCTCCAGTAGTTCGTGGCTTATTTGTATATATTCTTGGTATTATCACAAGTTCATTTTTTATTGTTTCTTCATCAGCGAGTTTTCGTAATCTTTTTATATAATCAATGACAGCATCTTCTCTATCGGCAGAGCAAGGACCTATCACAAGTATAAACTTATCTGACTCGCCTGTGAATACTTTTTTAATTTCCTCATCATTCTCTTTTTTCTTTTTCGCAAGATTATCTGGCACAGGATACATGCTCTTGATTTCTTGAGGTGTTGGTAATTGTCTGTTAAATGTTATATTCATATTTTTCCTTTCAAGTAAATATTTATAAATGTCATTTCTCATTTACTTTTAGATTATAGTGTGAAAGATATGTAACTAAATTATTTATTAAAATATTTTCTTCGTTCAGTTGATAGTTTCATCATATTTTTGATTTTATCTATCTCATCGCCTTTTATAAAATCTTTAAGTTTAGTTATACAATTTATAAATGAATCCATTTCTTTTAGGAGAGCATTTTTATTCATCATAAAAAGTTCAGTCCACATATTTTCATTGATATTTGCTATCCTCGTTAGATCTCTAAATGAGTCGCCTGTATAGTTGACAAGATTTTCTGAATCCTTGCAAGTCATAAGCGAAACTGCTATTAAGTGGGTGAGCTGTGAAAGGAAGGCAATCATCTCATCGTGCTTTTCTGGTGACAATATAGATATTTTTCTAAAACCTAGTGCTTCTCCAATTTCTGTTGCAAATGCGATTCCTTCATCCGTATTTTTATCAGTTGGAGTTATGATGTAGTTTGCATTTTCAAATATTTTTTCATCAGCATTTTTAACTCCATATACTTCTTTTCCAGCCATTGGGTGAGCAGGGATGAACTCAACTCTTGGGTTTAAGATGGCTTGAGTATCATATACTATAGATTCTTTTACGCCTGTCACATCACTAATTATCGCACCATCTTTTATAAAGTCTTTGTAGTTTTTTATGTATTCTACAAACACTTTAGGATAAAGTGAAAAAATAATCCTATCAAATTGACCTACAAAATCTTTTGTAAACTCGGAAGTCCCACTGATGATTATTTTATTTTTTATTGCATAGTCTATGGCATCTTTATTTCTATTGTATGCATAAACTTCATAGCCTTTTTTTGTAAGACCTAAAGCATAAGAGCCACCAATAAGTCCAAGACCTACAATCAATATTTTTTTCATTCTACTCCAATCTCTGTAATGCTTCATATTAGCTTCTGATAAACTTCATAGAATTAACTTATAATCTGCCACTGACATACAGTAGTTTTATTTATATTAGATAATTTTACTCTTTTAATATTTTGCTTGTCAAGTGGGTATAGTTTTTTTATGTATGCAAATATAATGTTTAAATGAAAACTACCTTATTGAGCAATTGGCAGATTAATATTTATATAAAAGAAATGGCGCTTAAAATGGCTTAAAATAATTATATTTATAATACAATAAAGTTTTATATAATGAGAAAGCCCTCTAAACGAGAGCTTTTTTATGTATTTTAAGACTACAATATATTTAGATTTATGGTATAATATATTTTTATATTTCAAATAGGAGAGTTTATGATAATGAAGAGAATTGTTAAATATGTATTAATGGTATTTATCTATATTTGTAGTTTTTTATTATTTGCTTGTAATAAAAAAGCAAATGTCACTGAAAAATTTGGAATAATTGGTGCAATGGATATTGAAGTAGCATCATTAAAAGAAGTAACAAAAGTTAGGAACACTATTGAGATAGCAGATATGGAGTTTTGTGAAGGAACTCTTGGTAAAAATGAAGTTGTAATTGTAAAATGCGATATGGGAAAGGTTAATGCAGGTATTTGTGCAAATATTCTGATAAGAGATTTTAATTGTACTAAAATAATTAACACAGGTTGTGCTGGGTCTCTTGATAATAGAATTGATATAGGAGATGTAGTCGTATCAACTGATGCTGTCCAGCATGATTTTGATGTAGAGTATCTTGGATATGCAAAAGGTGAGATCCCATATACAGGACTTTTTGCTTTTCCAGCCGATGAGGTTTTAAGGGAAATGGCTGTAAATGCTGTGAAAGAAACAACACCAGAAGCAAAAGTATTTGAAGGAAGAGTTTGCTCTGGGGATCAATTCATAAGTAAAAAAGAACAAAAGGAAAAAATCATTTCTGATTTCGGGGGCTTATGCTGTGAGATGGAAGGTGCAGCAATTGCGCATGTGTGTTATTTACATAAAATACCATTTGTAATTATAAGAGCAATCTCGGATAAGCCTGATGAAACACAATTTGTTGAATATCAAGTTTTTGAAAAAGATGCAGCGATGAAGAGTGCAAAAATAGTTCAGTACATGATTGAAAACTATAAGGGGTAAAAGGAGAAGTGGTATGATAAACCTTGAAGATTTTGACAAAGTAGAAATGAGAGTCGGAACTATTAAAGATTGCAAGATTAACAAAAAAGCGAGGAAAGTAGCATATGCACTTGTTATTGATTTTGGAGATTTTGGTGTGAAAAAATCCTCTGCACAGATAACAGAACTTTATAAAGCTGAAGAACTTATAGGAAAACAGGTAATATGTTGTACTAATCTAACACCGATTCATATTGGAGATATAACAAGTGAAGTGAGAATACTTGGGACAGAGTCAGAGCAGGGTGTGGTTCTTTTAACTCCAAGTGAAAAAGTAAAGAATGGGGATAGAGTGTTCTAGAAAATATCATCTTGACGATTAAGAGATAATACAAAATGCAGTATTATCCATTAAATATATAAAAATATATAATATATGAAAGGATAGTACAATTGTTAATATTGTATTATAAAGAGCTAAGTTATGATAAAAGACATTTTTGATTTAATTGAAAAAGAAAAAAAGAGACAGGATGAAAATATAGAACTTATAGCAAGTGAAAACTTTGTAAGTGAAAATGTATTAAAGGCAACGGGTTCAATACTTACAAATAAATATAGTGAAGGGTATCCAGCTATTCGTAAAAGTGGAAATGAAGGTAGATATTATGGTGGATGCCAGTATGTGGATGAGATAGAAGAAAAATGTTGCGAACTTTGGAGAAAAGTATTTAATACTGACTACCATGTAAATGTCCAACCACACTGTGGAAGTAGTGCTAATTTTGCTGCATATTTTTCAGTTCTAAATCCTGGGGACACTATACTTTCTATGTCTTTAAACAATGGTGCTCACTTAACTCATGGAAGCCCTGTGAGTTTCTCGGGTAAACTTTTTAATATGGTTTTTTATGAAGTTGATCAAAATGGATTTATAGATATGGAAGATGTGAAAAGAAAGGCACTTGAGTTTAAGCCAAAGTTAATTCTTGCAGGAGCATCAGCATATAGTAGAACAATACATTTTGATAAGTTTTCTAAAATCGCGAAACAAGTAAATGCATATTTTATGGTTGACATGGCACACATTGCAGGTCTCATTGCAGTATCTGAGCATCCAACACCATTTGGCTATGCAGACTTAATCACAACTACAACACATAAAACGCTCCGTGGACCAAGAGGTGGGATGATTTTTTGTAAGAATGAACTCGCAAAAAAAGTTGACAGTGCGATATTTCCATTTTCGCAAGGTGGCCCACTTCAACATGTAATTGCAGGAAAAGCAGTTGCAGCAGAAGAGTGTTTACTTCCTTCATATAAAGAATATATTCATCAAGTAGTTGTAAATTGTAAAGCAATGAGTGATGAGTTTATAAAGATGGGGTATAGTGTGGTAACAGGAGGGACAGACAATCATTTGTTTTTACTTGATTTAACTCATAAAGGAATCACTGGCATAGAATGTCAAGAGATGCTTGATTCACACCACATCACGCTAAATAAAAACTGTATACCAAATGAAACAAGAAGTCCTAAAGTTGCAAGTGGTGTAAGAATTGGCACAGCAGCTATGACAACTAAAGGATATAAAGAAAAAGATTTTATTGAAGTAGCACATAAAATAGATAAATATATTGATGAGTATATGAAAGATAAAAAGTAAAGAAAGTATACAAAGGTAATGAATAAAAAAGAGTTCACAATTAAATATAGTGATTTATATACATCAAATGACATTATTTATGACTTAATGAATATAGAAAAAGATGTTTATGAGGAAAAAGACAGAGGGCAATTTGATAGTATTGAAAAGAGATTTAACAAGAATAAGGAAATGTTTGTCTTGCTTTATCATAAAGATGAGATAATAGGTTATTTGTGTTATTTCCCAATAACTAAAAAGTTACATGATAAAATAATGGCAAGTGATGTTTTTTATGATGACAATATTGAACCGGAAGATGTACTTTCTTATGGAAAAGAGAATTATATATATTTTATATCTATAGCATTATATAAAGAATATCAAGGATATGGATTAGGCACGAAGATGATGGATGCCTTTATAAAGAAATTGAAAGATAAAAACAATTCCGGATACAAAATAAAAGATGTTTTAGCATCTACTGTTACAAAACAAGGAGAAGAGATTTCCAAAAAATATGGGTTTAACTTGTTGAGCGACAAATCTAATAAATATGGATTTAAATTAATGTATCTTAAAGGAGATAAATTATGTTAAATTCGGATATTTATATAATGATACCAGTTGGAGGAGTGATTAGTGAAAGTTTATTCACTAATTCTAAAAAAGATGAGATTTTTGATAGTTATGTTGAAAAACTAATGCAGACATCATTATATGAATGTGACAATAAAGTCAGCAAAGCGTTAACGAGAGTTAATTATGGGAATGCGTATATCTCATATTATGATAGTGATAATTATGATGAAAGTGTAAAGCAATGGATTTTATGCAATATAGTATATACTTACTGTAAAAATACCAATCTTGGCATACTTCAGCTAATCATAGGTAACTGCGACAAAGAAGATTCACAAATAGGAGACATAATTTCATCAAATCATTTATCTATTAAGGTAAATAATAATGAGTATAAATTGGATGAGTTTTTGAATAAAGTTTCACTTAATCAATATGGTAAAATTCGAACTATAAACTGTAATAGCATCAATAAGAAAGACAAAACAATGAAATACACATTGATTGCAGAAACAGCAAATAGTGAATACAATCCTCATCAGATTAGTGATAGTTATTTTGAGAAAGTAGGAAGTGATGATTTTTCAAAATACAATTTTTATGAGTTATATGTCGATGAAAAAACTGTAGTTTATTTACTAAAAGATTTTTCTAATAGATATGAAGAAAATATTGACGCAGAAATATTACTTATTTTTATTTGTGAAATAGCAATATTTCAAAATGCAGCAGTTAGTCGAATAAATATTAAGATAATTGATGAGTTATTAGAAAATAGTAATATTTCTTCTCGTAAATCACTTAAACTTCAAGTTGAATATGGAAAGACAATTCTATTTTGGAATAATAATGTATTTAATTACCATGTTGCTCAAGATCTATCAAATGATATAGTGAATGCTTTTAAGACTAAAGAATTAATGGATGAGTATAAAAAGAATAGTAAGCATTTAGAGCAAATTGCAAATCTGAAGAGTGGTATAACAGCAAATATTGAGGCCAAGATTTTAAATACATTAGCTTTTATATTAAGTATGAGTCAACTATTTGAGATTATAAAAAATATAAGAAATATTTTAATTGGCAAAGAATGGCAAATAGGTATCATAAGCTCTTCAGTGATTTTGGCTATTGTAATTATTGCACTTATAAGAAATAGGCAGATTAATCAAAAGAATAAAACTAATAAATAGCAAAGTTTTAAATAATAAAGAGTACAAGTTAATGCTTGAGAATACAAAGGAAAGGGAAAGTATTGATTTGGTGAAGTTGGTGAATTAATTAAAAGAATATTAGATTTTATACCATAATGAAATTGGAATAAATATGAAAAAGTCATATACATATGTAATATCAGATATTCATGGTCAGTATGATGCATTTATAAAGATGCTGAAAAAAATTAAACTTAAAGACAGCGATATATTATATGTCATTGGTGATGTCATTGATAGAGGACCCAACTCTATTAAGACATTACTTTATATTATGGGAAAAGATAATATCTATTTACTTGCAGGGAACCACGAGTATATGGCAACACTATGCTTAAATTACTTGTTAAAGGAAATTTCAAATGACATTGTAGACAAGTTGTCAGATGGTATGATTCTTGGACTTTTAGAAGAATGGAATAAGAATGGTGGAGGAACTACATTAAATGAATTATTTAGTGTTGATAAAGAAACACGAAATAGAATATTTAATTATTTAACAAGATTGAAGCTATATAAAGAATTAGAAATTGGAGATAAAAAGTTTATACTTGTTCATGCTGGGCTTGGGAACTTTAAGAAAAGTAAAAAGTTAAAAGATTATAATATAATGGAACTGGTATGGGACAAAATGGACTATGAAAAATTGTATTTTGATGATAAATATTTGGTTGTAGGTCATACACCAACTCAACTAATAGAGAATAATGAAAATCCTGGCTATATTTATCACAGTAAAAACAATATAGTAATAGACTGTGGATGTACTTATAAAGGTGGAAGGTTAGGCTGTCTGAGGCTTGATGATATGAAAGAGTTTTATGTGTGATGAAAAAGAAACAGGGGCATTAATTAATGAGAACCCCAAGCGTTTTTAGATCATCAAAATATCCAGGGTAACTTTTGCTCACACACTCTGCATTATTTATTTCAATATCAAACATAGTTGAAAGAAGGCTTAAAGCCATCGCGATTCGATGGTCATTATGAGAATCAAAAGGAACTTCGGGTGACTGAAGTTCTTTTTTTTGGACAATTATTTCATCATCTAAAACTTCTATGGAAGCTTTACATTTTTTTAATTCATTTGCAATTACATTTCCACGGTCGCTCTCTTTTATCTTTAGCCTTTTAGTCCCAGTAAATCTTGCACCATTTTTTAGTGCTGCGAACGTGATAAGGATAGGACCAAGGTCAATGCAATTACTTATATCAATTTCTGGAGCACTTTCATTTAACAGGCTAAAATATTTTTTGTAGACTTTATCAGACTGTAAAGATTTTTCATTGAGACCAAGAAGTGTAACATCATTTCCAAAATAATTAAAGGCATCTATAAAAGACGCATTTGAATAGTCGCCTTCCACATAAAAGTCTTTAGCAACATATGTTTGCTTACCTTTAATATTAAAAAATAGTTTTGAGGTCTTATCGGATTTAGTATCATTTGGTGAAATATCAATATTTGTGTCAATTTCTATCTGATAATTTTTAAGGACATCAAGAGTCATAAGTATATAATTTATACTTTCAAGTTTAGTAGTGATAATTATTTCGCTATCACCATTTAGAAGTGGAAGAGTATAGAGGAGACCAGATATATACTGCGAACTTATATTTCCTGGGAGTTCATAGTGACCAGGATCTAATAAGCCATTTGTTTTGATGCTATATTTATCTTTAGAAAATGAGATATATTTAAATGCATTTTCATATACATCAATGCCTCTTTCAATTAATCGAGAACTTCCGATAAAAGTTGCCTTTTCATACTTTTGCATTGCTATTGGCATAAAGAGTCTTAAAGTAGTGCCAGATTCTTTACAGTCAAAAACTGGGTCAAAGTTTTTGTCACAAGAAGCTTTAAATCTAACTTCATGTTTTTCAAACTCTCTAAAATGTGTCTTTCCATACGCATGGATACAGTTGAGTGTAGCTATAATGTCGTCGCTGAAATCAACATTAGAAATTGTGCTCTCATTATTTGAGAGTGCAGATGCAATCAAATATCTATGTGCAAAGCTCTTACTTGGTTTTGCAGTTATAGTGCCAGATAACTTACTAATTTTTTTAAGTTTTATGTTCATAGTTATTTAATAAAAACATTGAAAAAGTGGCCAAACACTTTTAATTAGAGATTTGCAAAAATATCATTTATGCGTGAAGTATAATCATTGTCGCCATTTATTTCTATATCACAGGTTTTCTTATAAATTGGAAGTCTTTCATTATATTTTTTAGTAAGGCTAGATTGATTACTTGTAAGAGGTCTATCATCAGAAGGCTTTAGCAGTTCAAGAGACCTATTTATGAAAAATATTTTACCATTATATTTTAGATTTGTAATATTTTCATCTCTTAATACAACTCCGCCACCTGTTGATATCACCACATGATTTCTTGTAGCAATTTCTTTTATAATATCTGATTCAATATCTCTAAACTTTGCTTCACCATTACTTTTTATGTAGTCAGAAACTTTCATATTAATTCTATTTTCAATTAATTCATCAGTATCTATAAAATCATAATTATATTTTTTGCTAATCTCTTTACCGAGTGTACTTTTCCCGCAGGTTGGCATACCAGTAAGAACAATATTTAATTTATTTTTACGACATATGTCATAGTATGAGAAGATATCTTCTGTAAGTATATTGCCACAAATTTTATTTGCACGAACTAAATCACCGTTTCTTAGATAATCTATAGATGGATAAAAGTGAAATGGATCAAGTTTTGACTTGTCATTTAGAAAATATTTTCCTGCGAAAATGGCTTGTGCAACTAACATATAAAGACCTGATGAGACTTGGACACCTAGTTTTTCTGCATCTTGCAAGATTTTAGTTTTAAGAGGATTGTATACAACATCCATTACACCTTTTAAGTTTTTGAACTTAGTTAAGTCAATAAGAGTTTCATCGCTGTGGTGTGGATACATACCATTTGGAGTAGTATTTATAATATATAAAGGAACATTGGTGAAATCCTTTTCAAGTTCGCTATACAATAAGTCACCTTTTACTTTAGAGTTTTCGCGGTAACATTTTTTCACATAGTGCGCACCCAAAAATTTAAGAGTATATGCAATCGTATTTGAAGTAGCACCTGTACCTAAAATTATATAACAATAGTCTTTGTTGAATGAATTGAAAAATGTAAAAGATGATACAACACCAAAAAAATCAGTATTGTAGCCCTTAAGTTTTCCGTTAGTATTTATGATAGTATTTACAGCATTAATTTCTTTAGCATAGTCATCAATCTCATCTAAATAGGGAATTACTTTTTGCTTATATGGGATTGTGACATTTATTCCTTTAAAGTTTTTACGAGTCATAAAATCATCAAAAGAGCTCTCTTCTAATTCGTTTATCTCGTATTGATAATTTGAAAAAAGAGAGTGCACTTCTTTTGAAAAACTATGTTTGAGTGGATAACCGATTAAACCAAAATCCATTTTTATCTCCATTTGATGAATAAGTGTATATGTAAAAAACTAATGAAGGTTTAAATGACAAAAGGTAAAATGCTTTCTTATGACTAAACTAATAGTTTTGAAATCTCGGGAATAGTCATTTTCACTATGTCATATGTACCAATTTCATTTACATGAATAGTCGCAATAGTGTCGCCACTTGCTTTCTTATCATGCTTTATAAGCTCTAAAACTTTTTCTTTATCAAAATCGCAACTTGTAGGAAGTTTATATTTTTCAAGTGTTTCTCGCAATTTATTTTTTACTTCGTCTGATGAAAAGTATAGCATACCAATCCCGACACATTCTCCATGAAGTAGTTTTAAGTTCATCGTTTCTTCTATCGCATGTCCTATTGTGTGTCCAAAGTTTAAGACTCTTCGTATGTTTTTTTCTTTTTCATCTTTTTCTACTACATCTTTTTTAAGAAGTAAAGATTTATAGATAATTTCTTCGGCATTATTAAGTATATTTGGCATCGTAGTAAGATAGTCAAAAAAATCTTTATCAAATGTTGAAGCCATCTTGATAGATTCAACTAATCCATTTTTAATTTGTCTATCAGGTAAACTTTTAAGAGTTTCTACATCTATGAGGACAGCTTTTGGTTGAAAGAAGCTACCAACTATGTTTTTAACATGCATAAAATCTATTGCAGTTTTGCCACCGATAGATGAGTCAACTTGTGATAAAAGAGTAGTTGGAATATTATACAGGTCAATTCCTCTCATAAATGTACTCGCAACAATTCCTGATAAATCACCTACCATTCCTCCACCAATAGCGAGTAGTGCATCAGTTCTCGTAAAATTATTTTCAACAAGAGTTTTTAATATCTGTTGATAGTTATCAAAGTTTTTATTTTCTTCGCCATTTGGGACTTTAAAAATTATCGAATTTTTAATATTTGATTTGACGGCATTTACATAATTATCTGGGATATGGTCATCAGTGATGATTAGAACTTTTCTATCTAAATTAAAATAATCATTTACATTTTGCAAAAGGTTTCTGCCAATGTAAATGTCATAAGATGCCTCACTTAATGTGACATGGATTTTTTTTATCTCACTAGTTTTTAGATTTTCATTTAACATATTTTACCTTCACATTAGAACATATGCTATATTATAGCAAAAATGAGTATGATTATAAATAGGGTATCTTGAAAAAGGATACATATCAATTATTAAAATTGAGTTTTTTTTACAAAAAATTATGGAAATGTGGTAAAATAATAACTGATGTATACTATAGAAGAAATAAAAAAGAAAGCTACTCCAATAGCAGAAGAATATGGAATTAAAACACTTAAATTATTTGGCTCTTATGCAAAAGGACTAAATAATGAGAATAGTGATATAGATTTTATTGTGAATAAAGGTAAAATGGAAACTTTATTTCAATACATTTCATTTGTCAACAGATTAGAAAAAGAATTTGGATGCCACATTGATGTAGTATCGACGGAAATAGAAGATAAAAACTTTATAAATAGTATTAACAAGGAGAGCATAGTTCTTTATGATAAATAAAAATGATATAAATAGCATTTTACTAGGGATTAAAAAGTACATTAATGATATTAATAAAATTATTATTGATAATAAAGTTACAGAAAATATGTATAAAACAAATGTACTGTATAGACATTCACTTCATATGTGCTTGTTTCAAATTGGTGAAATTAGTAAAATGGTTCCAGAAGAATTTAAAAAGCAGCATATGGAGATTCCTTGGGCAGAAATGAGAGGCTTGAGAAATGTAGAAGCACATGACTATGATAATTTAGATTTAACAGCAGTGTGGAAAACAATTGAAAAGGATATACCAGAATTAAATGAAAAATTGAGTAAGATTTTAGATAACACATAGACAGGTAATGTTTTCATAGTGGCGAGAGCCACTTTTTTGTTGTAAGTATTGGTAAATTATGAAGACTTTGAGGCTGTAGATTTTATGAGTAATGTAGTGGCGGATTTATCAGCCTTTTTATATTCAAAAAACATTGAAAGTATGATAAAATGATAATTGCGACATAAATTATATATATTTAGTTATGCATTACTACGGTCACAGTTTGTCTAAAACGGCAAAACTGTGAGCTCTTTTTATAGTCCGTAGTGATGTATATAATTTGTGTCGCAGCAAATGGGAGCTCACAATTTTCAGTCGTAGCTCTCAAAAGCTGCGACTTTTTATTTGTGTCGTAATATTATTATTTGGAGTGTATTATGGACACAATTCATTCAAAAGCAACTAAAGAAAGTTTGATAGCAGATATCAAAAGAAGACAAGAGGATAAAATCATAGAAGAAAGCAACGCAAAACTTTTAATTAAATTAATTGAAAATGCAGAAGATTTAAATGAGGCAATTAATATTGCAGCACTCGGGACAACTTACAAAAGAACAGGATTTCATTTTGACAAGCGACTTGAAAAAATGGGAAGTGACATAAAATATTTTAAGAAAAATGAGCAATTATCTTTTGTAGGGGAGAGCACCAAGAGTCCTATCACTCATAAACTGATTATTGGTGACAACTATGATGCTCTGCAAAATCTTCTTATAGAATACAAAGGAAAAATTGATGTGATATATATAGACCCACCTTATGGAAAAGATTCTATGGGAGAATTTGCTGAAACTAATTATGATAATGCTATAACAAGAGACAACTTACTATCTATGTTATATAATCGTTTAATACTTGCAAAGGAACTCATGAGTGATGATGGTGTAATATTTTGTAGTATAGATGATAGAAATCAGGCATATGTGAAGTGTTTATTTGATGAAATATTTTTTGAAAAAAATTTTATAGAAAATTTTATATGGGAAAAAAATCCAAATCCGACTTTTTTAAATAAATATTCGCGTTCGACAAGCGAATATATTTTATGTTATGCAAAAGAAAAGGGATTAAAAGGAATAGAATCGCTGGATGGAGGAGTTGTTGAAAGCAGTGAAACAGATGCACCTTTACAAAATAAAGGAAACCCAAATAGAAAAATTCGAATTAGAAGTAAAATGGCATCGTTTCGTTTTGCTGATTGTATAATCAAAGCAGGAGATTATGGATTAGTGAAAATAAATGAAGATGTTGTAATTAAAAACAGCACAAATGTCAATGACTTTGTTATTGAAGGAACATTTAGAATGACAGAAGAGACAATGTATGAAAGAATGAATAATGGTGCACAGTTAATATTTAAAAGCAAAAAAATGGCACCAAGATTGTCTTATGAGGCAAATAGAACTAATACAGCTCCATTAAAGAGTTTAGAATCAAAAAAATTTGGAAGTACACAAATTGGAAACAATAATCTTGAAGAAATACTGTCTAGAGGAATTTTTCAATATCCTAAACCTGTGGTGTTATTAAAAAAAATAATTAAATTTATACCAGACAACGACAATGCAATTATTTTAGATTTCTTCGCTGGCTCGGGCACCACTGGTCAAGCTGTTCTTGAATTAAATAAAGAGGATGGTGGAAATAGACAGTTTATATTGTGTACAAATAATGAAAAAACAGAAACCACACCAAATGGGATAGCTATAGATGTAACATCAAAAAGATTAAAAAGAGTTATGACCGGTAAGTGTTATGATGGCACAAGTGATTTTGACTGGATAAAGAAAAATGAGCCTCTTGGTGGCTCGCTTGATGTATATGATATAGCACAAGTTTTTAATTATGAAAGAGGTAAAGGTAAGTCTGCATTTGATGTTATAGATGAGACTTTATATGGGAAGGAAAAGTTTACTAATGCAAATGATAAAATCAAGTGGGTGTGTGAGAATTTTGAACGCACACAGAAGTATTTGGAGGAAAAATAATGCTACAAGAAGCTATAGATTTACAAGATAGAGCAGTTGCAGAGCTTGTCCATCTAACAAAAGAAAATAAATTAAATGAAATTACATTTAAGGCACCAACTGGAAGTGGTAAAACATTTATGATGGCAAGATTTATGAATGAGATATTAAGAGATAATACCGATGTCATATTTTTGGTATCAACTTTATCAAAAGGAGATCTTGCAAAACAAAATTATGATAAGTTCTTAGAGTATAGTGAAAAGAAATTATTTTCATATTTAAAACCATATTTAATTAATTCGGAGATAAGTAATGAAGAAAGACTATTTATACCAACTGAATATAATGTGTATGTCCTTCCAAGAGATTTATATAAAAAGAATACTTTGCTTATGAGAGGACCTATGGAAAGTTTTTTGAGAGATGAAACAGCTGGAATAAGATTTGATGGAGAAGTTGCAGCTATTGGGAAAAATAAAATAATTTATCTTATAAAAGATGAGTGTCATCAAGCAACAAATAATTTGGATACTTTATCAAAAACATATTTTAGTAAGACGTTTAATTTTTCTGCTACACCAAAATTAAGTCGAGGGCAAGTCCCGGATGTAGAGATAACTAAATCAGAGGCTGTGCATGCAAAATTAATTAAAGAAATAGTTGAGGGAAATGAATATGATGATTTGCAAGTTGCAGTTGACAAGTTTAGAGAAATTAAAGAGCAATATATCGATAAATTACACATCAATCCTTGTATGATAATTCAGATATCTAATAAGGATAAAGTGAAGGAAGAATTAGCAGAAATCATACCAACTCTAAATAAAAATGAGTTAAAGTGGATTTATATAGTAAATGAATTAAAAGAATGTGATACAAATGATGTATTTAAGGTTAAAAAACTTCCAGTTAATAAATGGAGAGATTATGCAAAAGAAAATCTATCAACTATAGATGTTGTTATATTTAAATTAACAGTATCAGAAGGTTGGGATATACCAAGAGCTTGCATGCTATACCAAAAGAGAGATGTGCAAAGTGCACAATTAAATGAACAAGTCATAGGTAGAGTAAGAAGAAATCCGAGGTTAATGGATTTTGAAGATTTAGATGATGAAAGTAAAAATCTCGCAACCAAAGCATATATATGGGCAAATATAGAAAGAGATGAAAGTATAAAAAGTGTTGAAATAAAGAATACTGCTAAAGTAAAAGAAGAAATAAGTATTAAAACAACAAGGCTGAAAACTCTTAGAGAAAGGAAAAGTTTTGATTTAGAAAAAATAATTGGTGAGTGTCCAGTAAAAATCAGTATTGAGAATATCTTTGATACTTATAGAAATCTAAATAAATATAGTCACGATATTCGTCTTTTGTGCAAAGAATATACTAAAAACTATGATAATTGGTTTGCTTTTAACGACAGTATCAAATCCATATCACTTGCATATAATAAATATATATGTGACTATGATGAGAATATGGAAATCAACATAGATGATACAGGCAAAGTTGTGTTAGTATCTTTACCAAGAAATTCAAGTTATGTAAAAGTTGCTAAGTATGAAATGGGAATAAGAGATTGGGTGTGGAAAAACTTAGATGATAATGATATAGACTTTACATTTGATAGTGAAGCGGAAAAGAAATGGGCAGAAGAGATAAAAGATTTATCAAGTTATACACTTGATAAAGGATATGAAAAAGGAAAAGAGAGAATTGTAAAATCGACAAGTCCATTGACTGAAGATTTTGAGTATTTGTGGGGAAAAAATTATTTACAAAACTCTGAGATTAAGTTTGAATATTATCTTAATGGAAGACATTTTAGTTATCCTGATTTTATAATGAAAGATAGTTATGATAATATACATATTTTTGAAGTTAAAAGTGTAAACAAATCAAGTGAATTTGTAGGTATTAATGATGACAATCAATACAAAGAGAAAGTTGCAGAATTAAAAAAGTGTTATAAAGTAGCATCTAAGTTAACTGGATATATGTTTTATCTACCGATGCTCAAAGGTAAAGAATGGATAATTTATAGATATAAAAATGGTGTAGAAGAAACATTTTCGATTATTGCATTTAGAGAACACTTGGTTAGTAATACATAATTATATTTATTTTATGAGCTTAGTAAAATATAAAAATTGATGTAAATTGCTACAAATTGATGTATAATTAAAGAAATAAGAGTATATTTAGAAAAGTAATGAACAATGAACATATAAGACAACATTATATTCCACAATTTATTATTAGAAATTTTTGCAAAACCGATGGCAAAGTATATTATTATGATAAAAAAACTGAAAAAATAGAACAAAAATATCCGAAGGAAATTTTTGTTGAAAACAATCTATACAAATACTTAAATGAAAATAAGGAAGATCCTAATATAATTGAAAAAGATTTGGCGGAGTTTGAAAATGTTGCGGCAAAATTAATTAAATCTTTTAAAGAGAATTATTCTGTTGAAGTTGATTACAAAAAGAATGAATTGCTAAAGTATTTCTTTTTTATAATGATGTTTCGATCAAAATTCATGACTGCTACATATAATAAAGATATATTTAATAATAATAAAAACTCTAATTTAACTCCTGGAGAATTAGATGAGTTTTATAAAAAAAATCTCGGTAGACTGGTTAAATGTAGAAGTTTAGAAGAAGCAGTAATAGATGATAAAATAGATAGGCAATTTATTCGTTATGCAATTGACATTTTATTTGGTAGCACGGACAAACACTTGGTATTATTTGAAAGTGCTGGGAAAATAGACTTTATCTTAGGAGATGTTTATCCAATTGGAATTGCAGAGTCAATTAATTTTTTTGGTGCATTGTCACTCACGTGTTTAATATTTCCAATTTCATATAATAGAGCTATTGCAATAGTAGATACATATTCAGATTTTCATGAAAAAATAAAACAGTTTAAAGTTAATAATAAAAACTGGTATCAAGAGCAAAAAAATTTGGCTTAGGTTATTTGATAGAATGTAATTATTTAGAAGATGATTTTGTAGCTAGAATGAATAAGACTATTTTTGAAGAATCCATAGACGGAGTTTGTTTTAGAAGTGGTAGAAAAACAGGAATACTGCAATTAGACTAAATATATTTATGAATGGAAACATAGTCAATTAATATATTAGCTATTTATGATATACATTTCTAATGATGGTTTTATACTTTATTACTTATTAAGTTTTGAAAGTCGCCTTTACTGGCGGCTTTTATGCTATGTGTTCTGTTTAAGCATAGTACATCATATAAACACTTAAACGTACTTAGTGATGTTGGATATTTAATTTAATATTTTTTCTATAAAATATATTTTATATCTATCAAAAGTATATTGCTAGTAGAAATATAAAAGTGTGATATTGACAAATTATATCGCATAAGATATAATTTATTGGGTGACAATTATGAGTAAATATGATCCATTATTGTTAAAAAATCAAATATGTTTTCCGACATATTCGGCGTCAAATAGAATAGTAAATAACTATCGACCATTTCTCAAAAAACTTGATTTAACTTACACGCAGTATATAGTTATGATGGTGCTATGGGAAAAAGAGAGTGTAAATGAAAAAGATTTAGTGGATGCTTTAAATCTTAAGTCAAATACACTTGCGCCACTATTAAAAAAGCTTAAGGAAAAGGGATATATATCTATAGTTAAAGATAAGACTGATAAACGAAGTATAGATATAAATATCACAGTGAAAGGTGTAAGATTAAAAGATAAGGCAATTGATATACCTAAAGTATTTGGTCAAAGTTTTCCGCTTGATGAAGAGGAATTAAAAACATATAGAAAACTAATTTATAAATTAATGAATTGGGAAATAAAAAATGACTAAGGAGGAAATATGGTTTACGATTACAAAGTAAAAAAAAGCAATGGAGAAGATTTAGATTTAAGCACACTTAAAGGAAAAGTTATAATGGTAGTAAATACAGCTACTGGATGTGGATTTACTCCACAATATGCACCAATTGAAGAAATGTATAAAAAGTATCACGATAAGGGACTTGAGATTTTAGATATACCATGCAATCAATTTGGTGGACAAGCTCCTGGCTCTGATTCTGAAATACATGAGTTTTGCACTCTACATTACAATACAACATTTGAACAAATGAAGAAAGCAGATGTAAATGGTGCAAATGAGTTGCCACTTTATACATATCTAAAAGAGCAAAAAGGTTTTGAAGGTTTTCCTGAAGGTCAGTACAAAGATATGATGGAAAAAATGATGGCAAAAATGGATCCAGATTGGAATAAAAAATCTGATATCAAATGGAACTTTACAAAGTTTATAATTGATAGAGATGGAAATGTCGTAGCAAGATTTGAACCTATGGCAGATATGCAAGACGTTGAGAATTGTGTGAAAACACTTCTTTAATAAAAAGATTGGCACAAAATAGTGTATAGTTCACTAATTTGTGCCAATTTTTTATTATAAATACTTTTTTATAAAAAGTTTTAGATTAATTAGATAATATAGTTTCCAACTATCTTTAGTCTATCACAAAATGTTTTAAGGGCAATTAGCATTTCTTTAGCATCATTGCTTTCTATGTCGCCTTCTATTTCGCAGAAGAAATAATAAGTCCACATAAGTTCTTTCATAGGACGACTTCGTAAGTTTCGCATATTGAAACCGTGAGCACCTATTATGTCGAGACATTTTGCGAGAGCACCTGCGACATTTTTGACAGTGAAAACTATGATGAAGTTCTTTTTTGAGGCGCTTACATCTTTGTAGTCTGAAAGTACTCTTGAAAATGAAGCAAATCGAGTAGTATTTAGACCAGAGTTATTTATTTTTTCTTTTAATATTGTGAGCCCATAGGCATCTGCTGTTTCCTTACTTGCTATGACTGCCATAGTCTTGTCGTTTGTTTCCTTAAGCCTTTTTGCCGCAAAGGCAGTGTTGACTTCTTCAATGGTTTTAAAATCATGTTCTTCTATAAAATTAGAACATTGTGCAAGAGCCTGTGGATGAGAAACAATTATTTTGACTTGCGAAAGAGTGGTTCCAGGGTTGACCATCAAGTTATGTTCCACTTCTAAATCAAATATGCGATTTACAAAAAGTGAACCAGAGAAGATTAAGTCCATAACCTCTCCAACATCTCCAGCAAAAGAGTTTTCTATAGGAAGCACTGCTCTATCATTTGTACCATCTTCAACAGATTTAAATGTCTTTGTGAAATTGCTATTGGAAACGAGTTCGCAATTTGGATACATTCTTTTTGCGGCGATATAGCCATAGGCACCTTCAATGCCACTATATGCTATTTTAAGACCTGTAAGTAGACTTCTTTGATATTCCTTTGATACATTTAAGAAGCCTTTTATGTAATTTATGTAATAGGGTTTAAGCGATTCATCAGAGATTAGTTTCAAATTAATATTTATAAGTGCTTCTTCTCTACTTGCATCAAGAATTGGTAAAGAGTTTGCCTTTTTATATTCAGCTATTTCTTTACATAGTGACATACGGTCTACAAAAAGTTTTGTCATCTGCTTATCAATTTCATTAATTTTTTCTCTTGCTTCATTTAAGTTATTCATAGTTATCCTTTCTAAATGTAATGACTTATTTTCAAATTTTTATAAAAAGTTTTATCTATTTTTATAGAAATTAAATAGTTCATTGAACTTTGGGATCGAATTTGTGACTTGTTTTTCTGTCACACATGTAGCTATCCTAAAATAACCTGTCACTCCAAAACTTTCACTTGGGACAAGTAGTAAATTATATTCAAGTGCTTTTTTGGAAAAAGCATTATCATCGCTAGTCGGGCATTTCACAAATAAATAAAATGCGCCATCAGGCTTCACGACTTCATAGCCAATGTGTGTAAGTTCTCTATAAAGAGTCTCCGCATTTCTTTTATATGTAGTAGTGTCTGATGTAAGACCGAGACAATGCGGAATTAAAAACTGAAAAAGACTTGTGGCACATACATAGCCAAGAGATCTACCGGCTCCGCAAACTGCATAAAACACATCATTTGCATTATCACTTTCTGGATTAACAAGTATATAACCAATTCTTTCACCAGGTATTGATAAAGACTTTGAAAATGAATAAGTGATAATAGAGTTTTTATAAAAGTTGGTTATGAAATTATATTTTAAGTAAGTGTATAAGAGTTCTCTATAAGGTTCATCAGAGATTAGATATATAGGATGAGAAAACTCTTTTTGCTTTTTTTCGAGAACTTGGCAAATGTTTTTTAATACATCTTCATTATAGTATACACCAGTTGGGTTATTTGGAGAATTGATTATAACTAAAGATGTATTTTCGTTAATTTTAGATTCAAAATCATTAAAGTCTGGATAAAAAGTTTTGTAATCAGGTTTAACTATTGTGACTTTTGCATTTGCATTTTTAATGAATACAGAATATTCTGGGAAAAATGGTGCAAAAACTATCACTTCGTTATTTCCATCTGGTGATGATAGTGCTTTAAGTGTAATTGAAAGTGCAGCAGCTGCACCAGTAGTGAGATAAATTAAGTCAGAAGAAGTATTCACATTATATGTTTTATTTAAATATGATGAAATTGCATCACGAACAATCTTATCACCAGGAGCAGATGTATAACCGTGTAGCATAGTGCTTGATAGTTTTCTATAATCATAATTAGTATTATAGTTTTCAAGTATGCCTATATCAGCAAAGTTTCCATCTTTATTTTTTAATGATTCGCTGATAGTGATTAGATTTTTTATCGTAGTATTTAGAAAATCTGGGCAAGGAACACTTGGATTTCCAAGAGAGAAATCGTAGACATTGTCTTCGCCATATTTTTCTTTTAAGATTTTACCTTGTTCAAATAGCTCTCGAATGGCAGAGCGATTTTTGCCAAGATTTAGCATATTTTTGTTAATCATAGAGTTAATTATAATTGATTTTTTATTTAATTTCTACTAAAATATCATAGTGAATTAATTATTTTACTATTTGTTTATATGAGAGATAACCTGCAAGGTGTATATAATAAATAGTGTATAATTAGTCAAATATTTTTGGAGGCTGAATGAGTAAATATATATTAAGTTGTTGTTCAACGGCGGACTTATCAGAAGAACATTTTAAGAAAATTGAAGTACCATTTGTGTCATTTACATTTGAGATGGATGGGAAACAATATGTTGATGACCTTGGGAAATCAATAAACTTTGATGACTTTTATAAGATGGTTGGAGAAGGAGCAAATGTAAAAACCTCTCAAGTTAATGAAAAACAATTTGAAGAGTTTTTTGAGAAATATTTAAAAGATGGATATGATGTTTTGCATGTGTGTCTTTCATCAGGAATCTCTGGAGTTATTAATTCTGCAAATATGGCTAAAAATGTTTTGAGCGCAAAATATCCTGATAGAAAAATACTTCTTCTTGATTCACTTTCAGCATCATCAGGATATGGGCTATTTATAGATATGATGGCTAAAAAGAAGAAAGAGGGTATGAGTATAGATGAACTTTATGAGTGGGGAGAAAATAATAAATTAAAAGTTCATCACTGGTTTTTTACTACAGATTTAACTTGCTTTATCAGAGGTGGCCGTGTCTCAAAAACAGCAGGATTTGTAGGTAAAATGCTCTCGATTTGTCCTCTTTTAAATGTTGATTACAAAGGTGCACTTATACCAAGAGAAAAAATTCGTGGAAAGCATAATGTCATAGATAGAATAGTTGAGAAAATGAAAGAACATGCTGAAGGTGGTCTTAATTATAGTGGTAAATGCTATATAAGTAACTCTGCTTGTCTTGCTGATGCAGAAGAAGTGGCTAAAAAAGTAGAAGAAACATTTAAGAGTTTAGATGGAAAAGTTTTAATCAATAACATAGGTACAGTGATAGGTTGTCACACAGGTCCAGGAACAGTTGCATTATTCTTCTATGGGGATGAGAGAGTAGATTAGAAAATGACACCTGTGGCGCACAGGTGTTTTTTATTATGAGTATAAAAGCGATGTAGAAGTTAGATTTGTAGATAAGGATAACACAAAAGACCTTTGTGCGACTTGCGCATGTGCAAGTTGTCAAGCATCTCATGACAGATTTTGTCCTGGGGAGGACAGCGTAGAACAAGATGTGAATTGTGAGAAGTGCATAAATAATAAAGGAAATAAAACTAATTTTAAGCATCATTGCGATGGTAAGTATGAGGCTGTAAAAAATTGGTGCCTTGAAATAAATGATAGACTATAATATTTATGCATTTATGATATAATAGTATGTAAAATTAACGGGCTTAAAGTATTTGCCAGTATAAAAATTAAATGTAAATAAAAGGGGAAAAGGAATTATGAAAATAATATTAATTAATGGAAGTCCAAGGAAAGATTCTAATACAGAACTTGCATTAAATGAAGTTGCAAAAGGTCTAAATGAAGAAGGAATTGAGACAGAGTTAATTAGTCTTAAAAATGATGTAAAAGGTTGTATGGCTTGTGGTGCGTGTACTAAACTTGGCAAATGTGTCATAGATGATGTAGTAAATGAAGTGGCAGAAAAACTTAAGGGTGCAGATGGCATAGTGGTAGGAAGTCCGACCTATTATGCATCTACAAACGGAACGGTCATTAGTTTTCTTGATAGACTATTTTATAGTGCAAGTTACGACTTAAGTATGAAAGTGGGTGCAACAGTATGCGTCGCACGTCGTGCTGGAACTGATACAAACTTTGATGTGATAAATAAATATTTTACTATTAGTAATATGGTAGTTGTAGGAAGTCAGTACTGGAATAATGTTTTTGGAAGATTGCCTGGTGAAGCAAAACAAGATGAAGAGGGTATGCAGACTATGAGACATCTTGGCAAAAATATGGCTTTCATAGTTAAATGTATAAATGATGGAAAAGAAAAATACAAAATTAACTTTAACGAAGACCACAAGATGACTAACTTCATAAAATGAAATAGGAGTTTATAAAAGATGTCTACAAAAGAAATAAAAAGAATTGCATATAGAAAATTAGGTGGTAATTTTTCTGCTGATGGCTTTGTATATTTAGCATTTTGTTTGAGAGTTGCATTTACAATAATGTCAGTAGTATCACTTTTGCTTAATTACTTTAATCAACAAGTGACCTTAACTCAAACAAAAGCGTTTTTATATATTTTGTGGGCTATTGGACTTATAATTAATTTGCAGATTCCTTATGCACCATTTTTATTTTCGCTGGATAGGAAAACTCTTAGTATGTCAAATAATGATAGGGATTACGATTTTAATGATATACTTTACTATTATAAATCTAATCTTAAAGGAATTATTTGTTTACATCTATTGAGATTTTTGTATTTAGCTTTATGGGTTTTAACTATTGTAGGTGTATTTATTAAGTTTTTTGCTTATAGTATGGCAGGATTTATTAAAGCAGAACATTCAGATTGGTCAGCAAATGAATGTATAAGTGAGAGTCGCCGTATAATGGTGGACAATAAGTTCAACTTGTTTTATCTTTATCTGACATTTATAGGATGGATGCTACTTTCAATACTAACGCTTGGTGCTATCTATCCTTTTGTGAGAGCCTACATTCATATGAGTAAGGTAGAGTTTTATAATAGTATAAAGAATAAATATTCTGAAGATAGTGAAGCCATCCATACTGATGATAGCCAAGATAATATAAATGATTATGTGGAGAAGCCTCTTAAAAATAGAAGAACACTGTTCTTAATTACTATAATATTATCAATAGTAACTAATGTTGTACTTAACTGTGTGGATGTGAAAATGCAAAAAGATTATTACAAAAAGTTTGTTGATATAAATGTTATAGAGAGAGATAGTATTATTGACAAATTGTTCATTATAGAGGTAGAAAAAGATGGCAAGACTAATAGGCGATTTACATTTAGATTATACTAATAGTTGCCATTGACAAATTATGTCGTATGCGATACAATATAGATAATACCTAATAAAGTAGTATGGATAATTTAGACATAAAAATAAATACTCATTCAAGCATCAAAATAACTGAAGGTGGAAAAAAGTTTTATTTTGATCCATTTGAGTTAAGGGGAAGATTTTGTGATGCAGATTATATTTTTATAACTCATGACCATTATGATCATCTTGACCCTAAAAGCATCCAAAATGTAATGAATGATAAAACAAAGTTTATCTGTCCGACAAAGGTTGCTAAAACTTTAATCTCTGATGCGGGAATAAGAGATAGTGCAAAAATTATAAAACTAAATCCGTTTGATAAAATAGAGCTTGAGGAAAATATACGAGTTGAAACTCTCCCTGCATATAATATAAATAAGCAATTTCATCAAAAAGTTTTTGAATGGCTTTCGTATATACTTGATGTAAATGGGAAGAGATTTTATGTGGCAGGAGACACTGATGCTACGGATGAGGCAAGAGAAGTTAAGTGTGATGTGGCACTGGTGCCAATAGGTGGGACATACACTATGGATTATGAACAGGCATCAAAACTTGTAAATATTATAAAACCAAAAGTTGCTATACCAACACACTACGGTAATGTTGTAGGGGAATATGAATTAGGAAAGAAATTTGTTGCACTTGTTGATAAGAGTATAGAAGTAAAAGAGATTATCGAAAAAGAAATAAGAATTAACAATAGAAGAGGAGAAGAAAATGAAGTTATCTTTTAACGAAAACAAAGAGATAGTAGAAAAAATAAGAGAAGGGTTAGCAAAAAGAAATGGTCACTGTCCATGCAGACTTGAGATGACAGATGACACTATGTGCATGTGTAAAGAGTTTAGAGATCAAGTTGCTGATCCAGAGTTTGAAGGTTATTGTCACTGCAAACTTTATCACAAAGAGAAATAAGATAAAAAAAACACAAAGTAAATTGGTGCACTCTTATGTCCACCAGAAGGAGGTATTATGGAAGTAGCAATTACAAAAGACAACTATGAAAATGAAGTTCTAAAATCTGACAAGCCAGTTATCCTGGAGTTCTGGGCTTCTTGGTGAGGTGCGTGTTCAATGCTTGGGCCAAGCATAAAAGAACTTGCAGAAGAAAATGCGGATATAAAGTTTGCAACTGTAAATGTCGACGATAATATGGATCTCGCGATGGAATATAAAGTATCATCAATTCCAGCACTCTTCGCACTAAAAGAAGGTAAAGTTGTAAATCAATTAGTTGGTGTAGATTCAAAAGAAAACATACTTGCGATGCTTAAATAAAATAGTTAAATGTGTTATAATTATATCGCCCTTTTGAAGGGCGATATTTTTTATTATGAAATATGAAGAAATAGAAAAAAAAGATATAATTAAAAAACTATTTTGGTTTTCTGTGCCACTAATCATTGGTAACATTGTGCTACTATCTTATGATTTAGTAGATGCACTTGTGGTGTCAAAGTTTGTAGGGGAGAGAGGTCTTGCTTCTGTATCAACAGCAGGACAAATCAGCAGTCTGACGCTTTTATTTTTCTACGGTCTTTGTATGGGCGCATCAGTTATAATTAGTGAATACTATGGCGCTAAAGATATGATAGGTGTAAAACTTGAAGTATCAACGACACTTATAGCTGGTGGCATATTTTCAATTCTCATAAGTTTGATTCTTGCTACATTTGCAAGAAATATTTTCTATATAATGCAGGTGCCAAATGATGTTATGGATGACACAATACTATATCTTAGGACTGCTTGTATAGGACTTCCTTTTGTATTTATCTATAATGTTTTTGGAAATACATTAAAAGCAATGGGAAATAGTAAAATACCTACATTTTATCTTGCACTTTCAGCAGTTATGAATATAATACTTGATATTTTGTTTGTAGCAATTTTTAATCAAGGTGTTTTTGGTGCAGCAGTTGCAACTATTATTTCTCAAATAGTGTGTTGCATATTAATTTATATTTATGTGCAAGTTAAAATTAAAGAACTTCGTTTTAAGAAAAAAGACTTGGTTGTGAAGAGAAGACTCTTTATAAGAACTTTTAGAGATGGTATCATAACAGCAATTCAACAGGCTGTCCCACCATTTGGTAAAATACTTGTGATGGCAAAGATAAATACTCTTGGTGTTGCTGCGATGGCTGCTAATGGTATCATAAATCGTATAGATAATTTTGCGATAGTCCCAGCTCAAAATATAGCACTTGGAATTATGACTTATACGGCGCAGTGTCGAGGAGCAAAAAAGAATGATTTGATATATGATGTGTTTAAGAAAGGTGCTATATTGGAGATGAGTTTTGCGGGTATAATATTTATAATCTTATTCTTTTTTAAAAATGACATTATGGTTGCACTTGCACCAAAGGGAAGTGGTGAGGTTATAGAACTTGGAAATAGTTATCTGCACATACTTGCATTTGGATATTTTCTCGTAGGTTTTACAAATACATTCCATGGTTTCTTTAGAGGCATGGGAAATATGACACTTACTCTTGTCGATTCAATAATCAATATATCTTCAAAAGTGTTAGTTGTGTATATGTTTATGAATGTGTGGAGATTTAATGCACTTGCGGTTGGAACAGTTGCTGGGTGGGTGCTTATGAATATTTTTGCACTATCTATGTTCTTATATCATAAGAATATGAAATGGAAAGAAGTATATATAAGTCCTACGAAAGAACAAATAGAAAAAAATGAAAATGGAAGAGAACGAAATTAGTGTATAGGACATATTTTTAACACATTTAATGTATATAATGATTGTATGAAAAAGATTTATTGTAAATATTGTGGATTGGAATTAGAAAAAGGTTCGTGCAGTTGCGAACAGTTTTTGGCTTCAAAAAAACATAGTCATAGAGAAAAAAAGATTTGTGATACTTGTCATAAGCAAATCGATGCCGATGCTATCTTTTGTCCATACTGTGGGATACCTTTAAATGTAGATGGCAACATAGAAGAACTTAAAAGTGAACTTCGAGGCGATAATGCAAAAGATGTTCTTTTAGTATATAAAATGCAAGATGAGAAAAATGGCATAAAAAAAAGCAAAGTGCGTAAATCAAAACTCACACTTCTTATGTCACTTATGATATTGTTTACGATGGGAGCTATAACATTTGCAACATTTTTATTTCCTATAGTAAAGCAAAGAATTAAAGATTATCAACTTAAAAAAGAATTAGAGACGGCTACTTTTAATGATGGTCCAGCCTCAACATTAGAAGAAGAGAGTACTATAGTAGAAACTTCACAACCAGTGCTGGAATTAAAAGACACTTGGGTTAGAAGAGAAGGATATTTTTATGCATTTGATAAAAATGGTGACCCTGTAGTAGATGATTGGGTGACAGAGGTTGATGAAAATGGAGTAGAACAAAAGTACTATTTTGATATAGATGGAAAACTTGTAGTCAATTCATGGATAGATGGAGAATATTATGTAGGCTCTGATGGTGCGATGCTAAAAGATCAGGCGACACCTGATGGAGCATATGTTGATGAAGATGGAAGAGTTTTATTGCAAGGTGGTGAAGGTGTAGCAGTAGAAAGAGAGACATATGTGTACTATGAAAATCCAGATTCTGCAGAAACTGTGTCTGCATCAAATCTAAAGTCAAGTACTTCAGGAGAAATAAAGGGAGTTGACCCAGAAAAAAAATACGAACTCTATGTGAAAAGTTTAAGACAAGAAAGGGAGACAGTCACTAAAGGAGACCTCAGGTGCAATATTATTTATTACGTGCCAGTGATAGAAGGTGCTGATGAGAGAGAAGTAAAAAATATAAATGAGGCACTGTCGGAGAGTTTTGTGAAGTTTAAAAATGAACTGGTGGAGATGGCAAAAGCCGATTTTGAACTTCCTAAATCAATTATATTTAATACAATAGAACAGAGAACATTAAATAGTTATAGGATGAATATTCTTGCTCACGGTAGAGTGACACCAAGAAAGGGTTTAAGAGAGAAGAAAAAGTTTAGATTTATATATGATAGGAAATCAAAAAAAGTGATGATAACAAATATAGAAGAGTAGATTGATGAGTTAATCGTTTTTTATATTATTTACAACATAGTTTTTGCTTTCACTATAATCAAGTGTTGTATCAAATCTTTTTTCTTTTGTTTTTAGTTTAGATAAGTTTTTTGGGATAGGCTCTTTAGTGAGTTCATTTAATTTATCAAGGCAAGTAAAATCATCAAGTGCATCTATGTTATCTTCTGAAATGCATTTTAGAACATCACGAGCAAACTTATAAGGACTTGCAGTTGAGAGTACTACAGCAGGTTTTTCAGATTCCGATTTTTTACTTATGTTGTCGTGATTAGATGATAAGTATTTCTTTAAGCAGTTATAGGCAACTGCTGTGTGTGGGTCTATGATTCTTCCATCTTTTTCAAATGTTTCTTTTATGGTTTTTTTGCATTCATCTTGACTTGCATAATATGCTACAAAACTTTCTTTTATTTTCAAAAGTAAATTATCAGAAACTTTATATATTCCTTTTTCATTTAAATCATCCATAAGTTCTTTCACAAGTTTATCATCGTTACCAGAAAGTAAAAATAATAATCTTTCAAGATTGCTTGATACAAGTATGTCCATAGATGGAGAAATGGTCTTATACAATTCTCTATTTTTGTCATACATACCTGTGTTTATAAAATCAGTTAGTACCTTGTTGTCATTACTTGCACAAATCAATTTATTAATTGGTGTGCCAAGAAGTTTAGCGATATATCCTGCAAGAATATCTCCAAAGTTTCCAGTTGGCACTACAAAGTTTATTTCATCATTTAATTTGATACAGTTTTCATTAACTAAATCTATATAGGACTGTATGTAATACACTATTTGAGGGACTAGTCTTCCGATATTTATAGAATTTGCACTTGATAAGACAACATTATTTTCATTGCAGATTTTTTTTATGTCAGCATCTGTATATATTTCTTTCACAAGCCTTTGGCAGTCATCAAAGTCTCCTTTTACGGCTACAACTGATACATTATTTCCTTCTGAAGTTTGCATTTGAAGCTTTTGTATATTTGATACACCATCTGTAGGATAAAAGACTGTGATAGAAACATTTTCGACATCTTTAAACCCTGAAAGGGCTGCTTTTCCTGTGTCACCTGATGTAGCAGTTAAGATGTATACTTTTTTATTTTCGCCTTTACTTTTATAGGCTGTTGTCAAGAACTGTGGCAGTATAGTAAGTGCAACATCCTTAAAAGCAGAAGTTGGTCCGTGATAAAGTTCCATTAAAAAGTTGTTTCCTAGTTTAGTGATGGGAGCGATATTATTATTTGCTACATCAAAATTATTTTTATTGTAAGAAGCATTTATACAGGCTTCTATTTCCTTATCAATAAAGTCATCAAAGAAAATTGTAAAAATTAGTTTCGCAGTATCTGTGTAATTATTTGATAATAAATCTTTTATATTAAACTTGTGTGCAATTATATCTTCATATTTTGGACAATAAAGTCCACCATCATCTGACAAACCTTTTATGATGGCATCTTTAGGATTTTTAATTTCATTTAGATTTCTTGTAGAATGTAGTTTCATTTTCACCTCTATTTATTAAGTAAAACTTTAATACGATTTAAAAAATATTTGTGCATATTAAAATGCATATAGATATTTTAGCATAAAATGAGATTTTATTCACTTAAAATTATTAAGTATCAAAAAAAATAGAAAAATGGTATAATTAGTGCGAAAAAGTATGAGAATGAAAGATTTGCAGATGGTAATTGAGTTTGGGAAATTAATATTAGAGTAGGGAGATGGATATTATTAAATAGCATGTCAAATGAGTTTATAAGAACAGAATTACTTTTGGGAAAGGAAGCTATAGAGATGTTAAAGGCATCGCATATAGCTGTATTTGGCATAGGCGGAGTTGGAAGCTTCGTAGTTGAAGCATTGGTTAGATCAGGCGTTGGTGCCATTGACATTATTGATAGTGACATAGTAAGTGAGAGCAATATTAATAGACAACTATATGCACTTCATAGTAGCATCGGAAAATATAAAGTAGATGTTGCAGAAGAAAGAATCCTAGATATAAATCCAGATGTGAATGTAAAAAAAAATAAAACATTCTTCACAAGAGAAAATGCAAATGAATTTGATTTTACAAAATATGATTACATAGTTGATGCTATTGATACAGTGACGGGAAAAATAGAGTTAGTTATGAGGGCTAAAGAGTATAATGTACCAATTATTTCTTCTATGGGTGCAGGAAACAAACTTGATCCTACAAAGTTTGAAGTGAGTGACATTTATAAGACAAAAACTTGTCCTCTAGCGAAAGTGATGCGAAATGAATTAAAGAAAAGAGACATAAAAAAACTTAAGGTGGTTTATTCAAAAGAAGAGCCAATAAAAATAAAAGGTGGCGATGAAGAATTAAATGGTGAAAATACAAAAAAACGAGTACCAGGAAGTGTCTCTTTTGTCCCATCAGTTGCAGGATTAATTATAGCAGGGGAAGTTATAAAGGACTTAATAAAGAAATGCTGAAACTTATAGTAAAACTTATGATAGCAATGCTATTAATACAAAATATCTTTTTAATAAAGGTATTTGCAGATGAAAATGATTTTAGAGAAAATCTAAAGTCAAAGATTCGGTTGACAAAAATGCTAACTGAATACGATGAAGATGCCACTATCGACCAATGTGATACAGTTTACTTCGGAAACTATAATGGTTATGGTGCAAATGAATGGTTTATATTAGAAAAAGACAATAATAAAGTACTATTACTTTCAAAAAACATTTTTAGATATATAGAGTATAATTCAAAAGGTGGAAAAGAGCCATATAAGAATTCAAGCATCTGCACTTATGCAAATAGTAATTTTTACAATGAAACATTTAGTAAAGAGGAACGAGAATTAATAAGTGCAGTAAATGGTGAAAAAGTTTTTGTGCTAAATGAAGAATTAATTAATAAATATTTTACTATAAATGGAAAAGTAGATAATAAAAAACTTAAGTCATTTTATTTTAATGAAAATTATAAATATGTAGAATATAATCATTATCTAAAAGAAAAAGACGAAGAAAGTGCTTGGAACAAATATGATATTAAAAACTGTTATTGGATAAGTGATAAAGGTAAAAATGATTATGTAGCAAAGTTTATAGATGCAGATGGGAATGTCGATAATTTTGGAGATATGCTTGATAGGGCACTTGGTTTTAGACCACTAATTTGGATTGACTTTGATAAGGTGAGTAAAGAAGAAAGTATTGAGAATCAGATAAAAAATGCAAAAACATATTATGATTATGGATCTGATGCTGATATTGACACATATGATACAGTCTTTTTTGGTAGCTATGAACAAGATAGCAATTTTGAAAATGGGAAAGAACCTATAGAGTGGATAGTGGTAGATAGAAAAGAGGGAGAGGCAAAACTTTTAAGTAAGTATGTTTTGGATGTAAAACCCTATTATCTTAATAATCAAAAAGGTTCTTATAAAAAGAGTTATTTGAGATATTGGATGAATACTGTTTTTTATAATGTGGCATTTGACAAAAATGAGAAAAACAAAATACTATACAAAGAATTTGAAAGTAAATCTAAAAAAGATGTTTATGATTATGTCTTGCCTTATGGAGATATAAAAAATGAAAACCGTTCAGAAGGCTATGGGAAGTTGGATGCAAGGATGACTGATTATGTTTTGCACATGAATGTGAATCATATAAAAGAACAAAAAAATGATAATTATCGGTTGGAGAATGACTATTATATAAATGATAATTACATAAGCGAAAGTAGAATAAATCAATCAGGTATCAATGCACAAGGGGTAAGACCATGTATATGGGTTAAAGTGGATGGTATCAGTGAAGTTATAAAAACAGACAAGAAAAATGGATATGATTATGATAAAGAAGTAGAGAATTACTATAATATATTAAGCAGAAGAAATTCAAAAAAAGCCTATAGTTTATCCGAGATTGAAAAAGCAAAACGAGTTTCTGAATATGATGATAAGTCAAACGTAGAGCAATTTGATACAGTTCTTTTTGGAGAGTATGAACAAGATAATAATATCGAGAATGGTAAAGAGGCGATAGAGTGGTTGGTACTTGATCGAGATGAAGAGAGTGCATTGCTTTTAAGTAAATACATTTTAGATAATGCCAGTTATCATACGAATAAAGAGATGGTTGGATGGGATAAATCAGCGATAAGACTATGGTGTAATTCATATTTTATAAATGAAGCATTCGGCGACTATAAAGATTACATTTTGGAGTCAAGAATTAAGAATTTGACAAGTGCAAAAACACAAGAAAGATTTTCTAACTATAAAAATATAAGAGTTCCTGATACAAATGATAAAGTATATTTGATGAGTATGGATGAGGCAAGATATTACTTTGACTATGACACAAATGAATTAGTTGATAATGTGAAACTTGCAACAGCTCAAACGGATTTTGCAAAAAGTACTCAAACTGAATGGAAAGAAAACTATATAACTTGGTATGATGAAAATCAACACTACTGGCTAAGAACTATAGGAGAAGGAACTACAATAGATGGTGGGAATACAATCTATGAGAATAATCTGATAGCTACAATTGATATGAACGGAAGTATAAATTATCATGGAAGAGATTATTATGCTTCGTCGGAATATATAGGTATTGATGCAATTGATGATGCAGAAAGGTTTCATAGTTCACTTTTTACACGAGGCATAAGACCTATGATAAGAATAGACTTAAAGCAAAAGAATAGATTTGATAGCATAGTTACAAAAAAGAGATATGTAAAAAATTATAATAAGATTCAAGATCCTCCGGTGCAGTATAATATAGATGAAGTTGAGAATGCTAGGACAATACTAGACTTTGATGACAGAACGACGATTTCGTTTTTAGATACTGTTGTTTTTGGAAATTATGAGCAAGATAATAATACTAAAAACGGAAAGGAAAAAATAGAATGGTTGGTGTTAGATAAAGACGATGAAAATATATTGTTGCTTAGCAAAAAAATACTTGATCATAAAAGCTATAACGAAGAGAAAATAAATGATTTGAAATACGAAGATAGTAGTATTTTTAAGTGGTTGAATGAAGAGTTTATTAATGAGGCATTTACAGAAGAAGAAAAGGAAAAGCTTAATATATTGAGAAATAAAAGTATAAGCATATCAACAATTAGTGAAGTGGAAAAGAATTATGGAAAAGTTTTTCTATCAAGTAGCAATGATATATTGAAATACTTTAGCATTAAAGATAGAAGAGCAGTTGCAACCGATTATGCATTAAATGTTGATAATAAGGATAGTAAATTAACTATAGAAAGCTCTTATTACTATAGGAATTTCCCAGATCCTGATGATGATAAAAGAGACTACTGGACAAGAACAGAATACTATTACATCAAAAAATATGTAACTGACGAAGGAAATTATACTAATTCAATGGCGTATAGAGTGCGTTATAATAATGACTTTTTAGACCCAAAGTATAGGTCAAATGATGTGAACATAGCTAAACGAGTAGAAGCGACAAGAGTTGGAATTCGACCAGCTATACTTATAAAAAGAGTTAAAAAAGATTAGTTGAGATTATGAAAAATATTTGTGTAAAAGTTCTATTTATCATTATGTTGATGCTGTTTTTTTCGTGTAAAAATGTAAGTAGTGATGAAACAAATAAAAATGACAAATCACATTTAGAAAAAAGTGAGACAGAAATTGATATACCAAATTATAGTGTTGATAAAATATATAATGATAGTGCAGAGTTATTTCAAAGTATCAAACCAGTAAGCGAGTATAATATTGACGATATTGAAAGTATCGATGACTTTGAAACAATAAAGTTTGGTAAGTTTAATGGGAATGATATTGAGTGGATTGTTCTTGACAGATTAGTCGATAGAGTAATACTACTTAGCAAATATATTTTAACTTATGAACAATTTGATAATGAAATTGATAAGTATGTAGAAGAATACACAAGAACATTTGATCTACCAAAAGAGAGTTCCTTAAGTTTGGTGGTGTGGAAAGAATCATCACTTCATTATTATTTAGATAGTAAGTTTTATGATAGTGCTTTTAATGAAAATGAAAAGCAAATGATTTTAACTAATGAAATAGGTGAATATTGCTCCATACCATCAGCGAATGAATGTGAGAATTATTTGAAGAAAGATTCATTAATCAAAACTAAAAGTATTGAAAAAAATGAATGGGTGCCTTATTGGCTGTATAGTAATAAAGCTGTGCTTAGTACTTGGAATTATTATGGTGATACAGTTGACTTTTCATCAAATCTAGATTTTGTCAGAGAAAATGGTGAAATAGTTAATTGTGAAAATGCTTTGGAAGCAACTGAGTATAAAGGTGTGAGACCTATGATAATGATTGATTTAATTAATAGAGAAAAGTTTCCAAAGTATGAAAATGAAATTGATTCATTATTTAATCGCTCTATTAGTCGTTATGGTGAACCAAAGGTTTATGATATTGAAAATGTAAAATCTGAAATAGCATCAAAAAAAGCTGTGACAGAATATAGTGAGAATAGTACTGTTGACGATTTTGATACTGTGACATTTGGAAGGTATGAGCTAGGAATTAGCACATCTTCAGACATAGAGTGGATTATTCTTGAGAAAAAAGATGATAAAGCTTTACTTTTAAGCAAAGACATTTTGGATAGATTTAGATATAATGATGAGTATGTGAATATAAATTGGGAAAACTCTTCTTTAAGAAAATTACTTAATAATTTGTTTTATGATTTTGCATTTGAAGGAATTAGCGATAACTTTATTATAGAGTCAGTGCTTGATGGAGATGGAACTACTGACAAAGTATTTATATTGAGTGAAGATGAATTAAATAAATACTTTAAGTCTGATATGATGAGAATGGCGCGACCAACCCTTCATTGTGCAGAGAGAAAAGACATATATATAACACCGCATGATTATAATTTGAAATATGTTCGCTATAGAGAAAAAGGATATGATCAAAAAGATTATTATGCACTTAGGACAAAAGGTTATTCTCCAAAGTGTATAAAAGCCGTGACAGAATATGGCAAGATAAAGCATAATGGGTTTAGTGTGGCAGAAGGGTATATAGGTATAAGACCAGCTGTTTGGGTTAAGTATAAGTAAATGATATAAGGAGGCCAAAAAGCCTTATAATAAACATTATAGGGGTATGAACTGCCCCTATTTTTATTGTAAGGACATTTTATCTATGCTATAATATTTAGTTGCGATAGAGGAAAGATTATGAATATAGCAATACTTGGTTTTGGAACAGTTGGCAAGGGCGCATACGAGATTATAAAAAATAATGGACTTGATTATATAACTGTCTCAAAGATTTTGAAAAGAAAAGGAAGTGCACTTACTAAACCAGAGATGGTTGATGATTTTGATGTGATTTTGAATGATGATAGCATTGACACTGTTGTTGAGTGTATGGGTGGAAGTGAACCTGCATTTTCTTATGTAAGTCAGGCTATGAGAAAGAAAAAAAATGTAGTCACTTCAAATAAACTTTTGGTTGCAACTCATTATGACGAACTTATAAAGCTTTCTGATGAAAATGATGTCTACTTTATGTTTGAAGCATCAGTTGGTGGTGGTATACCTTGGATAGAAAATCTATCAAGAGTTGGTTTTGTTGATGATGTCTTGGGATTTAAGGCAATATTTAATGGCACAACAAATTACATCCTTGATAAAATGACAAATGGATATGTAGATTTTGATGTTGCATTAAAAGAGACACAGGATATGGGATTTGCAGAGAAAGACCCATCAAGTGACATAGATGGAGATGACTTACTTTATAAAACCATTATCTCGGCAAATGTCGCAACAAGAAAATCATTTTCAATGGAAAATGTTTTGAAGTTTGGCATAAGATATCTTACCAAAGAGGATATGGCATACTTCAAGAAAAGCCATTTGGTGTTGAAACTAATTACAACCTTTGATAGAGATAAAAACTTAATATTAGTTATGCCAGAGTTATTTGATGAAAATGCATATATAGCAAATGTAGGATTGAATTATAATTATGTAGAATTATATTGCAAGACTGAAGGAAGACTCATTTTCATAGGACCAGGTGCGGGAAGCCTTCCTACTGGTCATTCAATAGTTCAAGACTTGGTTAGGATTAGTCAAAATGCAGTTGTGCCAATATACACGACAGAGAAAGTGATTGTCAATTATCAAGATTTTACTGAAAAGTTTTATATAAGATATGATGATGGCAAAGTTGAGATAGTAAATGGAATGACAGTGAGTGAATTAAAGAATTCAACAATAAAGTTTATTGCAAGAATTAATTCAGAACATCATCAGTAGTAAATTGTAGGGTCGAGAACTTCGAGCCCGTCAGGATCAAATTGGTAAGACGAGTATTATGAGTTCGTTAGGATTAAAATGTAGGGGCGAGAACTTCGAGCCTGTCAGGAGACATAATGATAAAAGTAGTAAAATTCGGTGGCTCATCAGTAGCAAATGCCAAACAGTTCGAAAAAGTAAAGAATATAGTAAATGCAGAGGTGGCGAGAAAGTTTGTTGTCACATCTGCCTGTGGTAAAGAAGGTAAGGATGACTATAAGGTTACAGACCTTCTTTATATTGCTCACACTCATGTGAAGTATAAAGTTTCAGTTGATGATATTTTTTCTTTGATTGAAAAAAAATATTATAGCATAAGAGATGCACTCAAACTTAAAATTGACCTTGAGAGAGAGTTTAAGAAGATAAGAGATGATATAGCAGAAGACAATGACACAGATTATCTCGTATCAAGAGGGGAATACTTAACTGCACTTATGCTCGCAGAGTATTTAGATGCAAAGTTTGTTGATGCAAAAGACATTTTCAAATTCAATTACGACCAAAGAATAAATATGGAAAAGACCTATGAGGCACTGCAGAAAGTTATAGATACGGATAAGAAAATTGTGTTCCCTGGTTTCTATGGTTCTATGCCAGATGGAAAGATAAAAGTTATGAGTAGGGGTGGCTCGGACATAACTGGGTCTATTCTTGCTAATCTCTTAAATGTAAATCTCTATGAGAACTGGACAGATGTATCAGGTATCCTTGTTTGCGATCCAAAAATAGTTGAAAATCCAAAGAGAATAGATTCTATAACATACAGTGAACTTCGGGAAATGAGTTACATGGGTGCAAATGTCTTACATGATGAAGCAGTATTTCCAGTAAAAGAAAAGGATATACCGATAAATATAAAAAATACAAATGAGCCAGATAATCCAGGAACCATGATACTTGCATCATTTGTAGATAAAGAAGATGAAGATATAATACATGCAATTACAGGAATCACTGGTAAGAAAGATTTTTCAGTAGTGACTTGTGTAAAAAATCATATGTCTGGTGCTGTCGGATTTATGAGAAAGATATTATCTGTTTTTGAGAAGTATGGTATCAGTGTAGAGTTTTGTCCGTCAGGAGTTGATAGTGTAGATGTAGTAGTTGCGACATCGAAACTTAAAAAATATTATTATGAAATAGTTGATGAGTTAAAAGAAGGACTTGAGTGTGATGAAGTAAAAGTTGTAGATGGTATCGCACTTGTAGCCGTGGTGGGACGCAGGATGAGAAATAAAAGAAGTATGTCGGGAAAGATATTCGCCGAACTTGGAGCAAATGACATTAACATAAGAATCATCTCACAAGGTTCGGATGAGATTTGTATCATAGTTGGTGTAGATGGTGAAAACTTCGAGAAGGCGATAAGATGTATCTATAATAAGTTTATAAGATAGTTTTATACAAATAAAATTAAGAATATATAAATTAAAACTGGGAGACTAAATATGAAAGTAGCGATATTAGGTGCGACAGGTGCCGTAGGAATGCAGATGATTAAATGCATAGAGGAGCAAAGTATTGACCTAGAACTTAAACTTCTTGCTTCTAAAAAATCTGCTGGGAAGAAAGTAAAAGTAAATATTGCAGGGAAAGAAAAAGAGATAGTAGTTGAAGAAACAACTAATGATTCATTTGCAGGGATGGATTTTGTACTCGGTGCTGTAGAAGCAGAGTTTTCTAAAATGTATGCAGATGCTATAGTAAAAGCAGGAGCAATATTCATCGATAATTCTTCTGCATTTAGAATGGATAAAGATGTGCCACTTGTAGTGCCAGAGATAAACGGAGAAGATGCGAAAAATAATAAAGGAATAATCGCAAATCCAAATTGTTCTACTATCATAACTGATATGGCTATCTATGGTATAAATAAAGTTTCAAAGATTAAGAGTATCATAGCATCAACTTATCAGGCAGTTAGTGGTGCTGGAATCGGTGGTATGAAAGCTCTTGATGAGCAAGTTGAGTATCTTGCAAAGCATAGTGATATACCAAATCACAGAATCAGCTCTCTTATGAAAGATGGAGATTCTAATCGTGTTAATCAGAGTAATAATGTAGGGGCGAGTACTACGAGTCTGGAGTTTACATCAGATGCATTTAAATATCAGATAGCATATAATTTGATACCTTGTATCGGGTCATTTACTGAAAATGATTTCACAACCGAAGAAATGAAAATGCAAAACGAGACAAGAAAAATTATGCATTTGCCTGATTTGAAAGTTACTTGCACTTGTATAAGAGTGCCTGTGATGAGATCACATAGTATATCAGTAACACTTGATTTAGAGAAAAAATTAACTGTTGATGAAGTGAAGAAAGCTTTGTCAAATGTGAAGGGTGTAAAGTTAGTTGATGATGAGAAAAATGATTTGTATCCAATGCCATTAAATACAACAGATAAAGACATAGTAGAAGTTGGAAGAATCAGAAAAGACCTTGTATTTGAAAATGGTATCTCGCTATTTTGCTGTGGCGACCAGATAAGAAAAGGTGCAGCAACTAATGCAGTGCAAATATTAGAATTATTTATATAAAAGTATTTTCTAAAGTTTTGAAAGGAGAGAAGGTCAATTATTTAATAATTGTATCGAAGTAAACAGAATGAAAAGAATTGCAACAATATTTTTAATAATACTCATAGCTATCACAACATCTTGTGGTAGTAAGAAAGTAGCCACAAAAACTTCAAACACAACATCAAAGACTGTGGATCAAGTGCTAAAAGAAAAAACTTCTGACACACAAAATGTAGATGATAAAAATCATGGTGGGACTGTAACAAATCCTAACGATCAAAATAGTAAGAGCGTAAATAACACAGCACCTGCGATATCAGGTGGTTCAAGCCAGATAACAGCAAGTTCTAATTTAAAGAGATCAAATAGTGGTGCGGTTATAAATGCATCAGACATTGATATAGATTTGACAAGACTTAGTAGCACGATGGTTTATTCAGAAGTTTATAATATGATGAATAGTCCAGAGAGTTATGTTGGGAAAGTAATAAGAATGGATGGAAAACTTGCTGTATATAAATATCCAGAGAGAAATTATTATACTTGTATAATCCAAGATGCTACAGCATGTTGTCAGCAAGGTATGGAGTTTTTGTGGGCTGGTAATCATAAGTATCCAGAGGATTATCCAAATGAAGGTGACAATATAATTGTCACTGGAGTTTTTGATATTTACTATGAAGGTGAGAATAAATATGTGCAATTAAAAAATGCATCGCTTGTAAGAGCAAGGGTTTAAATGGTTTGGAGTAGGGGGCAACTATGAATAAGAAATTAGTATCAACAATTCTAATTGTGAGTATGATGGTAAATATGACTATACCACATGTGGCAGTTTTTGCAAATGACATCGAAAGTGTCGGTAGCCAAAACAAAATAGTTGAACAATTAAAAAATGATTTGGGAGAGGAAAAGGCTACAGAGATTATTAGTGTGAGTAAAGAAAGTGTGGAATACTCACAGACTTCTGATAGTTCAAATGATGAAAACGATAATTTGCATAGCGAAAGAAATGAAGAAGTTACTGACGATAGCACTTTTTTAAATGAGTCTTCAATGACTGCGGTTAAAACTGATGTTGATAATAATCCAAGTGATATGTCAGATGGAAGTATAGTTGAACCTGAAAATGATAGTGAAAATGGCTATGTAGAAGAGCCAGAGGATGATGAATTAGTTGGTGATAATTTCAATGATAAACCGGAATCTGCAAATGAAGAAAGCTATGAATCTACAAATGAATCTGAAAATGAAAGTGAATCAACAATAATCAACGAAAGCGAATCCACAACGATTATTGAAAACGAATCTATGAGCGAGTCAAATAATGATGAAGTGATTGATACCACTTATAGTATTGATGTGGCAACTAATAATGATGATATGACTAATGACGATGAAATAATAGATGCAGAAGATACAGTGGCTAGTGATTCTGAAATTAATAGTATACCTGAAAATGATTTAGGATATGAAGAAGCAAGTATGTCTGAAATAAATGCCATTGATTTGCTTAAAGTAATTGTGGCAACAGATAGTTTAGCCGATAATAAGTTATTAGGCGCTTCAACATGGTGTTATTGGTATGTAGATGGAACTACAATACATTATAGTAGTACTGAACCAGCTGATTTTTCTACATATACAAATAAAGGCTCAGTAAGTAGTAACACTAGTTCTCCAAGACCTAGTTCTGCCACTGTGCAACAATCAATCACAAATGCAGAATTTGACAATCAAGTAAATGCTAAAACTTGTAGGCAATGGTTTAATGGCTTTACAAATCTTGCTACAATTTCCCATATAGAATATTTAAACACTTCTGAAGTTAGTGATATGAGCAATATGTTTTATAAGTGTAGTTCCTTAGAATCTTTAAATGTGAGCAGTTTTAATACAAACAATGTTAAGACAATGAATATGATGTTTGCAAATTGTTCATCTATCACATTGTTAGATTTATCTAGTTTTATTACAACAAGTATAAACACGGATGAAGAATCATATGGATTTTATGGAATGTTTTCTGGATGTTCAAAACTAGTATCATTAGATGTTTCTTCTTTCAATACTCAAAATGCGGACTCATTTGCGAGTTTGTTCCAAGGATGTGCAAGTCTCACAAACTTAGATATATCTAATTTTAATACTTTAAATGCAACAGATATGAGTAGCATGTTTAGCGGATGTACGAACCTTGCAAGTATTAATCTGTCTAATTTTAATACGCAGAATGTAGAAAATATGTCTTATATGTTTTATGGCTGTAAGGCAATTACTTCTTTAGATTTAAGTAGCTTCAATACGGACCATTTGACTGAGTTAAATAATATATTTGGAAATTGCATTAATCTTACAACTTTAAATCTAAGTAACTTTAATATAAGTAATGTATCAACTTTGGAAAGTTTATTTGACAACTGTACAAGCCTTACATCTTTAAATATATCTAACTGGGATGTTTCAAATGTTACTGATATGTCTTATTTATTTTCTAACTTGGAAAAAATAGAGACTATTGATATACATAGTTGGAACACAGAAAATGTGGAAAACATGAGTTATATGTTTTATGGATGTAATTCGCTTATAAGTATTGATTTATCAAATCTTAATACATCAAAAGTAACTAACATGAGTTATATGTTTAAAGAATGTTATAGTTTGCAGACAGCGAATTTAAGTGGACTTAATAACTTACTATTAACAGATTGTAGAGATATGTTTTATGATTGTTATTCGCTTAAAGAGATTAACTTTGAAAATTTTAGGACTCCTTCACTTATACATATGGAATATATGTTTACATACTGCCATTCTTTAGTAAATCTAGACTTAAGTTCGTTTGACACATCAAATGTAACAAGCATGTATATGTTATTTGCCGAATGTTATAAATTGGAATCAGTTGACATATCTTCATTTAACACATCACAAGTAACTGATATGGCTGAGATGTTTATGACATGTTATTCATTGAGAGAAATAAATGTATCTAATTTTGATACAAGCAGTGTAACTGACATGCATTCTATGTTTAATGCCTGTACATCAATAACATCTTTAAATTTAAGTAATTTTGATACTTCAAATGTAACTGATTTTAGATACATGTTTGATCAATGTGACAAATTAACTTCACTTGATTTATCAGCATTTAATACAGCAAGCGGCACACAGTTTGATGAGATGTTTTCTTATATGAGAAAACTTGAGACACTTAATATTTCGTCATTTACTATCAATACAAATAATTTAGATAGGATGTTTTATAACACGGATAATTTAGTCCAAATAAGTATTAATGAATCAGTGTCTAATATTTTGAGCAGAGTATTATTTTATGGTTCATGGAAAAACACAGTAACAAATAGTGAATATCCTTATAATGCTGAAGATGGAGTTATAACTATACCAACTGGAACAAGTGGTACATATGAAATTGTAACTTCTGACAAGTATATGATTTATTGGTATATTGAAAATGGAAATGAGTTACATTTGTCAAAATCAGAACCTACATCTGGGAACTATACTTCTGGACAAGTGATAGATGAATTTACACTCAATAGTAGGACAAACTTGCCTTGGGAGAAAAATAATATTGTAAGAGCATATATTGATGATAACATTGCGCCTTCAAGGTTTTGGTGGTTTAGAAGCTATAGAGGACTACAGTATGTAGATATTTCTAACCTTGATATACATAAATTAATGGATTTTAATTATGCATTTCAGAATTGTAGAGCTTTGGCACAGATTGTTTTTGGCAATATAGATACAAGTAGTATTCAGTATATGAAATATATGTTTAATCATTGCGATGAACTTGAAAGTATTGATTTAAGTGGTTTCGATACAAGTAGTTTAAAAGATACTTCCAATATGTTTTCATATTGTGTGAAATTACAAAGTTTTTCATTCCAAAATTGGAATACTGAAAACTTAAAGAAAATAAACAATATGTTTTATAGATGTGAGAGACTAGAGACAGTAGATTTTGAAGGTGTTATATTTGCACATTTAACGAGTATGCAGTCTATGTTTTATAGATGCATAAAATTAAGAGAAATTGATTTGACTTGTATAACAAATAATTTATATGGTTTAACTTCAACGTTAAATGGTTGTGTTGGATTGCAAAAAATTACATTCAATAATAATTTAAGAACAAGAATCAGTAGTGCAAATGTGCCTGGTGAGTGGAAACATACTGATAGTGGACAAATATTAAGTACTAATACTGGAACTGGTGCATTTAAGTCAAGCCTTGATATTTATGGAGAGTTTACAAGATATACAGAAGGCAGATGTGAAATATATTATTCAGACTATGCTATATCAAAAATAGTAAATGAAGGTGCAAAGATTAGCCCTAGAAATTCAGTGTGGACTGGTAATTATCAATTATTAGGTACTTATACAAATAGGGAACATACTATTCCATATGATTTTGATATGCCTGTGACAACAAATTTAAGGCTTTATGAAGATGTAGAAGGATATGACTGGACATATGTAGTATGTGTTACTATGGGTGGAAGTCAAATTGATACTTTTAAAGTGCCAGATAATGTGCCATTTGCCGAGCCAGCAGCACCAACATGGGATGGTCATACATTTACTAGATGGGATAATGGTTATGAAGGTGGAGAGTATGATTTCTCAACGATACCGGATATTGGATATGTAGTTTTATGTGCTGTATGGGATGGTGGAAATACTCCTACTGGACCGGTACTAAGTAACATTCAAGCAGAGATACCACCAACTAAATTAAATTATGATGAAGGAGAAACATTTGATCCTACAGGACTTAAAATAAAATTAACATATAGCGATAATAATTTAGACTATGTAGAGTATAATGATACAACAAAGAATAGTTTTTCATTTGTGCCATCATTAGATACTCCACTAAATGAAAATGATACAAGAATTAAAGTTATATATGGTGGAAAACATTATTATCAAGCAATAAGTATAAGAGCATATCATGAAGTTAGATATGATATGATGGGCCACGGAACTCAAGTTGCTTCAGTAAGTGTAGCAAGTGGTTCAACAATTGGAGCACCTACTACCCCAGTAGCAGACGACTACAGATTCATCGGCTGGTACACGGAAGACACATTTGAAAACTTATGGGACTTTGAAAATGATGTAGTCACAGGACCAACTACACTTTATGCGAAGTGGAGATATGATGCCGTAGCAACTATATCAAATATAACTTTAATATCTACTCCATCAAGAGCTGTATATAATTATGGGGATACTATAGATTTGACAGGTCTTGTGATACGAGTTACATATGAAAATGGGGTTGTTGAAAATGTAACTTATGATAGCGATAGTCAAAATGATTTTACTATTAAAAATAATCCAATGAATGTTTCAAACACAGTACAAGACTATAACTATATAAGAGTATCATATAAAGATGAGAATATAGAGTTTAACGAAACTGCTTATATGAACTCAACTGATGGATATCCAATTACTGTAAATAATGTACCAGACTTCACTCAACCGATAGGTATAATTAAAAATGGTAATGCTATACCAATAACTATTAGAGGACATGACAACTGGGACATGAGCGAAACTTATGAATATAATTTGAAACACAATAAGGTACCAGCAATTCTATATTCTTTAGATGGATCTGATGATGGCTATAATCCACCAAACTTTGATTGGGAACATTCTATTTTCACTTATGGATATGGTATGGGTGAAAATTATAGTATGCCTGGATATGATACTATAACGGATGTAGTTATACCAGAGGGGATTATAAAAGGAGAAGAAGAGTACAATGGTGTCTCAACAATGATACGTAGTGACGAATTATGGAGTTTTTATTATAGAAATAACTATGTAGTTATAGACATAAGTAGACAAAATGAAGGAGTGTATTTCTATCCTCGTTTCTCTGGATTACTCAATGAGATAGAACTAAAAAATAAACCAACCAAACTTAACTATTTATCAGGTGAGAGATTTGATCCAAGTGGATTATCTATTCTTGCAAAAAATATAAATAAAAATGGAAGATACAACACAACTTATGGCAACAGAGAGTTTGTTTATGATGAAAGATATAGAGATGAGTTTACATTTACTCCAAGTCTTGATACAGAATTAAGTGCAGGAGACACAGTAACAGTTACATTTAGAGGTAAAAGTTGCACTATACCTATAATAGTGTCAGATGATACTGGTGATATGGTAGAAGTTGGATTTGATTATGATGATGGTATAAGACCTGTAGCAACTATATCTATACCTCGTGGTAGCAAGGTGGCCGAACCAACTGCACCAACAAAAAGAGGACATGAGTTTATTAGATGGGCGAAAGTTCCTAATTATAGCGATGCATTTGATTTTAATTCAACCATAGATGAAGATACAAGACTTGAAGTCATTTGGCGTACGATAAGATATAGAGTTTCTTTCTTTGAAAATAGCACTTATGGTGTTTCTATAGCTGCATATACTGTACCATATAATCTAAGGTTTGATCTCCCTGTTACTGTAGCTTCAATTTCAGAGATGCTTAATGGTTTTACTAAAACTGGATATAATTTGGATTCATGGTATTGCCATGAAACTAAAGAAAATATGACGAGTATAACACCAGATGCATCACATGAAAGTTATCATCTGTATGGTAACTGGAGAGAAAATATTTATAATGTTACATATAATATGAATGGCGGTAATTGGAAAGCAAATGCATATAATAAAGCGACAAGGTCTTATACTGAGAGTTTAACTCTTCCTACGAGTGATGATATTCAAAAAGTATCAGGAACTGCTGAATATGAGTTTGCAGGTTGGTGGACTGAGGATGGCAATGATAACAACTGGGGAACACAAGTTACAACTATTGCTGCAAATACTGATGCTGATACTATAGTATACGCAAAATGGAAGTCAACAATTTCATTTAATGCAAACGGTCATGGAACTGCACCAGAGTCTATTGAAATAAATGGAACACAAAATGTAACTTTAGCAAGTATAAGTGAAGTTGGTTATGCATTTGGTGGTTGGTATGATAGTGCAAATTGGCAGACAGCAAACTTTATCGGATATGGTGGACAGAGTGTTGTATTTGGTGAACCAAGAGTCCTTTATGCCAAATGGACAGCAAAGACTTACACAATTAATTATAATGTAGGAACTGGAGCGAGTGTAAGCCCAACGTCATTTACAAAAACATATGACACAGCCATCACAACTGATTTAGCAATACCAACAAAGACAGGGTATACATTTGGTGGCTGGTTTACCACAAATGTATTTGCAACAGAATATGACAAGACAAATGATGATATCTATGTAGAAGGAACATTGACATATAATATTTATGCCAAGTGGACAGCAAAAACTTATACAATAAATTATGATGCAAATGAAGGAACGATAACAGGTGCAACTTCATTTGACAAGACATATGATACGGCTTATAGTGGTGCACTTACAACACCAACAAGAGTAGGTTATATGTTTGACGGATGGTATACAGACAATAATACCTTTAATAATGAATATGATAAGTCAGTAGATGATATATATGTAGAAGGAGAGACTTCACCATATTATATTTATGCCAAGTGGACAGCAAAGACTTACACAATTAATTATAATGTTGGAACTGATGCAAGTGTAAGTCCTTTATGGTTTACAAAAACATATGACACAGCCATCACAACTGATTTGGCAGTGCCAACAAAGACAGGCTATACATTTGGTGGTTGGTTTACTACAAGTGCATTAACAACAGAATATGACAAGTCAGTAGATGACATATATGTAGAAAATCAAACTACTCCATATAACATTTATGCCAAGTGGACAGCAAACACATATAGTATAAGTTTTGATGTAGGAACTTCTGGAGCAACTGCACCAACACCAGTAAGTAAGACTTATAGAGTAGCAAGAACTGATGACTTACCACAACCAACTAATATTCCATCAGGATACGAGTTCCTTGGTTGGTATAAAGAAAATACATATGTGAATCAGTGGACAGGAAAGGTTGCAAATGATGATTTAACTACTGAAAATGGTGTGACAATACCAGTCTATGCCAAGTGGAAGAGAGCGATAGTATTTAATGTAACATATAATGGTAATAGTATAAATGCATCTCAACCTGCATCAATGGAGATAACAAGTGCGACAACAATAACTTTACCAAATACTAGTGCGGTAGGATATACATTTGGTGGATGGTATAGAAGTGCTACAGACTTTTCAGACGCAAATAGAGCAGGAGGATATAACGATCCTGTAAATGTTGATAGTCCAACAACATTCTATGCAAAGTGGACAGCAAAGACTTACACAATTAATTATAATGTAGGGGAAGGAGCAAGTGTAAGCCCAACGTTATTTACAAAAACATATGACACAGCCATCACAACTGATTTAGCAATACCAACAAAGACAGGGTATACATTTGGTGGTTGGTTTACCACAAATGCATTTGCAACTGAATATGACAAGACAAATGATGATATCTATGTAGAAGGAACATTGACATATAACATTTATGCAAAGTGGACGGCAAACACATATACTATAAATTATGATACAGTCATAAGTGATGCTAATATAGTTCATAACAGCATACCAAAAACTTATGGAACTAACAAAACATTAGACAGGCCAACAAAAACTAATTATACATTTGTTGGCTGGTATAAGAATTACAATACAACAACTCACACATATTCAGATGAGTATGATGGCACGACTGATATAGTTTCAGCATCTGGAGATTCCACAACAATTTATGCGAAGTGGCAAGCGAAGATAACGTATAATGCAAATGGTCATGGCACATCTCCAGCAGCAGTAGATGTAGATTTGTGGGGAACGACTACATTACCAACTCTTGCTAATGTGACAGGGTGGACATTTGATACAACAAATAGTTGGTATGATAATTCTAATTGCGAAGGAACAAGTGTTGGTCAAGCAGGACATAGTTATACTGTTACAGAGCCAAAAGTACTTTATGCCAAGTGGACAGAGAACACACATAAAGTAATACTTCACATAGATGGTGGAACATTTAATGCAGGATACACAGATTTCGTACTAAATACAACAACAAATAATTACGAAGCAAATAGGCTTTATCACGAGGCAAAAGTTCTTCCAACAAATGCAAATATAACAAAGGTTGGATACACATTTGATGGCTGGTATGCTAATGCAGAGATGACAGGAGCAAAAGTTACAAGTGTAGTAGCAAACACTGATGCGGAGAAAGAGTATTGGCTCAAGTGGAATGAGAACTCATATACTATTACATATTTTGAAAATGGTGGAAGCTATGCAAGTGGATATAGTAAACCAACAAGTAGACCTTATACAGAAAATACTCAATTACCAACTAATACACAGATTACAAGAACTGGTTATGACTTTGAAGGTTGGTATGAGAATTCAGAGTATAGCGGAACCCCTATCACAAATGTAGGACCAAATGTAGCAGAGGCGAAGGTAGTATATGCAAAGTGGAACGAGAAGACATACAGCATAACATATAAAGATTATGATGGAACTAACATTACCCCATATGCAGATGATTTTTATGCTCACTGGAAGAGTGGATATACAGAAGCACCTACAAGTAGAAGATATACAGAAATGGTAGCACTCCCAGGTGAATCAAATGTAGTAAAGAGAAATAACTTCTTCCTTGGGTGGTTTAAGGAAGGGGATACAAATGAGACAATCATCACAAGTATAAATGCAAACACGGCAGAAGACATAGTATTAAGAGCAAAGTGGGATACAGCATACGAAGTAACATTTAACTATTTAGGATACGGAACTAATGAAACTGATTTAGTAAGAAATAATCATAGAGTAGGAAGACCAAATGACCCTACATATAATAATAAGAGATTTGCAGGTTGGTATAAGACATATGATGCTACAGCACTAACTCTTGATGAACAGTTTACAGACCCATATAATTTTAATTCATTAGTAACAGAATCATTTACCCTCTATGCAAAGTGGGAAGATGCAACTACATATGAAGTGATATTTAACTTAACAAGTGGCACAACTCATCCAAGTGCGGTAGAAGCGATACCTAATCAATATATAGTAAGTGGCAATAAAGTGCAACAACCATCTACTCCAGTATCAAATGGTTATACATTTAAAGGATGGTTTGCAGATCCAGAACTTACCACAGCATATAATTTTAATACAGCGATAACAGCACCAAGAACAATCTATGCAAAGTGGGAACTAATCACATATACTATTACTTACAATGTAAATAATGGCACATGGGCAGATGGATATACAGCACTAACATCATTGACATTTGAAACACCTAACTTAAATACTTTACTTCCAACAAGTGCAAATATAAGCAGAAATCACTATATATTTAATGGATGGTATAAAGATAGTAACTTTACTGAACAGGTAACAACACTCACAGGAGTAACTACAAATCTTAATCTCTATGCAAAGTGGACATTCAATCCAGGAACTGGAACATACCATACTTTAAACTTCCTATCAGGTGGCGGAATAGGTTCTATGAGTTCGCAGTATGTATTTGATGGAGAAGAGACAACACTTAATGCAAATACATTTACAAGATCAGGATACACATTTAGTAAGTGGTCATCAAATGATGGAAGAATATTTACAAATGGACAGGCATTAGAAAATATAACAAGTGATTTAATTTTGACAGCCGTATGGACAGCTAATCCAGCACCAACCCCAACACCAAGACCAAATCGTAGACCAGTAGGAGGTGGAGGTGGTGGAGGAGGCGGTGGCGGTGGTGGTGGAGGCGGTGGTGGCATCGCAGTTGGAAACTTGCCAACAACACTGCCAAATGGTCAGCCACTAACACAGGCTCCAACAACCACTGAAAATGCTTTAGCAAAACCAGCAATGACACCAACATTTGAAGCAAGTTCAGTAGCGTGGATATTTGACCAAGTAAGTAACAAGTTTAAGTTAAATGTAGTACAAAATGGTCAAAATGTCCCAGCAACAAATGGTTTCTTTACAATAAATGAAGTTACCACAACACTCGTAAATAATATAGCAGTACCAGTTGCAGTTCAAAATACATATTACTTTGACACGACAGGAAGTATGGTGACAGGGTGGGTAAAGACAGTAGACAACAAAACATATTTCTTTGAAAATGCAAAGACAGCAGATGAAGGAAAGATGGCTATAGGCTGGAAGCAGATAGAGAATAGTTGGTACTACTTTAATGCTGATGGCTCAATGCTTATAAGTGCTACAACACCAGATGGTTATGTAGTAGGAGCAGATGGGAAGATGATGTAAAACTAAATGGTGAAGTTTTCACCAATGACTAAAGGGGCGGAATGTCCGCCTCTTTTTTATGTTTAACAATTTTCATATCTATATAATTATAAATGTGCTATAATAGATATGATTTTTGGCGGTGGACAAATTTAATAGTGACTGTGGGAAGCAGTCGCAAACTACTTTTAGATAAGGTAGGATAGCACAATTTTGTGGGAGGAAAAAATGAATAAAGAAAAGATGAGTGGATATGCGTCCATTGATTTGCCTTGGCTTAATTATTTGAGTGATGAGGCAAAAAATGTGAAGCTCTCTAATAAAACTTTATATGAAGTATTTAAAGAGAGCGAGAAATTATACTCTGATGGAAGAGTAATGCTTGATTACTATGGTGCCAAGTTTAACTATAAGTATGTGCGAGAGAAAGTGGAGAAGGTTGCTAGTGCACTTAAAAGTATCGGAGTAAAGAAAGGGGATTATGTATCTCTTTGCATATTTATAGCCCCTGAAGTAATTTATTTAGTTTATGCTATCAATAAACTTGGTGCGATAGTGAACTTTATAAATCCATTTGAACTTGATGAAGTGGTACCTGCAAATGTAACCAAAGTAAATAGTCAGTTTCTTTTTACTTTTGATATGTTTGCATACAAGTTTAAGGACATAGAAAAAGATAAGATGCCAAAACATATCATAAGTATGAGTGCTCTTGATTCTATGATTCCAATTTCAAAACTTATATCAAGGTTTTATGGTTTAGTTCGTTATAAAGTACCAGAAGAATTAAATGCTATAACTTGGAAAGAGTTTATGAATAAAGGTTCTTCTCATATTGACATAGATTATGGAGTAAAAGGTGATGACCCAGCAATAGTATTTCCTACAAGTGGCACAAGTGGACATAGTAAGGGTGCACTTGTAAGTAGTAAAGCGATAAATAATTGTCTCGAACAATATAGTGCACAAAATAGCAGAATCGGAAATTATGATAGTTGTCTTTGTGCAGTTCCTATGTATCATGCATTTGCTATCACGACGGGACTTCATGAAGCAATTAGACATGGGATGAAACTTGTCATGAGAATGCCTGGAAATAATCTATTGGTCGATGCATTTAAACATGATAGAGTTAATCACGTAGCATTTATGCCACAGATTTGGCAAACATTTGTAGATCAAGATAAGAAAATTGATATGTCTTGTGTGATAGATCCGATAACTGGAAGTGACATTTTAACTACTGAACTTGAAGATAAGATAAATGATTATCTAAAAAGAAATGGTAGTGATGAAGTTATATTAAATGGATTTGGACTTACAGAGGTTTGTGCAGCAGCATGTGTCAATACAAAAGAGCATCACAAATCTGGATCTGTTGGTTTGCCATTTGCGAAAACTATAATATCAGCATTTGACCCTGACACAGGAAAAGAGAAGAAGTATAATGAAATTGGAGAACTTTGCATAACATCCCCATCAGTTATGATTGAGTATGTAGGACTTCCTGAAAAGACAAAGGAAGTACTTCAAGTCCATGATGATGGAAGACTTTGGTTCCATAGTGGAGATTTGGGTTTCGTAGATGAAGAAGGATTTGTATATTATAAGTCAAGAAAGTCAAGATCATTCTATTATCAATTCCCAGGTGTCACAAGAGGAGTTAATTTCAAAATTGACTATTCAGATATAGAAGATGCATTTAAAAATCATGAGTTAGTAGAAAGATGTGTCGCTATACCAAGACCTGATAAAGAGTGCTTTAATTTGCCAGTGCTTCTCGTGCAACTTAAAGGCGACTATAAAAAACTTGATGCTGAAAAAGAAAAAGAGATTATAGATGAGTTTAGAAAAGAAGCTGATAAAAAATTATTAAAACATTTAAGACCAGTTGATTATAAAATAATAGAAGAGATACCACTTACACTTTTTGGAAAGATTGATTATCAAAAAGTTGATGCGATGTATATATAACTATGAATAGAAGAGATTTTTATTATCCATCTGCGGATGGAAAGACAACTATACATGCAGTAGAGTGGATGCCACAAAATGCCCGTCATATAAAAGGGATTATTCAGATTGCTCATGGTTTGTCAGAACACATTTTACTTTATGAGCCAGTAGCAAAATATTTTACTGATAGGGGATTTATAGTTCGTGGCAATGACCACTTGGGACATGGAGACTCTGTGCTTCCAGGCGAACCAAGACTTTATCTTGGACCAAGAGGAAGTTGGCATTTTGCGAGTGATGACATTTATACTTGTAGACTTCTGACAAAAAAAGAGTATGGAGATGTCCCATATATAGTATTAGGTTTTTCGCTTGGTTCATATCTTATAAGAGATTATCTGATAAGATATGGTGACAGTGTTGATGCTGCGATACTTGTAGGGTGTTTGTCGTTTCCTAAAATCGCAACTTTTTTTGGAAAGATAATTGCAAATATACTTTCGATAATTCTTGGAGAAAAAGCAGCTCCAAAGTTACTTGATTTTTTTGTAAATGAGACAAATAATCTCAAGATAAAAAAAAGAAGAGGTTATCTTGATTGGATAAATGAAGATGAAGATGAAGTAAAAAGACTTATGGCTGATCCTCACGCTATGGAAACTATAAGCATAGGTCTTTTTAGAGAATTACTTTATGCTATAAAGTTCACTGGAAAGATAGAAAATATAGCAAAGATGAATAAAGATAATCCAATTATTTTTATCTCGGGCAAAGATGATCCAGTAGCAAGAGGTGGGAAAACTATTTCAGAACTCGTGAGTAAGTTTAAGCAAGTAGGGATAAAAGATGTAAGTTTCAAACTTTATGAAGGTAGACATAGAGTTCTATTTGAAAAGACAGGTCCTATGACACTTGATAAAATATATGATTGGGCTTGTAGTAAACTCAAGACTGAAGATATAGATTCTATGGAGAGAGCAAATCCTAAACTTCTAAATGCGTTAAAATCTCTTTTATTACTTGAGAAAGCAGGGCTTAATGAAGCTAAAACTCTTTCTGGTGGCATTTATGATAGTATGAAAGATAAGACTTTAGCGGATGAAGAGAAAGAGTATAAAGAAAGATATGATGAAGTGACAAAAAAGATTGATGAACTTACTAGGAAAAATGATATAGACTTGGTTATAGATATTGGAGCAGGGTTTGCAGTTCGAGCGATTACTTGCAAAAATAAAAACATAGATTACATTGGTGCAGACCTTCCTGCTGTTGTCACTGAAGCAAAAAATATGCATAAGGCAATCGGAAATGACTTAAAGATGGAGTCTGTAGACATAACTAATTATCAATTACTTGAGAAACTTGTGAAGGGAAAGAAAAATAAAATACTACTTCTTATGGAAAATGTCGAGAGTGAACTTTTCGAGTTTGAGCTAAAGTTTGCAAGAAACAATATCAAGAGACTTATAAAAGATTATGGCATTTTATGTATGAGGTCTGAAAAGGGTGTAGTTGAATTAGTAAATAGTGATGATATAAATGAACTTGATAATGTGAAACCAATAGATGCATTTAATTTATCGCATTTGTCAAGTGATGAAGATGTAATCATAAGTGTAAAAGGTGCTCTTGACTCTATTAATTCATCAAAACTTATAGATTATGTAGAAGGTTTAAATATTGACTTGAAAGATAGAAATCTTATAATTAATTTGTCAAAAGTTAATTTTATCTTACCGGCAGGGTTAAATGCTCTTGAGAAAATTGAAAGAGAGCATAGAAATGTGGAACTCATATTTAAGAAACTTTAATAAGTGCAAATTTGTGAAAACATTTATATAAAAAGTTTAGTTTTAGGTGGTGAAATATGTCAGAAGTATCAAATGAAAAAAGTCGTAATGATGTCATAGTAAGGACGAGTATCATTGCGATAATTGCAAATATTTTGTTAGTTGCTTTCAAAATGACTATAGGATTTTTATCAAACTCCATTGCTATAATTCTTGATGCAGTAAATAATTTATCAGATGCAATGTCTTCTATAATAACTATTGTCGGTACAAAACTTGCTGGAAGAAAGCCAGATAAAAAACATCCTCTTGGTCATGGAAGAATTGAGTATCTGACATCTATGATTATATCTGCTATAGTTCTCTATGCAGGTATTACATCACTTATAGAATCTGTGAAAAGTATACTAAATAAAGAGACTGTCAATTACACAAATGTTATGCTCATAATCATCGCAGTAGCAGTACTAGTGAAAATAGTTCTTGGCAGATTTGTAAAGGCTCAAGGCGAAAAGTATAATTCTGATGCACTTGTCGCATCTGGAAGTGATGCGATGTTTGATGCAGTGTTATCTTTTTCAGTTCTTGCAAGTGCCATAATTTATAAACTTACCAATATATCTCTTGAAGCATATGTTGCGATAGTTATATCAATATTTATCATCAAAGCAGGATTTGGAATGCTAAAAGAAACTATAAGTGACATATTAGGGAGAAGAGCAGAAAAGGAATTGACAGTTACGATAAAGAGAATAGTTTCTTCTTTTAAAGAAGTTCGCGGTGCTTTTGATTTATTTGTATATAATTTTGGACCAAGTAAAAACTATGCCTCTATTCATGTGGAAGTTCCTGATAGTATGACTATAGATGATTTTGATGTGTTGACAAGAAAGATAGAGCAAGAGGTATATCATAAGACAGGAGTTATACTTACAGGTATAGGCGCTTATTCATACAATACAAAAGATGATGAGATTTCTGAGATAAGAAATAAAGTGCAGGAGATTGTATTTAGCCACGATTTTGCATTTCAGCTACATGGTTTCTATCTTGATAAAAAAGCAAAGGATATGCGATTTGATGTTGTAATGTCTTTTGATGTAGAGCCTGGCGATGGGGCAAAGATTCTGACAACTGAACTAAAAAATGTATACCCTGATTATAATATTGAGATAACTCCAGATATTGATATATCAGAATAATAAACTATAAAAAATGTAGGTGATAAGGTGTTAAATAGTATCATTAACAAGTTTATAGACACACATAAACTAGGTGTTGAAGAGTATGAGACACTTCTTAATGATGTCACAAATGAGGAAAAAGAGGTATTAAGAGTAGAAGCTGTGAGACTTGCGACTTCTATATATGGAAAAGACATTTATGCAAGAGGGCTCATAGAGTTTTCAAACTATTGTAAAAATGATTGTTATTACTGTGGCATTAGAAATGGAAATAAAAACGCTGAAAGATATAGACTTACGAAAGAACAAATATATAGTTGCTGTGATATAGGTTATGAACTTGGTTTTAGAACATTTGTGCTTCAGAGCGGTGAAGATTTATATTTTACTGATGAAATAATGGTAGAGATAATTTCACATATAAGAAAAAAGTTTCCTGATTGTGCTATCACACTTTCTATAGGTGAAAAGGAAAAAGAGACTTATAAGAAATATTTTGATGCTGGTGCAAATAGATATTTACTACGCCATGAGACTGCAAATAAAACTCATTATGAAAAATTGCATCCTGAAACTATGTCATATGAGCATAGAATGAAGTGTTTGCAGGATTTAAGAGATATTGGCTATCAGGTAGGGGCAGGTTTTATGGTTGAGAGCCCTTATCAAACTAATAAAGATTTAGCGTATGATTTAAAGTTTATCGAAGAGTTTAAGCCAGAAATGTGTGGGATAGGACCATTCATACCACATAAGGATACAATTTATAAAAATGAAAAAGCAGGAACACTTGAGAAAACACTTTTGCTTCTTTCTATAGTTAGAATAATTCGTCCGAATGTCTTGCTCCCAGCCACTACGGCACTTGGAACTATAAATCCGCTTGGCAGAGAGAAGGGTGTAGAGCATGGAGCAAATGTAGTGATGCCAAATCTATCGCCATCTTCTGTAAGAAATAAGTATCTATTATATGATAATAAAATCTGCACTGGAGATGAGGCAGCAGAGTGTAAAGATTGTATGAGTGCACGAATGAAAAGAATAGGATATACACTTGTCATAGATAGAGGGGATTGCAAAAAAATGTAAAATAATGTAAAACAAAAAGCCACATATTGTGGCTTTTTATTTTTAGGAGATTTAATTATATTTTTAATAAATGTTATGGAGAAACTTCTGGTGCAGTTTTTGGACCATTGTTGCTTGGTTGATTTTGGTTTCCACCATCATCAAAGTTTGGAGCATTATTTTCTCTTCTAGATTTTCTCATATCATTTCCCATATTAGGCCTTTGAGAATTACTACCTGGTTTATTAAAGCGGAAGTTATCATTAAAAGGTCTTTCACTGAATTCTTGATTATTTCTTGCATAACTATCGCCCATTTCGTTTTGCATAGCGAAAGGTCTATCGAAACCTCTCTTATGCACATTACCAGTTTTCACAAGAGTAAATGAAGAGAATAAAATGCTGACAATTGATAGTGAAATAGCAATGATAGATAGTGTCTTGCTATGATTATTTCCTTGTTTGTTTTCTGTTACATTTTCCATAGTTTTATTTGTAATATTGCCACTAGGATAAGTAAAATGGGGGAAACTGTAGTTTTATCCTAGTGGGATATTACACTCCTTTCTTTTTTTATAAAGCTAAAGCTTTATGATATTAAATATAGTATTTTGTAGTGAAAATACAGTGTAAAAATTGTGAAAATTTTGCAAACAATTTAAAATGTGATAATTTCTAATATGACTGGGTATTAAACACACGAGAGTAATGTAAAAAGTGGGAAGTGCCATTTTACTTTAAGCAAACAGGTGCTAACTTTATAAAAGATGGTAGAGCTTATAAAATCCCACGAGCGATACAAATGTCGCAAGCAAGAAAAGCAAATATTGATTTATAAATAGATAATTTATATAGGTCAACTCTTGACTCTGCCTTCACAAAAAATTCACTTACAGAAAATCGTATAAAATGTTAAAATATTATCATGGTAAATATAATGATGAGGTAGCAAATTATGAATAAGACTAATATCACACAAAAGTTTATTGGATTATTTGTTATAATGTTAATGATATTTTCACTTGTATCATGTGATGGAAGCAAAAACACATCTAATGAAGTTTCAAGTGAAACATTGAATGTAAATGATAGTAAAGAAGAATCAAGTGAAATGATGAGAGAAACAAACAATGATAATCAAGGTGGTGTAAGACAAGCTGAAGGCGGAAATAATAGACCAAATGGAGGTGGTGGTATTGATAAATCTGATGATTTAACTTTACAAAGTTTAATTGAGTCAGAAGTTCCTAAGTTTAAACAATTTAGTTATACTGATGATGCTTCGGGGATAACAGTCAACTATAATTTATTTATACCTGAAAACTATGATTCAAGTAAAAAATATCCTTTGGTGCAGTTTATACCTGATGCGAGTCTTTTTGGTAAGGATACTTTAAGTCAACTTACACAAGGATATGGTGGACTTGTATGGACTACTGAAGAAGCACAAAACAAAAATGAATGTTTTGTGTATATCCCTGCATTTAGTGACGGACTTAGTCATGATTATAAAACTATTCAAAGTAGAATGGAGAGTGTTGTTGATGATGATAATAATGTATCAGAAGATGTATTTATCAATATTGATGTTATAAAAGATATTTGTAAAAATTATAGCATCGATACTGATAGAATT
>JAGBOC010000029.1 GCA_017634065.1 Lachnospiraceae bacterium | reverse complement strand
TTTTAAAAGAAACATCTCCTTCTGCTTTATCTGCAATTTTTATTCCACCAAAAGATTTAAACTTGTTTCCTTTATCATCATTAATTGATTGAAATAATTTATCCCCTGTAATTATTCCAGAATTAGGCAATATTAAGATTTGACTCTGATCACAAGTTATCCAGCCAGACGCTGTTGTGTCAGTACTATAGGTTCGTCTTTGAATATTGGTGTATTCATTATCATAGCCAAAAAAGAATTTATCATCAGTAAAGGTTTGCGATTTGATAGTTGGAGTTGCAGACAAATCTCTTGGATTTGGGCTATAAAGATATACTTTATGTTCCCCAGACATCCGAGCTTGATCTAATTTTGCCCATAAACCGGTTGCTTCAAAATTATATAGTGAAGGATTTGTAGCATTCGTTTCAATTGCAAATATTTCTTGATCCGAATTAGTTACAAGTGGTGCATATTTTTTCGCCGAAAAAGAAATATTATTCAAATAATTATTGATTGAGTCTTTGTTTATTGCAGCCTTATTATTTTGATCTATTCTATTTATATATGTTGAGCCATCTTTATCATATTGATATACTAAAAAATTAGGTGCAGAATCCGTTATAATTGCATCATTACCGCACTGGCACAATAGCATATTTATTTCACCATAATTCGTTGGTTGATATTCATAGTCATGTGTTGTTATATTTAAACCATTGTCATGTCGGTATATATAGGCAATTACCGCAGCACCAGAACCACGATCTAATTCAGCCGGAAAATTAAAATAGTTACTCCCATCATAATTACCCGTCATATTTATAACTATTTTATCATCAAATCCACCATTTTCTGCGACATAAGTTTCTGCCGATGACACGCTTCTTATCCATATAGGCGGTGCACCGAGAGCATAGTTATCAAAAACGGTTTTTGTTGCTGTACCAAGCACCCTTTGCGCCCCATTACGTGCCGGTCTATTATTATAGAACCAGGAAGATATAGAATGTGGTATATTGGGACGAAGATTTGCATACACCCAAAAATTATTAGTTTCATAAGGTAATTTAAACTCATACGTTTTCTGAAGTTTAATACCACTAAGATAAGACGCTATTGCTCCATCTATCTTTGCATCAATTGATGTATTGTATTGGTTGATTTGGCTCTGGAAGTTATTCTTGAGACTATCAAATTCAGCCTTTGTAATAAAGGCACTTCCATCATTATCACTAACAACCGCGCCAAAACTCTCTATACTCATAAGCACAACTAAAAATAGTGCCAAAGTTCTCTTTACTATTCTTGTGCTTCTTTTCATAATTTATTGCTTACGACCTACGGGCTCGCGGTGCTCGCCCCTACAAACTAGTTTACTAACCGATTCCCGAAAAGCATTCAGATGCTTTATGTCTTCACGGAAATCTGGCATAGTGTTGTACTAAGCTCACAAAATACGTTCGCAAGTACAACATCTACCTATAGATGGCTCTTTATACTAATTCACTATTTCAAACGCCCTCTTGCCTGCCCTATCAATCTCAAAAAATGCTTCTTTTTAGCATTTTTTGAAGAGCGGAGCCGATGAAGCGTCAGTGGAATCGCGACTTCGCGGTTCCACGATAGCGAAATCCGGCGAACGCAAGTCCCCAGTACCAACCACCTACAAGTTATGAAAGTTAGGGGGTACCCATAGGGGGTTATACCAAAGGACAAAAAAATGAGGCTTTTTCAAGCCTCAAAGATTTGAAACTGGCGACTCTGTAAGTCGCGATAAAGTTTCTCATGAAGGTTCAAGACACCTATGGAAAGTATTTTATAAAAGTATGCAAGTCATAATACATAATAACCCTAAATGGTATAATTACTATAAAAGAAAACGTGAAACTAAAGAAACTTGTGTAGCTTATGGACATCTCATCAAAAAAGTATTGAAAGCCATATACTTTATTACAAAAAATGATGTTGCATACGACCCACTCAAAGCTGGTGGAGTAAAATAATTAGTTAAACTCCTTTTTCATTCAAAAAAAAACAATATTAGAGGGCTTGTCTTCTCTGCTACCTAACCGATTGGAACGACGCTAAAACTTTAGAAAATGGTGCATATAGCGGTAGTATATTTGAAACATTTGTTGTGTCTGAGATTCTAAAAAGTTTTGCAAATAATGGTACAAGACCAAATATATATTATTTTAGAAACTCAAATAAAGAAGAGATAGATTTACTTTTTTATGAAAATAACACTCTCTATCCTATTGAGATTAAGAAAAATCCTACACCAAGTATAGATTCGATAAAGTCATTTAGATTTATTAAAAGTTATTATAAAAATGTTAATGTAGGTGAAGGTGGCATAATATGCACATCAAGTGAGCTTAAAAAAATTGATAATAATAATTACATAATTCCTGTTGAATATATATAATATTTAATAACTGTATTTTATCGTTCTACCATACATTTACTTGCTGGTATAAGCGTCCCACCACCAGCATTGCGAGACCTTGCATGCGCCCATTTAATAAATACCACTGCTTTATTATTCATGGTCCATTTTACTTTTCCTTTACCATTCTTTATTTCAAGGCAATTATGTGTTGTATTATATGTAGTCGTAGTATCTTTAATTCCAAATGTCTTTATGCAATTTGTCTTGTCCTCATCAACTCCTTTTGATGAATCAAAACTTCCTTCTTTAATCCATACCCAATAATCTTGTGATGTATCAGCAAATGAAAACTCATATGTGATTTTATTTTCAGCATCAGCCTTTATAATAGGCCAACCTGCACCAAGTTTCAAATGGTCCCCATATGAATCAGTCAATGTATTTGTACTTTTATTTGGATCTGAATCAAGCAAGACATCACCAAGCATATTATCAAATGCATCAATGTATATTTGGTTCCAATCAGTAATAGGTCTTACAAATCCAAAATATGGTTTTACTCTATTTGCACGGGAACCGCTCCATGACCCTGTGTGATCGTGTTGAATTATTGAAACATTATCTATAAGATTTGTATCAATTCCGCTACCATTTGCTGACATAGTGTACGTCTGTGCAGTACCAACAAGAGATAGTGCACCCAATCCATTCGTAACTGTGTGCCCAGTCGAAGTTGTATCATTTACCCAATCCCTGAACTCATCGTTGTTATTGAATTTATTCGCCAATGATGGTTGATTTAGAATCAATGCGCCTTTAAAGTTAGCATTATCATCTATTACTGCGCGCCTAAAACTTGCTTGATTGCCAGGAAAATCTATGAAATTAGTAACATTAAAAGTATTTGTAGAGTCCAAAGGTGTTCCACCCCAAGCACCTAATCGTATAACAAATGAGGTTGAATTAGTTAATATAGAATCTGAAATACTATCCGAACCACCCGTGTAAACATATACACTATTTAGCCCAGATTGCCTAAATCCTGAACTAAGGATTGTGAAAGCTGAACCTACAACATATTGCTTTGTTGCCGAGTATGCATGCCAAGCAGCAGAACCATTTGTATAGTCAACATTTTTTATAAGCGCCTCTTTAAAATTTGTAGGATTCTCTGTCGTAAAGGTACCTTTGAAGACACCCACAGGTCCACCAAATCGAAAAAAAGACCCATAAAGAGTCATATCCATAGTTCCCTCACTCCATCTATAATCTGAACTTGTAAGGGATCTAACAAATGATGGTGCGTAAATTGTCCTTTCTTCTGTTTCTTTCGCAACATTTATCCCAGCAAGATATGATGATATCGCACCATCAACTTTACTATCAATACTTGTATTGTATTGATCTATCTGAGATTGGAAGTTATTCTTGAGACTATCAAATTCAGCCTTTGTGATAAAGGCACTTCCGTCATTATCAGAAACCACAGCACCAAAACTCTCTATACTCATAAGCACAATCAAAAATGTTGCTATATACTTTCTTACTATTCTTGTGCTTTTTCTCATAAATGTGTATCTAACGACCTATTTAGTTAGGGTTCGCAATGCTCACCCCTACTATACTACTAGGGCTCGCGATGCTCGCCCCTACGGCGAACCTCCCCAGTACCAACCACCTACAAGTTATAAAAGTTAGGGGGTACCCATAGGGGGGGGTAAAAGTTACAATAAAACGTGGCGAGATAGATTTTGTCATAGAAGAAAAAGGGAAGGTGTATCCTATCGAAATTAAATCTGGCAAGCACTACACTAGGCACAGAACTATGTCAAATGTTGTAAACGACAAACTAAATGGCATCACTGTAGGACATATCAAGTATTATTGACTAAATTTAAATTGCAATATAAAAGCAGACTAAAAAGCCTGCTAATATGGGATTTTGAAAACTTAATTATTTAAGGTTCACTATTATCACTAGTCATAAGTTACAGTTATTGTAGCACCATCCTCAATGCCACAGTATAATGTATTACTTGCACTCTTCGTTTTTGTAGGCTGACATTTTATATAATACATTCCCTTTTTAATTTCAAATTCCAGTGTAACCTCAGCTCCTTGAGAAGCATAATATCGATTTAAGTCAGCACCATCTATAGTTGCATTAGTAACTTTAGTGAACTTGACATCTCCACTTAGAGTATCACTATTACTAAATGGTGCACTACTGATTGCAAACCACACATAACCACCTACTGATTTTGTAAACTTTAAACCCTCTATTTTTACTGTCCCCCTTTTCTCACTTTCAAACAAGTGTACTCCAGCATAAAGTTTATTAGTATATGCCTTCCCATTATAAAAACCGGGACATAACTCTGTGTATGTTTTACTAGTTTCTGTGTCCCAATCATAAAATACTACATTATTGTATACGATATCATCTGCATCATGCTCCGTGCCATCAGTTGTTGCCATACCATTGTAATAATTATATACCGCAGTTGATTCAGTGTCCGCAGTAAGTCCTGAGCCTTTATTAATCATACGTGCATTTGCTTTTCCAAAGTTAGTTTCAGAAATAAATATTTTATTATTGGTCGTATCCACACCATATGCAGAAGTCCAATATGAAAGATCCACACGTGGTTCTTTATCATATACTCTGTAAAAAGATGTAAAAAAGTCAGCATACAAACTACTGGTTGGGGTCAATGGCACATTCACATCTGCTGCCGACGCACCCCAAGGACCATTTATCATACACTTTCTTACAGTAGTCATACCCGTCCACCAACCACCTGAAAAAACTGCTTGCAACATACCATAAAAATATTTATCTAAAAACTTATTTCCTTTATTTTCTTTATAAATCAAAAATTTACCATATTGGCCACCGCCCTTAGAAGCATCTGTCCAGTACGATGAAGATGGATCTCTAATACCTTGGTTATATGCTCCCATTCTCACTGTACTAACTCCATATCTATCACCATTTTCCCAATAAGTAGCCCAACCTACAAGCTCATCGACTGTTGGGTCAATACTTGGAAATCCAAATTTTATATTTTGCCCACCAATTAAATCGTAAAGATTTTGAACTTTTTGCTTTTGAGTAATAGCAACTCCAGCGAGATAAGATGCTATCGCTCCATCAATCTTACTATCTATAGATGAGTTGTATTGATCTATCTGAGATTGGAAGTTATTCTTGAGACTATCAAATTCAGCCTTTGTAATGAAGGCAGAACCGTCGTTATCACTTACTACCGCCCCAAAACTCTCTATGCTCATAAGCACAACTAAAAATAGTGCCAAAGTTCTCTTTACTATTCTTGTGCTTCTTTTCATAATTTATTGCTTACGACCTACAGGCTCGCACCCCAAGGGTGCTTTGTCGCACTTCCTTCGCTACGCTCGGAAAAAACGCTCGGGCGCGTGCTCGCCCCTACAAACTATTTTACTAACCGATTTCCGAAAAGCGTTCAGATGCTTCGCATCTTCACGGAAATCTGGCATAGTGTTGTACTAAGCTCACAAAATACGTTCGCAAGTACAACATCTACCTACAGATGGCTTTTTATACTAATTCACTATTTCAAACGCCCTCTTGTCTGCCCTATCAATCTCAAAAAATGCTTCTTTTTAGCATTTTTTGAAGAGCGGAGCCGATGAAGCGTCAGTGGAATCGCGATTTCGCGGTTCCACGATAGCGAAATCCGGCGAACGCGATGCTCCCCAGTACCAACCACCTACATTTTGCAAAAGTTAGGGGGTTGGCATAGGGGGTTTTGTGTGCTATGATAATAAGCAGAAATTATAGAAAAAGGTGATAATATGAGAAGAACAAAAATAATATGCACTCTTGGGCCAAATGCTGAGAACTACGAAACTCTAAAAAGTATGGCAAAATATATGGATGTCGGTAGGTTTAATTTTTCACACGGAAGTTATGAGGAGCATCTAAAAAAACTTGAATTGCTCAAAAAAGTACGAATTGAGACAGGCAGACCTATCCCAGCCCTTCTTGATACTAAAGGTCCAGAAATTAGAACTGGTGAGAATAAAAATGGAGAAAAAATAAACTTACAGCAAGGAAGCGATGTCACTATTGTGGTAAATGACAGTCTCTGCACTCAAGACACTATCTCTGTCACATATAAGGGAATTGTAAATGATGTAAATATATCTGACACAATTTTAATTGATGATGGAAAAATAGATTTAAAAGTTATATCTAAAGATAATGACAGTATTACTTGCAAAGTTGTAACCGGTGGCATACTTGGTGAACATAAAGGAGTAAATCTGCCAGGAGTTAAAATAAAACTCCCAGACCTCACTGAAAAAGATATAAAAGATATTCATTTTGCTATAGAATCAGGATTTGACATAATAGCAGCATCATTTGTCCGCTCTGCAAATTGTATAAAACAAATTAAAGAAATACTTGCAAAGCAAAATGCAAATATTCTTGTCATTGCAAAAATTGAAAATCAAGAAGGAGTTGAGAACCTTGATTCAATAATTGATGAAGCAGATGGCATCATGGTTGCGAGAGGCGATCTTGGTGTAGAAGTAAATGCCACTGAAGTTCCATACCTTCAGAAACAGATGATAAAGAAATGTAACCAAAAAGGAAAAGTTGTCATCACTGCAACTCAAATGCTTGACTCTATGATAAATAGTCCACGACCTACACGAGCTGAAGTCACAGATGTAGCAAATGCTATATATGATGGGACTGATGCTATAATGCTTAGTGGTGAGACAGCAAATGGCAAATATCCTGTGGAAGCAGTAAAAACTATGCACGAAATTGCTATTGAGACAGAATCCCACATAAATAATCAGCATAGAATCCTTGAATTATATCAGACTGGCATTGATCAAACTATAACTAACACTGTATGCAAAAGTATAACTGTTGCCGCTAATGAATTAAATGCAAAAGCAATTATTACTCCATCTATATCTGGTCATACAGCAAAGGTAATATCTAAATATAAACCAAATGAGCCAATATATGCTCTTTCACAAAATGAAGTTGTGGTTAGGCAGTTAATGCTTTACTACGGAGTAACACCATTTTACTTTAACCGCCCAAATGGATCAGATGCCATAGTCGGCGATGCAATAGTACAACTTCGAAATAATGGATATGTCACAGTTGGCGACACAGTTGTAGTTGCATTTGGAAGGTCAACTAAAGAGCATGATAAGATAATAAAGCCTCATACCAACACTATGAGAATTGAAGTTGTATATTAAAAGGGAGCATCATTTGCTCCCTTTTCACAACTACTTTAGAATTAATAATTCATTGCTTTTCTTTCAAAGAAACTCTTTGGATGTTTGCATACTGGACATAATTCTGGTGCATTTGCTCCTACATGGATGTGTCCACAATTTCTGCAAATCCACATTGTCTGTCCATCATTTGTCTTAAATACTAAATCTTCTTTTAGATTTTTCAAAACTTTCAAATATCTTTCTTCGTGTTTAGCTTCAATCTTTCCAACCATTGTAAATAATGCAGCTAATTCCTTAAATCCTTCTTCTTCAGCTTCTTTTGCCATTCTTGGATACATAGAAGTATGCTCTCCATGTTCGCCTTCTGCTGCATGTGCCAAATTAGTTGCAGTATCACCTATACCCTCTAATTCTTTGAACCAAAGTTTAGCATGTTCTTTTTCATTCGCAGCAGACTCTTCAAATATTTCTGCAATTTGTTCATAACCCTCTTTTCTTGCTACACTTGCAAAATATGTGTACTTATTTCTTGCTTGTGACTCTCCTGCAAATGCTTCCATGAGATTCTTCTCTGTTTTTGTTCCTGCATACTTAGACATATAATACCTCCTTAATATAAGATATTCTAATATAATAATACAAAATCAAATATTTAGCAATATAACTAACTAACAAAGTGGCATATTTGCTATAGACCTATCCAATATGCCATTTACAAATGCTATAAAAGTTCCATAATTTGTGAAAGGCACTCCTGCATCCACTGCACATTTCATACGATATAACATTTCCCTATCTGGTGTCATACATCCACCACAGTGAATAACCATTTTATATTTTGATAAATCTTCCGGAAACTCAATTCCAGATGAAGTAGCAATACTTATCTCTGCCCCTGTATATTCTTTAAGCCACTTTGGGATTTTATAAGTTCCTATATCATTGCACTGTCTATGATGAGTACAGCCTTCCGCTATTAAAACTGTGTCTCCGTTTTTAAGAGTTTTAACTTTTTCCACTCCCTCCACAGCAGTTTTTAAGAAACCTTTATATCTTGCAAGTAAAATTGAAAATGATGTAAGTGGTATATCCTTTGGGACAACTGAATCTACATATTTAAACACTTGACTATCAGTAATAACAAAGTTTGGTTTCCTATCTATACTATCAAGCACATTTTTAAGTTCTGTTTCTTTAGTCACTATACAATATGCATCATGATTGAGTATATCTCTAATCATTTGCACTTGTGGCAAAATCATTCTTCCCTTTGGTGCTGATTCATCAATTGGAGTCACAAGAACTACAAAATCATTTTTATAAACTATATCGCCTACAAGAGACTTATTTGAATCATCAGGTTTTAGTTTTGATATTGAAACTTTAAGGTCTTCTATTCCATCTTTTGTAACTGCACTTACAAACAAACATCTCTTCTTTGCTTCTTCATCAAGTTTCAAAACTAAATCTTTTTTTCTAATATCATCTATCAAGTCTGATTTGTTAAATGTGATTACATATGGTATTCCTTTATTTTTGAAAATCTCAAGCAATTCTTTATCATAGACACTAAAACCTTCAATTGATGATACAACAAGTACAGCAATATCAGATTTATTCAAGACTCTTTTTGTTCTCTCAACTCTCTTTTTCCCAAGCATTTCATCATCATCGTCATATCCTGGAGTATCAATCAAGACAACTGGCCCAAGTGGAAGTATCTCCATAGCTTTCGTAACAGGGTCAGTTGTAGTACCTTTTACATCAGATACAACTGCTATCTCTTGATTTGTTATCGCATTAACCACACTTGATTTTCCTGCATTTCTACAGCCAAAAAAACCAATATGAATTCTATCTGCATTTGCTGTCTCATTTAAGTTTCCCAATGCTTTACCTCACTTTTTGTCAATATGTGTTTTTTGAATAAAGAGTTTTTGCACTTATGCCTTCAACTCTTCCAAGTTTTCCTGTAAGAGCATTAATCTTACTTTCCGTTGCACACACTGCTACACTTATGATATTAACACTATGAACTTTATCGGGTAGACCCATTCTGCCAAGAATTATATCATGAAACTCATGGAGTATATCATTTATTTTCTGAATGGTATCTGTGCTACTTTGCTCAACTATGATACTAACTATAGCTATCCTATCCATACACTTACCACTAATTAAAATAAGTTCTTCCAGCATTTGCATCTGGATTGAATATATTTTTTATTTGCTCATCACTTAAGTTCACATCAAATATATCTTTGTAAAACTCTCTTGTCTCTTTCACTAAATCTATATCGCTAAAAAGTTCTGGATATGCTGTTTTAGCAAACCAAAGTAGAGTAATAGGTGTATCAATACCTGGAGTATAGGTTCTATACATACCAAGCGGAAGTTTATACACATCCTTATTTTTAACTGCCTTCACTTCACTCCAGTCATAGTTTCCGATAGTGTTTTCATACAGATCTTTTGGAAGTGCTGTTGTGAAATTAGTGATGAATATCATATCAGGATTCCATACATATACCTGCTCAAGATTAGTAGCGACCGAATTATCTTTCTCAAGTTCTTCCGCAACATTTTTACAACCTATTGCATCAGCCCACCACTGTCCAAAGAAGTTCTTTCCAGAAGTTAGCATCATACTATCATTATACTGGAATAAGAAAAATACATTTTTCTTCTCATCTTCACTAATCTTTGAAGTTCTATCTTTAATTAAATTATAAATGCTAGTTGATTTAGTTTGAGCTTTATCACTTCTATCAGATAAAACTTGTATGTCATCAGAATACTTAAATACTTCAGTGAGAGTTTTAAGCCAATTATTAAGAGTCTCAATGCAATTATATCCCCAACCATTAGCTGATATTCCGATGGCACAAAAACCAGCATTTGTTAAAACTTCTTTCTGTTCATTATTATTTTCGCTGTAAAATACAACATCTGGATTTAATTTCATTAGTTCTTCCACATTGATGACATTTCCGCTCATAAAATCTGTTTTTGCATTTAAGATTTCTGGGTAAATGTGAGAGAGTAAACTATTTTTTGCTGCACTCATACTTGTAGGTGCTATGCCGACTATCTTATCAGCACTATTAAAAAACACAGAGAGCACTGCAGGTATAGGGAAAATATCTGTTACAACTATTCTCTCAATTTTATTTGGTACCTTTACTTCATTTCCACCGTGGTCCACTACTATGTGAGTCCCCGCTTCTTCATTAGTGACAATAGTGTCACTGCTTTTGTTTGCACAAGCAAAAAATGTTAAACACATAATTATAGCAAGTGCTAATGATAATATTTTTTTCATCTTTTTCCTCCTACTTTAATTCTTTTATAAGATTTATCATTTGTTTTCTATATAGTCGTCCTGAAAATCCTTCATGTGGATTATTTATAAATATTGCATTATCTGGTACTATAGGCTTATAAAGCGGATCTGCAATTACGACTTTTGCATTCTTTATCGTATCCCTTATCTCATCTTCATCTTCAATATACATGTCTTGTTTCTCAAGTGCCACTTCATTTCTCACTTTTAAATCTTTCACTATATCACCATGATATGTGTTCCCAAGTTCAACCGCAGATATAACCTTTGGAGTTAAACCATATCTATAATAAATATACTTTGCAAGTGATTTTGATGTGACACTCTCTCCGATAATATGTATTTTTTCATCCTTATAGGACTTACTTAAATCTGAAAGAAAAACTTCACTTGTATTCTCACCTTTCTTAGTTTTATCCAATAAATCCTTTTTCATTCTGTCGCCATATGGCACACCTACTATATAAGGTGTATTAAACTCTTTTTGAAAATACTCTGCGAGTTTTATTCCTACAGATGATACAACTAAATTGACACTTGCCGACCCTGCCAATATCATCTTATCCACATCACAAGATAATGCAAAATTCGATATAACTTTTACTCCATTATTTTCTAAAAATGATGTCAGGTATTCTATCTGTCCATTTATAGAAAAATCTATCGGTGTTGCGCCAAGAATATTTATAGAGTTTTTAACCTTACTAACATTTTTTTTCACAAATGCTTTCGCAAAGTGAAGTAATGCTTCTGAAGCACCCTCAACATATGAGTGCATACCATTTGTATTTATGCCAAATGTTGGAATCCCTGTCGCAAGTTCTATTACTTTTGCATTTGCCTCTATATCGCAACCAGTAATCATTGGTATAGGAGTTCCTGCTATTGCAATAAATCTTGGTTTTAATTTTTTAGCAACTTTCACAATGTCATCAACTAATTTCTGGTCATCACCCATGATTGCTTCCATTTCAGATAAGCCAGTAATAAAAACCAAACTTTTACTATCATACCATCTTGGCTCATCATGAGTATTGTAAGTTGAGTTGCAACCTGATGCATCATGCATTATACTCATGCCCCCAAGTTCATAGAGTGCCGATGGTACTCCAGATACATCTGCTGTATATGTACTTGTAAATGTCTGTATTTGCTTCATAATAAACAGTTACACCCCAGTCCTTTCTCTTGAATTAGTAGAGCAGTATCTTTTTCATTTTTATACGCATCTATCATGTTTTCAGCAAGTTTTTTAATCCCATCAAAACCATAATGTCCCCCACCTTCTACCTCATTTACAAAATATCTTGTATCAGTGAAGTATGCTGACTTTTGTCCAAGTGCAAAATATTTCTCTTTCTGCCTTCTATCATTTACTCGCATCATGACATTGACAGTAGGATAAAAAACTATTTCCCTATTTCCATATCTCTCTTTAAGGTCTTCAAGTATTTCTTTCTCACTTATAGTATCTATATATATTTTTTTTACATTAAATCCATTATCAAGTAATAGTCTTGCTAGACTTAAGGTTGCTGGAGTAAAAGTATAATCAATTGCTATCGCAGTATCTCCTATAATCTCTTTTGCTTCTTTAAGTTTGCTCATTGCTTCACTAGTCTTAAAATCAAAGTTACTTATATCAACATTTAAGATATTCGCTAATCTTTTTAGATTATCCATTATAATTTCAGCATCATAACTAATCGGTAAAAATATTGGCTCTTGTATAAGTTTCTTACTTATATCATATAAGCCTTTTTTTGCAGTCCCTAAATATGCAATGTTGTATTTACTTTTACTCATTTCTTCATATTCAGCAAAAGTTTTGCAGTAAGTTATATCGCGGAGTTTGTATTTGCTTTTCTTTATTAGTCTTATCAAATCACTACTATCATCAGTAGTTAAATTATTGCCAATTATATTTATACCATTATCTTTTTTTGATGCCGTATCAAGTAAAGAATACAGTTGTCTTCTCATAAGTTCATCAGGAGTCATACCACTTTTTCTCATTATTGGGTTCATATAGCAATCAGTGAACTTAATTCTTGGAAATCTTTTTCTTAAAGTCTTATAACAAAGTTCAAGGTCAAGCGCCATAAAATGATGTATGCAACTTGTATATATAAGTATAGCTTTTGGCTTTTTCTTAAGTTTATTAATAATAGAAGTTGTCCCTTCAATCAAAAGTTCTTCCATATTTCCATCAAGTACATTATTTTCTCTGATTGTTATAGTAGAAAACTGACCCATGGTTCCCATTTCAGCAGCAGTTAGCACTACACCCCTAAGGCAATTTGATGCACAGACAAAAATCTCGTGACATTCTGGCACTAAAAATCCAGTATGCACTATATTCCACATACCTCTTGCAGGACAACCATATTCAAGACCTGTGTCAAATGGTGCATCAGCATTTACATCTTTAAGTTTTACTCCTACAGTTACGCTTTGGTTTTGTTCATGCAATGCCTTAAGCATTTAAAACCTCCTTTGCAAGTTTCTGGTAAGCTTTTGCCATATCACTATCTGGGAATGCTTCTATCACAGTTTTATCAAGGTCATCTGCCTTATGAACTATCTCATCATATGGCAAAACCCCTACAATTTTTGTCTTGAAATCTTTGCAAAGTTCCTTAACTTTCTTCTCTTCATCTTTTACATTTTTCTTATTTAATATGATGCCACCAAGTTTTGCATAGCCTCTGCCCTTAAAGTTTTCTATAGCCATACAAATATTTGCTGTAGCATATAATGACATATTTTCTCCTGATGTCACCACAAATACTTTATCAGCATATCCACTTCTCATCGGCATAGAGAACCCACCACAAACTACATCTCCGAGAACATCATAAAATACAATGTCAGGATTATATTTCACATATGCACCTTTTTCTTCAAGCTTTTCAAGTGCACAAATAATTCCTCTTCCAGCGCATCCAAGCCCTGGTGTAGGTCCTCCTGCTTCTGCACAGACAACATCCTTAAAGCCAAGTCTAACCATATCTTTTAATTCAAAATTATCTTTTTTATCTCTTATCAAATCAAGTGCTGTCTTAATTTTTTTGCCATTAGTCAGAAGCCTAGTTGAATCAGCCTTCGGATCACATCCTATCTGCATTACTTTTTTACCAGAACTTGCAAGTGTTGCTGAAAGATTAGACACTGTGGTTGATTTTCCTATACCACCCTTTCCATAAATCGCTATTTTTTTCATATGCATCCTTTCATCCTATGTTATTGCTAAAGGTATTATATCTTTATAAACTTTATCGCCATCTTTTAATTCTCCTACTATGGCTCTTATCTTAAATGTCTCTTCTATATTTTCTTTAGTAATTATATCTTTAGTATCACCGAATAAATATTTTTTACCAGCACTTAACATTAAAGTTTTTTTAGAATATCTTAAAGCATGGTCAGGATAGTGAGTATTAAAAATAATTAACTTACCTTTTTCTTCAAGAGTCTTTATAATATCAAGTATCAGAATTTGATTTCTATAATCAAGATTTGATTCTGGTTCATCCATAATTAAAATCTCTGGATTCTTTATAAGAGCCCTTGCTATAAAAACCATCTGTGCTTCGCCACCACTTAGTCTCGACACGTATTTATCCTTTAAATGAAAAATATTTAACTCCTTCATTATCGCATAGGCTTTCATTATATCAGTGTCTTTTGGTTTAAGAAGTGGATTTATGCTACTTGCAAGTCCAAGAAGTATTGTATCAATTACCCTATAGATTGAGTTTTCTTTACCACCTTGCTTTACATAAGCCACCATATTATAGAACTTTTTTCTATCAATTCTCTTTACATCTTTTTCATCTATAAAAATGTCACCTTTTACATTTGCAAGTAGCCCCAAAAGACATTTTATAAAAGTCGTTTTCCCTATGCCATTTGGTCCAAGTATTGAGCAGGTACAAGGGCTCTCTAGTTTAAGTGAAATATTTTCTAATATTGCATTGTCCTTATATGAAAAACTTAAATCCTTTATTTCCAAAATCATAGTTTAACTCCTTCTCTACTCCTAATCATATAGATAAAAAATGGAGCGCCAATCATAGAAGTTAAAACTGAAATTGGTATCTCTGCAGGAAATAGTGTCCTTGAAACTGTATCAACTATAACCATAAAACAAATCCCTATACTTATAGTAAATGGCACAAGTCTTGTGTGATTTTCCCCCACAAGCATTCTACAAAAATGAGGTATTATAAGTCCTACCCATCCGACCTGACCTGCCATTGCTATTGATACTGCAGTAATTATCGTTGCTGACATTATAACTATCATACGGAGCACTGATATATTTACTCCCAAAGTTCTTGCTATATCATTATCAACAGTTAGAAGATTTATTCTCCACCGAAGCAAAAATATAATCAAAATGCAAATCACAACTATTGGGATACTGACATATAATGTCTCTTTACCAATAGATTGAAAACTACCCATAAGGAAAAAAGTTATTGATGGCAAAACTGTATCTGTGTCTGCCACAAACTTAACTAATGATATAAGAGACTGAAATAAAGATGCTACAATTATTCCAGCAAGTATAATAGTTTGTTTTGATTCATCTCTCTTCATTCCTGTGATACCAGTAAGTATCACTGTTATTATGCCAAATGCAAATGCAGTAAGTTCTATACCAAAAATATTAAATCCAAAAAATATGCCTAGTGCTGCTCCAAAGCTCGAGCCACTTGCGACACCTAAAGTATCTGGAGTGGCGAGTGGATTTGAAAAGTAAGATTGAAATATAAGTCCAGCAAGTGGTAGCGAAGCCCCTACAACTAAGTTTGCAACAATTCTCGGAAGTCTTATATTTGAAAGTGTAATCCTAAACTCTGCAGGTATCTCTTCCCCAGTAAAATATTTTATGATATCAGAAATAGGTATCTGCACTCTTCCCATACCAATGCAAATGATAGACACCATAATTGGAAGAATTACAAGCATAAGTGTCACTAGAATATTAGTTTTTAAACTATTCTCTTTACTACTCATATTAAAAATGCCATTCCCCGAAGGATATGGCAAATAAAATAATATCTTCTACCATATCTTTCACTTCAGAATAATCTTTAGTGTCAGGGTATTTTATTTAATTCTATTTCATTATATTTGAAGCAATCTCATTTAGTTCTTTTGATTCGCTAATTATTTCTTTACGAAGCATAATCGTGAGAGCCGCTCTTAATATCACTATGGCACCGAGTATTCCTAACTCCTGCCAATTTCTAACTACAACAGTTCTTAATACCTCACCACCCATTTTAAATGTGAGTGCAAGTGCTATTCCTTGAGCTAAATCAAGTTTTACATTATTTTCTTTCTTTAACCACTTAATGAAACATTTTGTTGATGTCGTTATAAGAACTACGATTCCTGCCATATCTATCAAAAAAGTGCAGATAGACACAACATTTGTAAGAAAAGTATGCTCAAGAAAATAAATCATATTTTTTATATCCATAATTAGATTCCCCGTCAATTTATGACATCTCAAATAGTATTATAACTTTTCTAAATAAGATACTTTAATAATCTAATTATATCATAAGTTTGAAATATTACAAGAGAAATAGTTGTTTTAAAACTCATCTAGTTCTTCACGACTAAAGTCTGAATATTTCACAATATTTTTGGCAATTTCAGTTTTTGGATTATTAATCAGTTCTTTTATGCTACTTCTTTCTGCTACCTTCCCACAAGAGAGAACCAAAACATCATTACATAAATAATATACTTCATTAATATTATGGGTAACAAATATTACTTCTTTACCTATATGCTTCAGCACATTTTTAAGTTCCTTCGCAAGATTCCACTTCAAAAAAGCATCTATGGCTGAAAAAGGTTCATCAAGTAGTAGAAAGTCTGGTTCATTAACTATTATTCTTGCAAGTGCAACTCTCTGCTGTTCTCCACCAGATAATTCAAATGGATATTTCTTTTCAAGTTCTTCTATATGAAGTAACGACATTACTTCTCTAACTTTTTTTTCTCTTTCTATGCCCTCATATTTTTTATTTACTGACACAAGTATATTCTTTTTTACTGTCATCTGTGGAAATAGTGCATAATTCTGAAAAAGATACGCCACCTTTCTATTTTGTGGTCTTACATTAATATTTTTATTGCTATCAAAAAATGTTTTTCCATTTAGTTCTATATATCCCTCATCTGGTTTTTCTATACCTGCAATACATTTTAATGTAAGTGACTTCCCTGAACCAGAAGCACCTATCATACCTAGTATATTTCCATTTACTTCAAAATCCATATCTAGTAGAAAATTATCTATTTTCTTTTTTATACATACTTTCAACATATTCTAATATCAAATCATTATACTATCTTTTCTTTTCAATGCTGTTTAATATTAATAAAAAAACTGCAGATATAAAAATATTAATAAGTACCCAAATACCTGCTCCATACTCATCATTAATTCTCCACAGTTGATAAACTGTAGTTGATATGGTAGCAGTCCTATCTGGTGTATAACCTGACACCATTGATGTCGCTCCATATTCTCCGAGTGCTCTTGCAAATGATAAAACTACTCCTGCAATAATTGATTTAGCACAATATGGCATTCTTATTTCCCAAAAAATATATGAATTACTAAATCCAAGTGTCTTTCCTGCATAGGCAAGTGTCTCATCAAATGACTCAAATGAACCTCTTGCAGTCCTATACATAAGTGGAAATGCTACAACCACCGAAGCAAGTATTGAAGCCCACCAAGTCATAACAAGTTTTGTGCCAAATAATTCATAGATAAGTATTCCAAGAGGTCTTTTAGGACCAAGAATTAATAATAGCAAATATCCAACAACAGTAGGAGGTAAAACTAATGGCAAAGTCAACAAAACATCAAGTAATCCTTTAATGAGTCTAGGAAGTCTTGCAACATAATAAGCAGCCATAATCCCTAAAAAGAAAATTATGACTGTTGCTATCATTGCTATTCTTAATGAATTATATAAGGGATAAAAACTCATATTAATTTGCTTTACTAAATCCTACCGAAGTAAATACCTCCATAGCATCATCACCAGTTAAATAGTCTAAAAACTTTTTTGCTTCCATCTCATTTTTTGTAGCCTTTAATAATGCGACTGGATATATAACTTGCTTACACATATCACTTGTAGCAAGATCTACAACTTGTAGGTTTGCCGATACAGCGTCAGTCGCATAAATTATACCTGCATCGACAAGACCTTCTTTTACTTGAGTTGTCACTTCTTTCACATTTGAACCATATGTTATTTTCCCTTCTTTTTCAAATTCGCTAATAGTTTTGCCAAGAAACTCAAGTATTTCAATTGTATATGCACCTACTGGCACATCAGCATTTCCAACAGCAAGAAGTGAAACTTTATCTGTAATCAAATCAGAAAATGAGTTAATATCTTTGGGATTGCCATCAGGGACTGCAAGAGCAACTTTATTCTCTAGTAAATTAATTCTTGTCCCTTCCATCAAAAAATCATTTCTGTCTTTATTGTCTTTTTCATCGCAACGTATATCCAGTTGGTTCATCTGCTTTGATGCTGCCGATATGAATATATCGCAATCTGCTCCTGCTAAAATCTGCCGAAGCAAAGTCCCAGATGAGTCAAAATTGCATATGATTTTGACATTGGGGTTTTCTTTTTCATATAAATCTTTAATAGTACTCATTGTTTCAGTCATAGATGCAGCTGCAAATACTATTATCTCCGTATCTTTTTTTTGCATAGTCTCAAGACTTTTAGAATTCGTGCAAGAAACTAATGATAAAATAATTGTAGTAGAAAATATTACCCTTAAAAACTTCTTCATAAAACTTCTCCTTTAAACTAAATATTAATTTCCAAATGGACATATTGGGAAATGGCAAATAGGACACTGCCTACAAAATCCACCATAGCCAAGCTCTACTATTTCTTCTCTTGTCCATTTAACTTTTGCTAAAATCTTTGGAAGTAGCACATCAAAGACAGTCGTTGCTGCATACATAACACATCCTGGAAGTCCCAAAATCGGAGTATCATCATCAAAGTATGAGAGCATAACCATAGCACCTGGCAAAAATGGTGCACCATAAGTTACTACTTTAGCTTTACTCTCTATAATCGCACCTGGTGTCATATCATCAGGATCTACAGACATACCACCTGTACATATTATCATATCAACTTTTTCATTTCGTAAATCTTCTATAGCATCAACTATCATCTTTTTATCATCATCACAATAAATCTTTTTTACAAGTGTCACTCCATATTTCAAAAGTTTATTCTCTACTACTTTTGAAAACTTGTCATCTATTATCTTATTATAAACTTCCGAACCTGTCACAATCATTCCGAAGTTTTTTATTTTATACGGATATATTTTAAGGAGTGGTTCGCTTCCTACAATTTTTTTTGCATTATCAAGTTTTTCTTTCTCTATGACAAGTGGTATTACTCTCATACCTGCTATTTTAGTGCCTACATCGACATCACCATCTTTTATGGTTGCAATCACAAGTTCATCTTGCAGATTTACTTTTTTAAGTCTTTCTTTATCTACTTTTAAGAAACCCCTAATCTTGCTTGTAAGTTCGATCTTTCCCTCTCTCACCTCACTTTCTGTCATATATTCATTTATGCACATATCGCGAAGCATCTTTGATGCGTCATTCTCATGTAGCATATTAGTACCAATCTCATACACATAAAGATGTTTCTTTCCCATAGAAAGAAGTATAGGGATATCTTCTTCTTTAATCACATGCCCTTTTTTGAACTTTGCACCTTTATATTGCCCTGGTATAATCTGTGTCACATCATGACAAAGTACTGTTCCCACTGCTTTTTCTACATCAATAACTTTCATTTTTTTACCTCCCGAATAAATATGGAGCGTTATTCTCACGTGAGATATACGATATTGTATCACATAAATACTTTTATATCAAGTAACGATTAGATAAGTACTAAATAGCAAATTAAAATGGACCCGATTTAGGTCCATTAATCTTTATCTAATATAAAGTTTTACATTTAGAATTCATCGTCATCATCATCTAATTCCGATACATCATTTACAGGTTTCTCAAGTCCTTCAATCTTTATGCCTTTCTTTTCTGCATAATTCCAAAGAGCCGAATGGATTGCTTGTTCTGCTAAAAGTGAGCAGTGAACTTTTACTGGTGGAAGTCCATCAAGTGCTTCCATAACAGCTTTATTTGTCACTTTAAGAGCTTCTTCTATTGTCTTTCCTTTAACTAGTTCTGTTGCCATACTACTTGTAGCAACTGCTGCACCACAACCAAATGTCTTAAACTTGCAGTCTTTTATAATTCCTGTATTCTCATCTATATCGAGATACATTCTCATTATATCTCCACATTTTGCATTGCCAACTGTCCCAACTCCAGAAGCATTTTCTATCTCTCCGACATTTCTCGGATTCTTATAATGATCTTTTACTTTTTCACTATATGCCATAATTATCTCCTTTTGCGCTCGTGCAACTCGCGCCTACGGTTGTACGGGCTAATTTATGCCCTATTGTACGGGCGAGTTTTACAAGCCCTTATTTATTCTTTACGAAGTCTTCGTACAATGGCGACATAGAACGAAGCCTCTCTACTATTTTTGGTAAGTTATCGCAGACAAATTTTGCATCATCCATTGTAGTCTCATGACTTATACTAAGTCTAAGTGACCCATGAGCCTTCTCGTGCGGAAGTCCAATAGCAAGAAGTACATGTGATGGGTCAAGTGAACCTGATGTACAAGCAGAGCCAGATGATGCATACACACCCAAATCATTTAATGCAAGTAACATTGATTCACCTTCTATAAACTCAAATCCGATATTCAAATTATTCGGAAGTCTCTTATTTCTATCGCCATTAAGTTTTGAATAAGGTATTTCTTTTAGTATCCTATCTATCATGTAATCTCTTATTTCTATCTCATGCTTTATCCTTTTATCCATTTCTGCAAATGCAATTTCAGAAGCCTTTGCCATTCCGACAATACCTGCCACATTTTCAGTTCCTGCTCTTTTATTTCTCTCTTGAGCACCACCATCCATAAAAGTATTAATCTTCACACCTTTTTTAATGTATAAAAATCCTGTGCCCTTCATAGCATTAAACTTATGTCCTGAAACCGAAAGCATATCAATATTCTCTGCAACTACATCTATAGGTACATGTGCATAGGCTTGCACAGCATCAACATGGAAGTAGACACCTTTCTTACGACAGATTTCACCAATTTCTTTTATAGGCTCTATAGTTCCTATTTCATTATTTGCATACATTATAGAAACCAAAATCGTGTCTGGTCTTATTGCTTTCTCAAGTTCAGAAAGACTTACAAAACCATTTGAGTCTACATCAAGATATGTAACTTCAAAGCCTTCTCTTTCAAGTGCTTTCATAGTATGTAAGACAGCATGGTGTTCAATCTTTGATGTGATTAAATGTTTTCCTTTATCTGCATTTGCATGAGCCACACCTTTTATAGCCCAGTTATCTGATTCTGTGCCACATGAGGTAAAATATATTTCTCTTGGACTTGCATTTAGAGATTTTGCTATAGTTTCCCTTGCATTATCAAGTGCCTCATGCACATCCTGAGCACCATCGTAAATGCTACTTGGATTGAAACATTTGTCACTTAGATATGGAATCATCGCATCAAGAACTCTCTTATCTACAAATGTAGTAGCTGCATTGTCCATGTAAATTAATTTGCCCATATTTTTTCTCCTAAAAGTATTTACTTTTTCAAGCACTCATAGTATACTATTATTTACCTACTAAGTCAATAGGTAATTAAAAATTTAGGAGTATATATGATTTCAACAAAGGGCAGAAATGCATTAAAAACCATGATAGACCTAGCCGAACAAAATAGCAATGATTATATTCCATTAAAGGATATTGCTAAAAGGCAAGGCATCTCTAAAAAATACCTGGAAGCAATAGTCAAAAAACTTGTTGACAACGACCTTTTAGTCGGCACAAGTGGTAAGAATGGTGGCTATAAACTAAGTAAGCCTGTTTCAAAATATTCAATAGGTGAAATACTTGATGCTGCCGAAGGTCCACTTTTCACCCTATCTTGTATATCAGATGAAAAAAGTCTATGCAATAAAAGAAACACCTGCAAGACCTATCCAGTATGGAAAGGTCTTAACGAGGTGATTCATAATTATCTATATAAAAAGAAACTTAGTGAATTAGCAGAATAGAATAACTAGGAAAAAAATTGAGAATAATGAAGTCCGTCCCTTTCATATTACTTGTTAAACAGCATGTCATAATTGTCTAAAACCAATCGTATTCTTTTTTTTGTATACTATTCAATTCCATAATAATTATCTCCTTATTTTGTTACTATACAATATTTATTCTTTTCCGACAACATTTTTTAGCTAACGGGAGCTAACTATTATGCTATGAATAACTCATCATTCTTCACATCTATAAGTACTTCTTCGCCTTCTTTTGCTTTTCCTTCTAATACTGCTCTTGCTACAATATTTTCTACTGATGCCTGAATGAATCTCTTAAGTGGTCTTGCGCCAAATGATGGGTCATAACCATTTTCGATTACATACTTTTTTGCTTCATCAGTAAGTTTTATACTTATTCTCTTGTCCGTAAGTCTCTTATTCAAATCACCTATAATTAAATCTGTAATCTTTGATATATTCTCTTCAGAAAGTGGTCTAAACATTATAATCTCATCAAGTCTATTTAAAAACTCTGGTCTAAAATGTTCTTTTAACTCGTCTAAAACTTTTTGTTCTATAAGAGAATACTCCGAGTTTTTACTTCTGCCACCAATTTTAAGATTTAAGTCTTCATCATCACTTATCTTGGTTTTTTGTTCACTTCCAGTTGAAAATCCTACTGGATTATCTACTCCTTCAAGAAGTAACTGCGAACCTATATTTGAAGTAAGTATTATGATAGTATTTTTAAAATCTACAGTCACACCCTTTGAGTCAGTAATTCTTCCATCATCAAGTATCTGAAGAAGGACATTATATACATCTGGATGAGCTTTTTCAATTTCATCAAATAGTATAACTGAATATGGTTTCCTTCTTACCTTTTCAGTAAGTTGTCCGCCTTCATCATATCCAACGTATCCTGGAGGTGCACCTATAAGTCTTGCGACAGTATGTTTCTCCATATACTCCGACATATCAATTCTTATAACCATATTTTCATCATCAAATAAATTATATGCAAGAGTTTTTGCAAGTTCAGTTTTTCCTACTCCAGTAGGTCCAAGGAATAAGAATGACCCAATAGGTTTTTTAGGATCCTTTATCCCCGCCTTACTTCTCAAAATACAATTGGCAACTTTCTCAATGGCTTTATCCTGTCCAATAACACGTTTGTGCAAATCTTCTGAAAGATGTAATGTCTTTTCTTTTTCTGTGCTTGTAAGTTTAGTTACAGGTATACCTGTCCATTTACTTATGACTTTCGCTATCTCATCTTCAGTAACTTTATTATGGACTAATGTCAATTCTTTTTCCTTTATAGCATTTTCTTTCTGCTCTATTTCTTTTTCAAGTTGTGGTTTGTCTTGGTACTTAAGTTTTGAAGCGAGTTCAAGATTGGCTTCATTTTCTGCCTTCTCAATTTTTTTGTTTATCTCTTCAAGTTTTTCTTTTATGACTTTTACACTGTCGACTGACTCTTTCTCATTTTTCCATTTGCTAACTTTGACATTATATTTATCCCTAAGTTCAGAAAGATCCTTTTGAAGTTCAGTAAGTCTATCCTTTGATGCCTTATCTTCTTCCTTCTTAAGTGCAAGTTCTTCTATCTCAAGTTGCATAATCTTTCTACGCATTTCATCAAGGTCTTGTGGCATAGAATCAAGTTCAGTCTTTATCATAGCACAAGATTCATCAACCAAATCTATAGCCTTATCAGGTAAAAATCTATCACTTATATATCTATGCGAAAGTTCAGCCGCTGCAACGAGTGCTCCATCTGTTATCTTAACGCCGTGAAATGTCTCATATCTTTCTTTTATACCACGAAGTATAGATATAGTATCTTCCACACTTGGTTCATTTATCTGTATAGGTTGGAACCTTCTTTCAAGAGCCTTATCTTTCTCAAGATATTTTCTGTATTCATCAAGTGTTGTAGCACCTATACAATGAAGTTCTCCTCTTGCGAGCATAGGCTTCAAGATATTCCCAGCATCAATAGCACCTTCACTGCCACCTGCACCAACTATAGTGTGAAGTTCATCTATAAATAAAATAATTTGACCATCAGATTTTTTTACTTCAGAGAGAACTGATTTAAGTCTTTCTTCAAACTCTCCTCTGTATTTAGCTCCTGCCACAAGCGATGACATATCAAGTGAAAATAGTTTTTTGTTTTTAAGTTGAGTAGGCACATCACCACGCACTATTCTCTCTGCTAATCCCTCTACAACGGCTGTCTTACCAACACCTGGCTCACCTATAAGCACCGGATTATTTTTTGTCTTTCTTGAAAGTATCATTATCGCATTTCTTATCTCTGCATCTCTTCCAATGACTGGATCAAGTTTCCTTTCTCTCGCTCTTTCAACCAAGTCGTAACCATATTTATTTAATACATCATAAGTTGCTTCAGGATTATCTGATGTCACTGATTGATTTCCACGAACCTCCGAAAGTGCTTTCAAGAAATCTTCTCTTGTAATCTTATACTCATTAAAAATCTTTTTTATAGTTTGGTCAGCATAATTTATCATGCAAAGAAATAAATGTTCTACTGATACATACTGGTCTTTCATACTTTTAGCAAAGTCTTCCGCATTTATCATTACTTGGTTTAATTCATTTGAATAATGATATTGTATATTGCCCTGCGCCTTTGGCAATTTATCCACTTCTGCATCAATAGTTTTTATTAAAGCAGCTATATTCACTCCCATCTTATCAAGTAAGTTTTTAATTAGACTTTCTTCTATATCAATAAGTGATTTAAGCAAATGAATCTGTTTGAACTCTGCATTGCCATTATTCATAGCAATCTTCTCAACATTCTGTATAGCTTCCATAGATTTTTTTGTAAACTTTTCTATATTCATAGGACTTTCCTCCTTTCGTCACTAATAATACTATCACAAATTGTTAGCACTGTCAAGTAGTGAGTGCTAATTTTTGCAGTTGTAGATTATTTTGATTTTGAAAAATTATTTTAATTCATATATTAGCATTAAATTATTTCAATTCATACATATTTTTAAAATGTATTTATTGCTTGCAATATGACCAATATTTCAATATAATAAAACTCTGCGAGTCGTGTCGTAGGGGTGAGCACTGCGAGCCCTGTCGTAGGGGTGAGCACTGTAAGCCCTGTCGTAGGGGTGAGCACTGCGAGCCCTGTCGTAGGGGTGAGCACTGTAAGCCCTGTCGTAGGGGTGAGCACTGCGAGCCCGCAAGGAGGAGAATTATGTCAAAAACATTTGATTATAAAGGAAAATTAGTTGATGACCCTGTAGATCACGAACTCGGACGATTGCCTATAGGTCAACTTTTATTTAAAATGTCAGTCCCTATGGTCATCTCTATGTTTATGCTAGCACTTTATAATGTAGTTGATAGCATATTCATTTCAAGAGTTTCAGAAGATGCACTGTCCGCACTTTCACTTGCTTACCCTGTGCAATTTCTTATGGTCGCTCTAAATATAGGCACAAACATAGGTATGGTTGCTCTCATATCAAGGTCACTCGGCGAAAAAAACTTTAATAGAGCAAATGACTTTGCAAGTCACGGACTATTTCTTGCTATAATTTATTCCATAATATTTGCCATACTTGGATTTTTATTTACAGAACCTTTCTTCAATGCTATGACAAGCGATGAAAACATAAGGCAAGAAGGAATAAATTATCTCACTATAATTACTATTATTTCATTCGGTTTTTTTATACAAACTACTTTTGAAAAAATGATGCAGGCAACAGGCAAGACTGTTGGCTCAATGATAACACAACTTACAGGTGCTATAACAAATATAATTCTAGACCCTATTTTTATCTTCGGATACTATGGCATCCCTGCTATGGGAACTAGTGGTGCTGCTATAGCAACTGTAATCGGTCAGATACTCGGAATGTTTGTCGGATTCATCTTAAATAAAATTATAAATAAAGACTTAAGCTTTAGATTTATATTTTTAAAAGTACGAGATAAAAATGACCCTATATTTGGTTCGTATTGGAAATTCAATTTAGCTGGTATCAATCTTGATATTATAAAAAATATTTACAGAGTTGGACTTCCTTCTATCATTATGCAGTCAATCGGTTCTTTCATGGTGATGGGCTTAAATGCAATCTTAATCAAGTATCAATCTGCTGTGGCAGTTCTTGGTGTCTATTACAAACTTCAAAGTTTTATATTTATGCCAGTGATAGGTCTTAACAATGGTATGGTTCCAATAGTTTCATATAACTTTGGTGCACACAGAAAAGATAGAATAAATAGAGTTATCAAATCTGCACTAATTGCTGGATTTAATATGATGGTTGCTGGTGCAATTATCTTATTTGCATTTACAGATAAAATATTATATTTGTTTAATGCAAATGACACAATGATGGATACAGGTATATATGCTTTTAGAGTAATAGCACTTCATTTTCCACTTGTAAGTTTCAATATAATTTTGGGGTCTGTTATGCAAGCCACTAAAAAAGAAATCTATACTCTTATCATATCACTGATAAGGCAGATAATCATACTACTACCTACTGCATACATTCTCTCAAATTTCTTTGGGCTTAAAGGTGTATGGTTCTGCTTTATCCTTTCAGAAGCGATAGCATTTATAATAACTCTCATGCTCTTCAAAAAAACATATGTGGAACAAATCGATACATTATGAGATTAAGACATAAAAAAAATGCTGAAGTGGATATATTAAATACTCCTCTCTGCATAAATATTGAAAAAGCCTCACAAAGTGATATAAAAAATGCCAAATTGGATATAGAAAGTATTTTCCCAAATCCTTCTAATCCCCTTCACTTGGAACTTGGGATGGGAAAGGGCAAGTTTATAACAGCACTTTCAAAACTAAATCCAAATATAAACTATATTGGGATAGAAAAGTCTGCCACAATTGTATTAAAGGCAATCTCTGACTTGAACAAGAAATATAATTTGCCAGATGATAAACTTGCTATGACACTTACGAACTTAAGATTTATTTGTACTAACATAGAAACTTTAGATACTATCTTCAAAAAAAATAGTGTTGACAAAATATATCTCAATTTTTCTGACCCCTGGCCTAAAAAAAGACACGAAGTTAGGAGATTAACTCATACGAAGTTTCTATCTCAATATGAGCAAATATTAAAACCCGATTCATTATTAGAGTTTAAAACCGACAATTTAGACCTTTTCAATTTCTCACTTGAGCAAATAAAAAACTCAAGTTTTAAATTGCTTGAGTTTACATATGACCTTCATAATGATAGTAAATTGAATGAAGGCAACATCATGACTGAATACGAAGAAAAGTTTAGCAAAAAAGGTAATAAGATTTGTAAGTTAGTTGCGAAGTTGTAGTTAGTTTATAAAATAAACTATCTATTAAGTGTCATCATAAAGTCTATACTAACATTATACCTGTAAGCATCTGTTTTGTTTTATCACCGCTTAGTCTCCAAGAATCAAATACATTGCTATGATAAGTACAGTATTCTGATTTTGATATGTTTTCTTCTCTTATGCCATATTTGAGAAGAGAAATCTTTAGACTCTCTGCTACATCAAGTAGATATTTTTCAGGCTTATCAATTATTGGAATAAAGACTTTATTTATTTCATCACATTCAAGTATCTTCTTAAACTCTGGTATCAAATCCATCCCCACTTCATAACATTTTCCGCAGATAGATGGTCCAAGATGTATCATCACATCTTCTTTTTTAGAACCATAATTTTCTCTCATAAGTTCCAGTGCCTTTTCTGTTATCTTATTAACAGTCCCCCTCCAACCACTATGAACCATACCTATCGCTTTATTCACTGGGTCAAGAATATATACTGGCACACAATCTGCTTCTATAGTTAAAAGCATAATTTCTTTTTCATTAGTAACTATGCCGTCACAACTTCCATCAATTTCCATGTGAACAACACCAGACCCAGCATCCGATTTTTTAGCAACTAAAACATTGACACTGTGCCCTTGTGGAACTCTTATCATATCTGATGGAGTTATGCTAAAACTCTTTCCAAGTTCATCATAATATCTTAAGTCTTCCATAGAAACCTCTACATTATGAGAGTATATTCTCCATCTTGCTTGATCTTTTGGTACCATCAATGTCTTTACAAGATTCGTTTTATTAAATTGTTCTACACTAAAATATTTCATTTATAAAAAACCCTCAAGTAGTGAGGGTTTTTTCTATATATTTATTTAACTATCTTTGTCCCACTCTGTCCTTTAAGTGCAAGTTTTGCATTTTTAAGGTCAGCTATAATTGCTTCTCCACCAGTTCGTGCGAAGTTCATACACGCGATGACTTTTGGGAGCATAGAACCTGGTGCAAATTGTTTCTCGGCAATATATTTATCGCAATCAGCAAGAGTCATCATCTCAAGTTCTTTTTGATCTGGCTTTCCATAATTTATACATACTCTCTCAACTGCAGTAAGTATAAATAACGAATCCGCTTTTACTATCTCTGCAAGTTTTGCTGATGCAAAATCTTTATCTATAACTGCTGGTACTCCTACAAGTTTTCCAGATTTATCTACAACTGGTATCCCACCACCACCAACCGTTATAACTATGTGTCCAGCATTTACCAAATCATTTACTACATTTTTTTCTGCAACATCAATAGGTTTTGGACTTGCTACAACTCTTCTATATCCACGACCTGCATCTTCTACAAATGTCCAACCCTTTTCACTCGCCATCTTGTCCGCTGTCTCTTTATCATAAAATGCACCGACTGGTTTAGTTGGCTTCTTAAATGCCTCATCATTTTCATCAACAACAACTTGAGTAATTACACAGGCAACATCTTTTTTTATCCCTCTTTTCTTAAGTTCATTTCCAATAGCATTTTGAAGGTGATATCCAATATATCCTTGGCTCATAGCTCCACACTCTGGAAATGGCATCTCGCCTTTAACTTTACCCTGCTCGTATGCAAAGTTCATACCGAGATTAATCATACCAACCTGTGGTCCATTACCATGTGCAATGATAACTTGATTTCCATCTTCAATGAGATCAACAATAGGCTTTGCTGTCTCCTCTACAAGTTGTAACTGCTCAATAGCAGTATCTCCAAGTGCATTACCACCGAGTGCAATAACAATTTTTTTCATGTTATCCTCCAATTATTTTTTTTGATTTGCCATGTAAGAAAATGATTCACATAGATAAAATATTTTTAATCAAATACTTATTGCTTTATTATATAATATTTCATAGATAAAAATAAGTAATATATTTGCTCATATTTATATCATTTATGTTATGAATTGCTTTTCATTATATCCGCCACCTTATCATAGCTAAATCCTTTTCGAAATAGGTATGAAAGCAACTTTTGTTTTTCCTTTGGATCCATATCCCTTTCTCTCTCAAAATAATCAGGACACTTTTTCAGCAGAAGTTTCCTTATGATGCTCTCTTCATCAAATACAATCTCTTCACTTTCAAATAAGTCATCACTTATCTTTTTACTTATGCCTTTTTGATAAAGCTTTTGCTTCAACACTTTTATTGAGTATGTATTTTTATGAAGTTCGACAAATCTTTTTGCATACTCTACGTCATTTATAAAATTATGCTTTTTTAAGAACTTTATAGTTTCATCAATTATCTCATCAGTATATTTATTTCCTTTTTTTAATTTATCTCGAAGTTGTTTTTCAGTTTTGCTGTAATTTGTTATGATATAGATTGCTCGTTCTTTGCAATTAGCAAGACTCCAATCTTCTTTACTCATTTTTTTTACATCAAGATTATATCCCATCAATGCCTCCAGATTTTAAGTGCTCACTTTTTAATGCTTCGCTAAATACAAAATAGAGACGGAAGTTTCCGCCTCTACATAATAATTATTCTTCGTCCTCGTCAAAATCTTCTTCATCCTCGTCAGGAACTTCAGGAGTATTTTTAGTATAAGTTGCATTCTTTTCTTCCATATCTTTTTTGAATGCTTCTCTTACCTTTCCTTCTATCTCTTCAAATAGTTTTGGATTATCTTTAAGGAATTGCTTTGCATTTTCTCTTCCTTGACCTATCTTCTCTTTATTGTATGTAATCCATGCTCCTGCTTTATCTATAATCTCATAATTAATAGCAGTGTCAAGTACATCTCCAACTCTTGAAATGCCTTCACCAAACATTATGTCAAACTCCGCTTCCTTAAATGGTGGAGCAACTTTATTCTTCACTACTTTGACTCTAACATGATTTCCAACTATCTCACCACCAGATTTTAATGACTCTACTCTTCTCACTTCAAGTCTAACTGATGAATAAAACTTAAGAGCTCTTCCACCAGTTGTTGTCTCTGGATTTCCAAACATTACTCCAATCTTTTCACGGAGTTGGTTAATGAATACAACTGTACAATTTGATTTTGATATAACTGCTGTAAGCTTCCTTAATGCCTGTGACATAAGTCTTGCTTGCATACCCATCACTGAATCACCCATGTCACCATCTATCTCTGCTTGAGGAACTAATGCTGCAACTGAATCAACTACTACCAAATCAATCGCACCTGATCTAACCATTGTCTCACATATTTCAAGTGCTTGTTCACCTGAATCAGGTTGAGAAATATAGAGATGGTCTATATCAACTCCTATATTTTTCGCATAAACTGGATCGAGAGCATGTTCAGCATCTATAAATGCTGCTATGCCTCCTCTTTTTTGAACTTCTGCCACCATATGAAGAGTGACAGTTGTCTTACCAGATGATTCTGGACCATAAACTTCAACCACTCTTCCTCTTGGTATACCACCTATCCCAAGAGCAATGTCAAGTGATATAGAACCTGTCGGAATAGCTTCTACATTCAAGTCAACGAGTGATTCGCCAAGTTTCATAACTGAACCTTTGCCAAATTTCTTTTCAATTTGCGTGAGAGCAGAATCAAGAGTTTTTAACTTTTCCTCCTTATTTCCTGTCACACGACTTACTGGCTCTTTTGATACTGTTTTTGCCATATTTTTCTCCTTTTGAATACTGTTGCTTAAAATAGTACTACACCAACTATATTATAATAAAAGATGGGATATTTTTCAACCATAACTGTTACTTTAAACCTAATTTAAGTCGATTTTAGATACAATTATAGAGCCAACTATCTACAAGTTACAAAAGATAGGGGGCATAAAGGAATGATTGCTTGATAAAATATGCTTATTGCATTTCAATAAAATGTGATGGTAAAACTACTACGAAAAATAACAAAAAAATCAAGTGTTACATTTTTCAACACTTGATTCCATAGTTTTTTTATACTTTACGAAAAATTACTTAGATTTCTTATAACATTTACCATTTACTACAAGTCTAATTCTTTTTTATATGTATTACAATTAGCAAGATCTAAATCTATTGACCAATTTGCAGATTTTATAGTTGAGTCCTCTGGCCACCATGTGATATATATAAAACCACTCTGTGGCATAGTCCATTCAATGTTCAAATCATTATTTGCTTCCACTGTCGCTATGTCAGTTAATGCTGAACCATTCAATGAAACCTTAACTATTGCATCTGAACTTGTAGTAGTACCAGAAAAAGGCTTAGTTGAGAATTGTATATTTATTTTTGTATCTATTGCTGCTTTACTATCATCGAATAAATTAGTAAATCTAGGTTTCCAAGTTATTCTAGCATCTTTTTCAGCACCAAGAAGACAAAATCCCTGAGACAGTGATAATGGACTTAACTCAACATTCCCAGTTCCTATTGATACATTCACTTTTTCATCAAATTGATATATTTCATCACTTTCAAAACTTTTATTAAGCAGCCCGATCGTCGGTATATTCTGATCTAAAGTATTACTACCATAAGCTCCGATATAGGACGTGCCAATATTTTTAGCGTCTCTTATTTCACACCAGTTCCTACCAGTCTGACCATTTAAGGCGGCCCACTGACCTTTTGATTCTTTCAGATTAAAATTAGTTGCTTTCAACTGTCCCGATGCATTTAGAGTGTTTTTCCAGTCATTATCAGCACAAATAATTGATGTGAATTGCCCATAATGAATAATATGATTAAATTCAAGGGTATTATTAGATGAATCCTCTCCAAGCACGATATCAGTGGAAAGTGATTCTGACAATGTCGTTGGTGTTACACAATATTGATTTGGATTTGCACAAGTAGAATACACAGATGGTGTCCATATAGTGTCAGTGGCGTCATCTAGATTTGCCACAAATCCTGGGCAACTAACTCTCCCGATGTAACACATAAACATAGTATTATAAGTATAGATCCATTCTCCACTGTTGTTACCATATTTTCCAATCGTCTGGTTACCAAGAGTAACTTTCATACTATCTTGATAATCTAAGGCTCTGCCTACCCATTTCACGTAAGCTTTAGTAATAGCATTACCTTCAGTGCCAGCATCAACTACATTTATCTGCTGTTTTGTTGATGTGCCTCGCCCGAGCCTTATAAAAGCATAATGCCAAAAGCAGCTCCTATAAGTATCATTGCTACCAGCCCACGAAGATATCCATTTCTTATTTTCCCAAATACACGATAAATCTAATGGCTGATAAATATTTTCAAAAACATAATTAACAGATGATACTGATTTCCAGTCTTTAAAAATAACATTTTCAGTACTAACTTTAGCAACCATAATACCAGACAAATATGCGGCAATAGCTCCATCAATCTTACTATCTATCGAAGTGTTGTATTTGTCAATTTGACTTTGGAAGTCGTTTTTCATACTGTCAAACTCTGCCTTTGTTATAAAAGCACTTCCGTCATTATCACTCACCACCGCCCCTAAACTCTCTATACTCATAAGCACAACTAAAAATAGTGCCAACAATTTCTTAACTATTCTTGTGCTCTTTCTCATAAATGTATATCTTACGACCTATTTAGTTAGGGCTCGCACCCCAAGGGTGCTTTGTCGCACTTCCTTCGCTACGCTCGGAAAAAACGCTCGGGCGCGTGCTCGCCACCTCCCCAGTACCAACCACCTACAAGTTATGAAAGTTAGGGGGTGTGCATAGAGGGTTACATACGACCCACTCAAAGCTGGTGGCGTAAAATAAATAGTTAAGTACCTTTTTCATTCAAAAAAAATATTGCATTAGAAGGCTTGTTTTTTATGCTCATTAAAACTAGTAGCCATCATTTCTAATGTTCTGCTCCATCTTTAGTGGATTTGTGGGATAGGACATTTATAGCGGAAATGGAATACAATACTACCCTATATATATGATTGATTTCCTGAATAAAATTGATGACTCTAAAAATATTTACAAAATCAATATAGATTCACTAAAAAAATAAGAGTTGTGAAACTCTTATTTTTTTATATTAATCTAATACTAACTCTATGCTACTTATAATAGTTCCAGTAAAACCTTTATTCTCACTTTCATTACTAATCTCTTTGGCTGCTCGCTGTGCCTTTTAATTATCTTGATTCGTCTAAATGTACTATTGAGTAATCACCATTCAAATCCATTTCTATATCCCAATCTTTATCAATATAACTAGTACCTCCCCATACTGGGATACACTTTATATATATAAAAGAGCTTTCATCCATTATCCAAGTTAGTCTTGCCTTTCGGTCTTTTGTATCAATATACTCTTGCTCAATATTCCCAACCTTAAATTTTATTTTCTTGCCCTTTGTTGTATCAATATTTATACCATCAGTAAAAGGAGTGGTAGCTACATATATACGAACTTCTACATTTGAAGGATTTGTTTCATAATTCGTATCACTTGTATAACATTTTAAAGTTGGAAAATAAACATCCCAAGTAACTTTGTCTTCTGCTTCAGCACCAAAGGATGGCATTCCGGCTAAAATATTAGGGTTTCCAATAGTCCACTCATTTCGAAAATTAAATTTTTTATCTTTATTAAATTGATATATAGCATCAGAATTATAATTTGAAACTAGTTTTCCCACAGATGGTATTTTTGCAGTACCAGTTGTAAATGTCATCGATAATGTACCATAAGCGAAATTTGTTTTGTCTGTTCCACACCAAGTACCCCAATTTTTTAAATAACTTGTGCTATTAACAACATTATAAAGAGACGTCTCAGTTATAGTTTGTTGACTACTTAGTGATAAAGTGTTAACGAATTGTTCATTATAAAGTTCCCAGCTCTTATTATCATAATTACATATGTGCAAATGGTCTTTTGTCTTATTGTTATATGTATCCAAAACCGCAGCAAGAGAATTCGAATTAGCCGTCCACCGATACGATTTCGGCAAATAACTTACCCAGCCGGAAGAACCCTTTTTGTATTGACAATTTAGTGAGGAGGCAACTAATTGAGCTGATTTTATATCATTTTTATACCCCACATTATTAAATGCAAATACATTACTAGCTAACACACGATGATCAACGTATTCATCATAGTAACCTAAAGAATTGTTTGCTGCTTCTATTCGGCCAATACTCAATATTTCACGGTAGCGCAACGCGCAACCATCCCAATATATTTTTCTAATATCGGCCTCTGAATTAACTGCTTCGTCCTCTACAAGTTTAATAAGAGGTTTCAATGCTATTTCACTGGTTCCCCAGTCAGCAGGATAATTTAAACTCATTGCACAAGTTACATTTCTACAATTTTCAGCTAGATTCGTATGTCCTATTTGAATAACATAGTGCATTTCAGGAACTCTAAAAGTAGGAGCGATTACTCCGTTCATAAAATGAGTATTTTCGCCACTATAAACTAAGTAATATTGCACGCTATTTGCTGTTTTTATCCCTGCAAGATAAGCTGCTATAGCACCATCTATCTTACTATCAATGCTTGTATTATATTGGTCGATTTGACTTTGGAAGTCATTTTTCATACTGTCAAACTCAGCTTTCGTGATGAAGGCGCTTCCATCATTATCACTCACCACCGCCCCAAAACTCTCTATACTCATAAGCACAATTAAAAATAGTGCCAAGGCTCTTTTTACTATTCTTGTGCTCTTTTTCATAAATGTGTTTCTTACGGCCTATTCTAATCGGGCTCGCAATGCTCGCCCTTACTCTACTACTCGGGCTCGCACCCCAAGGGTGCTTTATCGCACGTCCTTCGCTACGCTCGAAAAAAACGCTCGGGCGCGTGCTCGCCAGCCGATTTCCGAAAAGCATTCAGATGCTTCGCATCTTCACGGAAATCTGGCATAGTGTTGTACTAAGCTCACAAAATACGTTCGCAAGTACAACATCTACCTACGTTCGGGCTCGCGATGCTCACCCCTACGTGCTACTTCGTCATTATGCAAACGCGACTCCCCAGTACCAACCACCTACATTTTGCAAAAGTTAGGGGGTACCCATAGGGGGTTACATACGACCCACTCAAAGATGGTGGCGTAAAATAATTAGTTAAATTCCTTTTTAATTCAAGAAAATACAGTATTAGAGGTCTTGTTTTTTATGCTCGTTAAAACTATGTAGCCATCATTTCTAATGTTCTGCCCCATCTTTAGTGGGCTGGTGGGAAGGGACATTTTTATGTTATATTCCATCAAAAAATATACTATTTTCAAGTCTAAAATTTTCATGATTTCAATAAAAAATACTGTGATTAAACACAGTATTTTTTACAGCACTTGTATCAAAATACTACATTAGTTAGATGTGACTGCAACTGTTTTGGGTGGCATCCAAGTACCACCACCAGCACCACTATTACCACTAAACGACCATTTCATAAATAGATAACCTCTTTCTTCTGCCTTTACATATACTGTGCCAACTCCATTTGTCACTTTAATAGACTTACTTCCATATGTTCCACTTGCATAAGGAGTAGTTCCTTGCTTGTCGCTAGTAATCATATTTCTATTTACGACTGTCCCATCAACTTCTATTGCATCATTTTTCTTCCATCCATTCCATTTAAACCATACATCATAATCCTTGGTTTTATCAGCAAATTCTAAATCGATTTGTATAACGTCTTCAACTTTTGCTTCAACAATTGGGGCACCAGCTGAAATCATCAAATGCTTCTCATTATTCTTATCTTGATATATTGTTAAATCATTTTTATATTCTATAATGTTTCCAACCAAATTATCATACTTTGATGTGGCAAGTTCATTCCAATTTTGGATTTCTGACACAAATCCAAAGAATGGAAACCAGAAGGCACTATTAGGTCGTCCAGACCTTCTGGCAGAAGCAGCCCAGTCATCAGCAGAAATTCTATTCTTATTGTGAACCGTAAATGTAGAATTTATTGGCAACATTGATGACTGAGTTGACGCTGAATATACCCAATCACTTGCAACAGTGATCTCCGTATGACCAGTCGCGTCAGTATCATTTTGGAAATCCAGAAAACTATCATAATCAACAAAACGCTTAAACTCAGCAGATGGTGGGGTGAGAATAATATTGCTATATTTTGTATTGGCAGTATCTCGATTTATAACTGTGTTTTCCCACTTTGAGCCAATACGATTTGGGTTGACAGCACTAGTTTTACTTTCGGATGTGCCCCATCTTAACATGTAATTTCCACTAGTATCTTCACTGCTACCATTCTCGCGCTTTTGAAAACCTATGTATGGTATAACATAAGCGTCATTTGCAAATCCACTAGTATAATAATTCGTATTATGATCGCTACCCATTCCACTTACATCATATATTGATTCACACAACCCTTTCCAAATCGCATATCCATTAGTACGATCTAGATTTACGATGGCAGGGTCTCTAAAACTAGTAGCAGACTTTGAACTCATCTTGATTAGACCGATTTCCATACCATATGGTTCACTAGCCATAACCTGGTACATATCTACATCATAATGTAGTATACCTTCTTTCCAAGTTATATCAGCGTCATTTGCTCGTACGGATGTAATACCCTCTTCAACATAGCTAAGATTTGCTTTTGATTCGGCTGTTGAGACATTTATACCAGCTAAATATGATGAAATCGCACCGTCTATCTTACTATCTATAGAAGTGTTGTATTGGTCAATCTGAGATTGGAAGTTATTCTTTAAACTGTCAAATTCGGCCTTTGTGATAAAGGCACTTCCGTCATTATCAGAAACCACCGCTCCAAATGTATTTATACTCATAAGCACAACTAAAAATAGTGCAAATAATCTCTTAACTATTCTTGTGCTTTTTTTCATAATTTATTGCTTACGACCTATTTAGTTAGGGCTCGCACCCCAAGGGTGCTTTGTCGCACTTCCTTCGCTACGCTCGGAAAAAACGCTCGGGCGCGTGCTCACCCCTCCCCAGTACCAACCACCTACAAGTTGTAAAAATTAGGGGGTTGGCATAGGGGGTTATACCGCACATATTTATGACAAAGTTTAGACACATTATAAAGCAATAAAAAACGGCAGTTTTTCATTCACTGC
>JAGBOC010000006.1 GCA_017634065.1 Lachnospiraceae bacterium | reverse complement strand
ATATAAGAAAGCTTACGAAGAAGAAATGAAAAAACAACAGGCAGCTGGAGGTCAAGCAGGAACTGGACCAGATCCAAATGCAGGGGCTAACCAAAATGCAGGTGGAAATGGTGGAAATCCAGGAGATGATGTGGTAGATGGCGACTTTAAAGAAGTGTAAATAAATAGATTTATATAAATAGGTCCATTAGTTTGGACCTATTTTGTTGTAAAAATGAGCAATGTGTGTTAAAATTATGTCTAATAAAATAGGATAGTAAAATTAAGTCTATTTATTAAGTAGTTTTCAGGGGGGATGAAATGAAAAGATTATTATTATCAATTATTAGTTTAGTTCTTTTACTTGGCACAGCAAGTTTTGCTGGAACATGGGTTGAAGAAGAAGGTTACTGGAAATATGATAAAGGCGGTGGTGTTTTTGCTGTTGATGAATGGGAAACAATTGATGGCATAGAGTATCATTTTGATGATTTAGGACATATGGCTACAGGATTAGTGCAGATAGGCACTAATTATCATTATTTTTATGATGATGGTAAGATGTATGAGATGGGAAAGACAGTTGACATAATGGGAAAAGCATGTACCATTGTCACAAGAGGTAAGATAGCAAAGATGCCTGATGACTGGTCTGAGGAAGCAATGGCAGAGTATGAAGAAGAGAAAAAGAGAAAGGCAGCAGAGAAAAAAGAATTGATTAGAAATCAAAAAGCTTTTGAAAAGGCGATTGGAAACACCCCACAATTAAGTGAAGAACAAATAGCTATGCAAAATATAAAGAAGGCAGAAAACAATGCTGCAAATGCAACATCATTTAGCTCTGGAGCAGCATCAAGTCTTCCTAAAATGCAAATAGCCAGTGCTGAAAAAAGAACTGGTCAATACACTACTGAAGAGGGAAATAAGATGACATTGACAGTTGCTATCCCAACTTTTACTGGAGTTAATAGTGAGAAAGCAAATGTAACAGCAAGTAGAATGATAGGTGCTATCGGGAAATATCTTGAAGAAGATTTAGGGAAGCAAGGTGGCACTTATAAGTTTACTACTATTGCTTATGTTGAAAATACAGACCAAGTCGTTGTAGTTCGTTATAAGTCAGAAACTGCAAATATAGTAATTGATGTTGATATTGATTTTGTACATGATTCGATTAATATTGGCTAATATTTTATAGCAATAAATGTGGGAGCATTTAATAACTATGAAGAATTGGATTAGAAATATTATATTATTGATGTTATCATTTGTGTTTATCAATTGCACTATCTTATTTGCAGCAGAGTATAAATATGATGGAAATGTCAAAGTTTATCTTAATGGTAGTCTTGTCCATGGTTGGTATAAAGATAATGGAAAAGATTATTACGCTGATGCAAGTGGGAACTTGGCTCTTGGCTTTACTGATATAGGTAGTAATACTTATTTCTTCTATACTAAAGGAGAAAATATTGGAGAAATCGCAAGAGGGTATGTGAATATAGATTACTATATATATTATTTCAATAGTCAAGGTCATCTTCTAAAAGCTGGTGATGCACCTGATGGTAGAACTGCAAATATTGATGGAGCTTTACTTGATGATGCAGAATTAGAAATTATAGGTGATGAAGGCTATCCTGAAACTGGCGATGCTAATTCAATGATGGTATTTGTAAATAAAATGAATGCCATTCATTTAAGTGATATGAATAAATATGCTGAAACCACTGCTCCTACAAAAAAAGTAGCTGTAGTTGTAAATGACATAAGCGGTATCGTAGGTGATGCAGATAATGGTGTTGTGTGGAATAGTGCCTCACCTGAAAAAAGACCAGAGGCAGTTACTAATAGTAGCAGTAATCCGGCTCTTGTTTTAACTCCCGAAAAAATAAAAACAGGTGGAGTTAAAATAGTAGGGAAAGAGATAATATTACCAGTTCTTCCTAAAGAAACTAAAATTGTTGATAGAAGAGCAACATTAGACCAGCAAGAGAAGATTAATAAAATTGTTGCTGAATTTAAGACAAAGTATATCAAAAGAGACATGACAGCTTTTGAAAAAGAAATGATGATTATTCAATATCTCGTTCAAAATGTTGAATATGATTATCAGAACTTTGTTAATAACACAATACCTGACGATAGTTACTCTGCTTATGGGGCACTTGTGAATAGAGTAGCGGTTTGTAGTGGATACGCAAGAGCATTTAATGTTTTATGCGATGCATGTGATGTTCCATCAATGTACATATCATCTTCTGAAATGAATCATGCCTGGAATCAAGTATGTCTTGAAGGAAAATGGTATCATGTAGATGTTACCTGGGAAGATCCTATTATAGGTGGAAATCCTAAAAATGAGTACGGGTTTAAGAATCTAAGAAATGAGTATATTAATTTAACTGATACTGAAATGAGAAGCAAATCGCATGTGTGGCCAGAAAGTTTATATAATGAATGTAGTTCAGTAACTTATGGTCCAAGTGCTGTAGCAACATATCTAATGAATAACAAATAGTATTATAGAATTATGAATGGTAATGTTTAAATCAGACGTTTACAAAAGTTGGGCTCTAGTTTTACAACTGGGCATTTCAATGCTAGTTCCAATTCTTTTACTAATTGCCCTTGCTTATTTTATAAAGTCAAAATGGAATATAGATTTGATGTTGTTTTTTGTAGTCTTTGGACTTTTAGTAGGGGTAAGAAATGTCTATGTTATACTTAAAAATTATGTAAAAACAATGGACAATGGGGAAAAGAAAGAGAGTGAATTAATGAAAAAGCACTTGAAGAGTTTTGAGTAGTATTAAATTATAGAAACTAAAATAGTAGCAAAGCATTTTACGAGTGATATATTAAACATAAAGTGACATATATAAAAAAGTAGTTATTGAAACTATTACAAATGTATGATAAAATACATTGAGATTGTATAAGGAGTTAATTTGTGAATTATGGAAATCACACTTCCTGCAACAATAGAAAATGTCGAAAAGGTCACAGAGTTTGTCAATGCAGAGTTAGCAAAGATTAATTGTCCAGCAAAGGCTAAAGCAGAAATTGACATTGCTATTGATGAACTATTTTCAAATATTGCTAATTATGCATACAATCCCGAGATTGGAAAAGCAACTGTAAAGGTTGAAGTGCAAGAAAATCCTCAAGCAGTTGTTATAACATTTATGGATAAAGGTATTCCGTATGACCCATTAAAGAGAGAAGATCCAAATGTTAAATTATCTGCAGATGAAAGAGGCATAGGTGGGCTTGGCATATTTATGGTAAAGAAAACTATGGATAGTGTCGAATACGAATACAAAGACAACCATAATATTTTAAAAATTAAAAAGAATATATAGCATTGAAAGGAGAAAGAGATGACTATTAATACAAATAAAGAAGGCGAGAAATTAACTATTATTCCAGAAGGTAGAATTGATACTGTTACTGCACCTGAGTTTTCAAAGGCAATAGATGATAATATTGAAGGTGTAAAAGATTTAGTGATTGATTTTGAGAAGCTTGAGTATATTTCATCAGCAGGTCTTCGTGTACTTTTAACAACTCAAAAAACTATGTCAAAAGTTGGAACTATGAAGCTGGTACATGTAAGTGATGTTATAATGGATGTATTTAATATCACAGGATTTGTAGATATATTAACTATTGAGTAATATTGTATTTTAGTTTTATAAGAGATAATTTGTTATATGGGCGACTTCTCATTCGCCCATGTAGTGTCTTGACAAAAAGTTAAATTATGATAAAATAAATAAGTTGCGAAAAATGCTGGTATAGCTCAATCGGTAGAGCAACTGATTTGTAATCAGTAGGTTGACGGTTCAAGTCCGCCTACCAGCTCTGGTTTATAACCAACTTTAGGAGGCTTAGCTCAGTTGGTTAGAGCAATCGGCTCATAACCGATCGGTCCCGGGTTCGAGTCCCTGAGCCTCCACGATTAAAACCGTGTAAATACGGTTTTTTTGTTTCTTGCATTTTAGTATATATTATTTTATAATAGTAGGGTCGTGGAAACACGTTTATAAATATATAAAGGAGAAGAGAGATTATGTCAGTGGGGATAATCATTGGCTCCTTAATAGTTGTTGTCATCACAGCATTTTTAGCATTTAATGCTGGTAAATCTATAGAGAAAAAAACAGCACTAGAAAAAATTGGTTCAGCCGAAAATAAGGCTAGAACTTTATTAGATGAAGCTATTAAGAAAGCCGAAAGCACAAAGGTAAATGCTTTACTTGAAGCAAAGGAGCAAATACTTAAACAAAAGACAGAATTAGAAAACGAATTACGGGAGAGAAGAAAAGAAGTCGCAGAGATAGAGAATAGAGCTTTAAAGAGAGATGAGCTTTCTGAAAAGAAATTAGAGCAACTTGAGCAAAAAGAAAAAGTATTGGAGAACAAAGAGAAAGATATACTTGAGAAGCAAAATCTGGTAAACCAATTAAATGAGCAAAGACTTAAAGAACTTGAGAGAATCTCTGGATATTCAAGAGAACAAGCAAAGTCAGAATTATTTAATGCAGTGAAAGATGACATAAAAAGAGATACTGCACTTTTCATAAAAGAACAAGAACAGATAGCAAAAGATGAGGCAGAGAAGAATGCAACCAATTTAGTACTTGAGACAATTCAGAAATGTGCTATGGAAAATGTGTCTTATGCTACTGTGTCTACAGTATCCCTTCCTAATGACGAGATGAAAGGTCGTATCATAGGTAGAGAGGGAAGAAACATAAGAGCTATAGAACAACTTACTGGAGTAGAAGTAGTAATAGATGATACACCAGACACTGTAGTTCTTTCATGCTTTGATCCAGTTCGTCGTGAGATAGCAAGACTTTCACTTGAGAAATTAGTTCTTGACGGAAGAATACATCCAACTCGTATTGAGGAACTTGTAGAAAAATCTACTAAAGAAGTTGAACATGTTATAAAGCAAAAAGGTGAAGATGCAGTATTGAAACTTGGTATACATGGTCTTAACCCTGAAATTATAAAATTACTTGGAAGGATGCATTATAGAACATCTTATGGACAAAATGCTTTAGTTCACAGTATTGAAGTAGCAACTCTTTCTGGAATTATGGCATCTGAAATTGGAGAGAATGTACAACTCGCAAAACGTGCAGGCCTACTTCACGATATAGGTAAGTCTATAGACCACGAAGTAGAAGGAACTCATGTACAGATAGGTCTTGATATATGTAAAAAGTATAAAGAGTCATTTGAGGTATTAAACTCAATTGAGTCACACCACGGAGATACAGAAGCAAAATGTCCTATAGCATTTATAGTCGGAGCAGCAGATGCTATATCAGCTGGACGACCTGGGGCAAGAAGAGAAGTTTTAGAAACTTACACTCAAAGAATTAAACAGCTTGAAGATATAACAAATAGTTACGAAGGCGTTGATAAAGCATATGCAGTTCAAGCTGGAAGAGAAGTTAGAATCATGGTTATACCTGAAAAAGTTTCAGAAGATGATATGACTATTATGGCTCATGCTATAGCAAAACAAATTGAAGAACAAGTAAAATATCCAGGCACGATAAAAGTAAATGTAATTCGTGAAACTCGTGCACAAGAATTAGCAAAATAAAATATAGGTGGCTTTTGCCACCTTTTTTAAGTATAGTAAGAATGTATTTAAGGAGTACAAGTATGAAAAAAATCATTTCACTTATTTCAATAATGTCGTTAGTAGTTTTGTCAATTAGTTGCGGTAAAAAAGAGACATCAGTTGGTACAAAAACTTTTGATGTAAGTAAAAACTATAATATATGTATAAGTTCAAGTGTGGATAATGCTGACTTTGACGCTATGAGAAAAGGTTTCGTTGTGTCACTTAAAGAGTTAGGACTTGTAGAAGATATAAATGTCACATATCATTATGAAAATGCAAAAGGAAATGAAAACTATGCAAATCAAATAGCTGATGCATTTAAGGAAAAGAATCCAGATTTACTTGTGACACTTGGTACGACTGCTACGGAGGCAATAAAAAATAAGTTTGATAAAACTCCAATAGTTTTTTTGTCTGTCCCAAATGCAGAAAGACTTGGTTATTGTGACGCAGACGGGAACCCTAAAGCAAATCTCACAGGAGTAATTGATTCTCAGCTTTTTGAGGAACAACTTGATTTCATAAGTAAAAACTATTCAGATGTAAAAAGACTTGGTATTATTTATACTGCTTCAAATAGTTTATCAGAGTACTTTGTAGATTATTTTAAGTTTTATGCTACAAGTTATGGAATAGATATTTACACAGTTGCTATAAAGAAAGCAGAAGATATAGATACTGCACTTAAGAACATATTGCCAAAGGTTGATGGTATTACACTAATTGCTGATAATATTGTTGATACCAAAGATAAAGAGATAATTGATGCTACAAAAAAAGCAGGGAAGGCTGTATTTGGGATTACTACAGCACAAGAGAATGCAGGTGCAACGGTTGCAGTAGAGAGAGATTATAGAATAATAGGTGAAAAAGCTGCCAAACAAGCAAAGGAAATACTTGTTGACAAGAAAAAAGTAAGTGATGTAAAGGTAGAGAAAGTTGATTTTAAAGTAAATTAATCATGAAAAAAAATGTAGTCACAATTTTATTTTTGGTAATTATATCAGCTCTATCTCTTATATTTTTTGCTTGTGACAATAAGTCAGATAATGGTTTAAGTGCAAGTGATAAAAATGTTATTAGAGTTGGAATATTTGAATCAGCGGATGAAAATGAGAACTCAAATGTCATAAATGAAATATATGGTATTCGCTATGCAAATTCTATATATAATAGTGTAACTATTGGAGAAGAAAATTACCATATAGAATTAGTTGAAATTGATGATGAAGAAGACAAGGATGATGTAGAAAAAGTAGCAAAGAGATTATTATCTGAAAATGTAAGTGCTGTAATTGGTTTAGGTAATGATTTTAAGAACATTACTGCAAGTGATTATTTTGAAGATGCAGGGATACCTTTTGTAGTTTGCTCTTCCACTAATACTCAAGTAACAAATGGGAAAATGTCCTGTTTTAGAATATGCTATACAAATCCGTTTGAAGCAACTGTTATGGCAGTTCATTGTAAAAATAATGGATATAAAAATATTGCCATTTTAGCGAATGAAGAAGATGATAATTTTAAAGAACTCGCTAATTATTTTGAAGATGCTTGTAAGAAAGTAGGGCTCAACATCGTGTCAAATGAAAAATGTTCGCCAGATAATATAAGTGACGCATTACAAAAAGTTGTTAATGGAAATCCTCAATTCATTTATATTCCATCAGATGAAACTTTTGTAACTAATGTACTAACGGATATTAAAAACTTAAATATGAGATTTGTACTGGGAGGAAATAGTACTTGGGAAAGTAAAAAGGTACTTGATAGTGTAAAAGATTTAGGGACAAATGCTATAATTACTACATTTTATGACGAGTCAGTTTATAATTTTGAAAATGAGCAATTCATAAATGGTTTTAGTAATTATTTGACAAGTATTGATGCGCAGGACAAAAATATTTATTCAGTTTCAGCTCTTGGCTATGATGCCTACCTTACATTTTATAAGGCTATAGAGAAAGCTCAATCTACAAATATTAATGACATTAATAGTGCAGTCGCAAATACTTCATTCCTTGGGGTAACTGGTGATATAAGTTTTAATTCTGACTGCAATCTAAAAAATAGTAGAGCAGTAATAAAAAAGATAAGTGGTAATGAAATCACTGTAGAAAATGTGATAAAGGTAGAAGAATCTTAATTATTAATTATATGTGCTATAACCACTATTAGTTTTATAGCGAGATTTCAACATTTATTACTTATTTTATAAAGTAATTTTGAAGGCTGATTAAGTATCTAGAGTAAAAAATAGTTGAAAAAATGGCAATATATGATAAAATAAATATCAGTAAAAAATTAAGCATATTGCTTATAATATCATTGGGGGGTATATATGAAAAAGTTTCTATCAATAGTTTTATCTTTATTAATGGTATTTTCAATTGTTTCATGTGCTAAAAAAAGTACCGGAGAAGTTGCAAATGCAGATAGTGCTGCGGCAAATGTTGAGAAAGAAGCAACAGAAGTAGCACAAGTTAATACTGCAGATGATGGCGAAAAAATAATAAAAATTGGTGTATTTGAGCCACAGTCAGGTCAAAATGGTGGTGGTGGAAAACAAGAAGTTTATGGTATTCGTTATGCAAATATGATTTATAATACTATAACTATTGGTGGGGAAGAATATAAAATAGTTTTAGATGAAGTAGATAATCAATCTAATGATACAGAGGCAGTAAGTGCCGCTCAAAAATTAGTTGCAGATAGAGTTAATGTAGTTCTTGGCTCATATGGTTCAAGCGTATCAATAAAGGCAGGACCTCATTTTAGAAAAGCTGAAATACCAGCTATAGGTTGCTCATGTACAAATGTTCAAGTGACTAAAGGAAATGATTATTATTTCAGAGTTTGCTATCTTGATCCATTCCAAGGAAGAATCATGGCTCAATATGCAAAGAAGCACAATTATAATAAAGTTGCAGTTATAACTGAACTTGGAGATGATTACTCTACTGGACTTGGCAAAAGTTTTGAAGATGGTTGCAAGGAACTTGGTATAGAAGTTGTATCACACCACGAGTTCCAAAAGAATGAGCAAGACTTTAATTCAATACTTACAAAAATCAAATCAGCAAATCCAGAGTTTATATTTGCTCCTTCATCAATTGTTACTGCACCACTTATTTTAACACAGGCAAGAGCTCTTAACATAAACTGTCAGATTGGTGCTGGTGATACTTGGGAAAATGGAACTATCATTACTAATGCTGGAGATGCAGCAAATGGTATAGTAGTATCAACATTCTATGAGGCTAAATCAAAAGAAGAAGCTGAAGGAGAAGAAGCAGTATTCTTAAATGGTGTAAATGGTGATGGAAATGGTTTCCTTGAATATCTAAAGTCACAAGATCCAAAGGAAGAGATGATCCCAGCAGTATCTGCACTTGGTTATGATTCATATCTTGCAGCATATAAGGCTATAGAGAAGGCAGGTTCACTTGAGGGTCCTGCTATAAGAGATGCACTTGCTGAACTTTCATTTACTGGAGTAACAGGTGACATTAGTTTTAATTCAGATGGAGATGCTATAAAGAATACAGCATATATAAAAGAAGTTAGTGAAGGCCAATTCGTATTTAAAGAGAAAGTATAGAAATTCAATAACTATTTAAATATATTTTTGAGGCGGCTTAATATACCGCCTCATTTTATAGGTGATAATATGAGCACTTTTTTACAATATGTATTTACTGGAATATCTGTAGGTGGTTGCTATGCATTAATAGCAATAGGATATACTTTAGTGTATGGAATATTAAGACTTATTAATTTTGCTCATGGAGATATCTTCATGATGGCTGGTTATTTTATGATATTTTCATTTGCAGTATTTCCATTTCCAGTTGCGATAATTATAACTCTTGTAGCGACGACAGCTCTTGGCATACTTATAGAAAAATTTGCTTATAGTCCATTGAGACAAGCACCAAGAATGTCTGTAATGATATCTGCTATTGGCGTATCTTATCTTTTACAAAATCTCTCAACCTATCTTTTTTCTGGTTTGCCACAACCATATCCAGCTATACCAGGTCTTAAACAAAGAGTGATGTTAGGGGATGCGTCTGTATCTCTTGTGACATTTATCACACCGATTGTTACTATAATAATAGTATTATTACTACTTCGACTTGTGAATAAAACAAAAATAGGTATGGCAATGAGAGCAGTATCAAAAGATTATGAAGCGGCAAGTTTGATGGGTATAAAATTAAATACAACAATTTCATTTACATTTGCTGTAGGAAGTTTACTTGCAGCAGTAGGTTCAATATTATATTTTACTGATAGGTCATCAGTTTATCCTTTTTCAGGTGCCTTGCCAGGACTTAAATGTTTCGTGGCGGCAGTTTTTGGTGGGATAGGTTCTATCCCAGGCGCACTTCTTGGAGGATTTTTTATAGGCATAAGTGAGACTATAATAAAAGCGGTGGGATTATCAACATTTTCAGATGCATTTACATTTATAATTTTAATTATTATGCTTATTGTAAAACCAACTGGTCTTTTTGGTGAAAAAAGTGTGGATAAGGTATAGGAGGGATTAAGATGCTTAAAAATAGTTTTAAAGAAAAAATTAATATCAATCTTCTTTTGTACCTTGGAATAATAGTTGTGAGTGTGCTTATACTTACTTTTTTAGATATGAATAAAAGAGAGTATATCTATGCGATTTCTATTATTGAGAGGTCTCTTGTATTTGCAGTAGCTGCACTTGCTATGAATATGGTTACTGGATTTACAGGATTATTTTCACTTGGACAGGCAGGATTTATGGCTCTTGGTGCATATACCACTGCGATACTTACTATACCAGTAGAACTTAGGCCAAATGTCTATTATATGGAAGGAATATTACCAGCTTTGGAAAACTTATCATTCCCAATACCGATAGCAGTGATACTTGGAGGTGTTGTGGCAGCATTCTTTGCTTTTCTAATTGGTATACCAATTCTACGACTTAAAAGTGATTACCTTGCCATAGCAACACTTGGTTTTTCAGAAATTATGCGTGCCGTGATAGCATCTCATATGATGGATAAGATTACAAATGGTGCATATGGACTTAATAATATTCCAGAGTTTTCAAGTTCGATAGAGTGCTTTATCTATACATCAATTTGTATAATTGCTATGATATTGATTATTAATTCTTCAACTGGTCGTGATTTTAAGGCAATTCGTGAAGATGAGATTGCAGCAAGGTCCGTAGGTATAAATATTTTTAAGACTAAAGAATTATCATTTGTAGTGTCTTCATTTTTTACAGGAATAAGTGGTGGACTACTTGCTATGTATATGAGTTCTATCAATAGTTCTACTTTCCAAATAACACTTACCTATGATGTATTACTCATAGTGGTTCTTGGTGGCATAGGTTCTATTACTGGATCAATTGTAGGAGCATTTTTTGTCACAGCTGGAAAAGAACTTTTGAGATTTTTTGATGAGCCACTTACTGTGGCAGGTGTGAATGTGCCACTTTTCAAGCCAGGATTTAGAATGGTTATATTTTCTATTTTACTTATGGTCGTAGTATTATTTTTTAGAAAAGGTTTGCTTGGTGGAAAAGAATTATCACTTAATGGATTTAAAAAATATAGTCGAAAAAAAGAAGATAAAGGCATACAAGTAGGAGGTGCATCATAATGGAAAACATACTAAAACTTACTGATATGTCAATTCAGTTTGGTGGATTAAGGGCAATAGATTCACTCAATCTTGAAGTAGATAAAGGAGAGATAGTTGCCATCATAGGACCAAATGGTGCAGGGAAAACTACTGCATTTAATTGCATAACTGGTATCTACACTCCTACAAGTGGTAATATAGAGTATCTCGGAAAGTCTATAATTCATAAAGAACCTGAAGAAATAACAAAAAGTGGAATCGCGAGAACATTTCAAAATATAAGACTATTTAAAAATCTTACTGTCTTTGAGAATGTTTTGATTGCAGTTCATTTAAGGTATAGAGATAATATATTCACAAGTGCACTTAGAATTAATTATAAACAAGAGTTGGCGATGAGAGAAGAGGTCAAGATTTTACTTGAGTCACAAGACCTATATAAATATAAAAATGATATAGCAAGTAGTCTTCCTTATGGTATACAGAGAAGACTTGAGATTGCAAGAGCACTTGCTACAAAGCCAACACTTTTGCTTCTTGATGAACCTGCAGCAGGTATGAACCCTCAAGAGACAGAAGACTTAACTAAATATATAAAATCCATTAGAAATAAATTTGGTTTAACTATTTTGCTTATTGAGCACCATATGGATCTTGTAATGGATATTTCTGAAAGAATATATGTTATAGACTTTGGTAAGCTCATAGCAAAAGGAAGTCCAGATGAAATTCAAAATAACCCAAAGGTTATTGAAGCTTATTTGGGGGTAAAAGAAAATGCTTAAAGTTGAAAATTTGAAAGTTAATTTTGGTGGCATCGAGGCAGTAAAAGGAATAAGCTTTGAAGTAAAAGAAGGGGAGATAGTTACTCTTATAGGTAGTAATGGAGCTGGTAAGAGTACTACACTTCGTGCTATATCAGGACTTGTGAAACCATCGGAAGGGAGAATTATTTTTGATGGAGAAGACATCACAAAAATAGGAACATCAAAAATTGTTGGTAAAGGTATCACGCTTTGTCCAGAAGGAAGAAGAATATTTCCAGATATGACTGTGATTGAAAATATAAAAATCGGAGCATATTTGAGAACTGATGATTTGCAAAATGACATTGAGAAATGCAACAGATTATTTCCAATTTTGAAAGAGAGGGAAAACCAACTTGCAGGAACTCTTTCAGGTGGTGAGCAACAAATGCTTGCAGTAGCAAGATCTCTTATGAGTAGACCAAGAATTATGATGCTTGATGAACCTTCACTCGGTCTTGCACCACTTATAGTTCAAAATATATTTAATATATTAAAAGAGATTAATGAAGAAGGTGTCACAATTCTTCTAATAGAGCAAAATGCAAATATGGCACTACGTCTTGCAGATAAAGCATATGTACTTGAGACAGGAAAAATCATAATGGAAGGAACAGGAAAAGAATTACTAGATAATCCAAAAATTAAAGAAGCATATCTTGGTAAAAAGAATTGACATAGAACTAAAACTTAAAGTTAAAATGGTATTATTGAAAGTTCTAATAGGTGTATTATGTGTGAGAGTTTTTTTAGAAATAAAAATGTAAAGAGGACATTTAGTATAGCATTAATAAGTGCCTCTTTTTTATTGTTTTCTTGTAATGTTTTAGATAAGGCTAAAAGTGAGGATACATCTGTATCTGATAGTATGGGTGAAAAGATTTCGGATGTTGCAAAAGATCCGGACTTCTTAAATAAACTTCATTTAATTAGAAATCCAAAGACAAACACAGAGATGATAGTAAAAGGTGATGGGACCATAGTCTTAAAGACGATGGAATCAATGATAGAACAGATAGGTATTATAGAAGATGTTAGTGAAAATACTACTAACTATATCTATAAAATCTATAATGGAGAGAATCTTGAGAATAAAACATATACATATGAAGATGGCTCTCAATTCGAAAGTAAAGAATTATCAATGAGAACAGTATTCTATGATAAAAATGGAAAAGAAATAGGACTAGTTACAAATACTTATGGTGCAAATTATACGACTAAAAATATGATTATTTATAGGGACAATTCGGATACATCAGATGAAAATAATTTGTTCGCATATGATGTTATGACTAAAGAAACTACAAAACTTCCATATCAAAACTTGTATACCTATAATGGCAATTTCCTTATGTCGACAGATGCATATGATGAAAGTATAGAAAATGAGTTCATAATAGTTTGTGATGAAGATTTTAGAGAGATTAAGAGAATTGAAGGCTATTCATTAGAAGGTGTCGATAAGCGTAAAGGTGTCTATCTTGCAAATGTATCAAAATGGGTAAAAGGAAATAATGGTGAGAGTGTGAAAAAATATAATTATCTTGATGAGAATTATAATTTCATTTTTGATGAAGATATAGATGAGAGAATATGGATAGAAACATTTCCTATACTTACTGTAAGGAAAGGGGATATAGCTTTTGACTATGATTTTAGTAAAAGGAAAAGAGTAAGTGAAGATAGACCATATGTAAAAGAAGAGAATAAGTGGGAAATTATTCAAGCAGAAAGAGATAAGTATGAAGAGAATAGATTAAAGCTCCAAATAGAAAATGATAAATATGAATATGTAAGTGTATTTACCTATGGCGAAGATGTCTTATATATGGCATACAATAAGATGGGTACTGGAATGTTTGAAGATAATGCTTGTGACATTTTCAATGAAAACTTGGAGAAAGTAGCAACTTTTGATAGTGTTGACAATCAATATAATGAAGAAGGATATCTCTTTGTGAATAAAGATACTATTTACAATACTAAACTTGAAGTTGTGAAAAAGTTTAATGAAAAATGCCAATTAAATAGAATGGAAAAGTTTGGACGTATTTTTTTCGTGAATTCAGTTTCAGCTGATTATTCAAGTAAGAAAGATTTCGAACTTTATGATGTGAACTTCAATACTTTATATGAGCATTTAAGTGTCGTTGAGACAAATACTTATGATGACTACATCTTACTTGCTGACAAAGACAATACTATGCTTCTTGATAAAGATGCAAACTTAAAAACTATATTTGAGGGCAGATGTATAGATATAAAGAGTTGGTATGATGATGATAATATTGGTTATAAAGTATTTGTTGACATAAAAAATGATAGAATGGGAATTGTAGATGATAAGTTTAATATTACTGTAGATAATCTAAAAGTTATAGAATCACTTAAGGAAAAGTATTTTACATTTCAAAATGGATTTAAATATGGCCTGATGGACTATAATGGAAATCCAATACTCATTTATTCTATATTTGATACAATGATGGAAGATTCTGTAGGAAAAGATTTTGATGGTAACTTTGTATATGAATATGAAGAATATTAATGGCATCTCTAAAATTTGTGATAGCCAGAAAGGAAATATGTAATGAAAAGTATTAAATTGTTTTTACTCGTATTAATTACTATTATGTTATTCTCTTGCTCAAATCCAGTGAAAGTGTCAGAAACTGAAAGCGAGAGTTTGAAAACTACAGAGGCTGTACTTAATTATCCAAAGGTTGATGGTTCGACTGCAAATATGCCTATGATGGCACAGATAAGATCAAGTTATCTTGGAGAGAGTTTGGCTGAAGCGGAGAATAATACTGAAGTTTCTACTACAGACTATGCTTGGAGAAATCTCATTGATGGGAAAGTTGATCTTCTTTTAGTCTATGAGCCATCATCAGAGACAAAAGAACTCATTGACAAGAGCCCTGTGAAATTAAAAGTAACACCTATAGGGACAGATGCACTTGTATTTATAGTTAATGGACAAAATAAAGTTAAGAACTTGACTAAAAAGCAGATACAAGAAATATACAGTGGAAAAATCACAAATTGGAAAGAACTTGGAGGCGAGGACCAAAATATTGAAGCATATCAAAGAGTTCTAAATAGTGGAAGTCAAACTTTATTTTTAAATCTTGTTATGAAGGATGAGAAGGCTGTGGACGCGCCTAAAAAATATCGTATAGAAGGTATGGATGGCCTTATAGAGACTTTGGCTTCATATAATAATAGTGGAAATGCAATAGGATATAGTGTATTCTATTATGCAAAAAAAATGTATTCAGTGCCAGGACTTGAGCTTTTATCTGTTGATGGCATTATGCCAAGTGATGAAACCATAGGCAGTGGTGAATATCCATACTTAAATCAATATTATCTTGTTATAAGAGAGGATACTAAAGAAGATTCAGAGACTATGAAACTTTACAATTATATTTTGTCTGACAAAGGAAAAGAAGATATTAAGAAAGCTGGGTATGTGCCGGTGAAGTAGAGCGTGATTATTGTCATAAAGAAGAAGTATAAATATCCAATACTTAAACCAAAAGTTTAACAAATAATTTTCCAATTTAGGAGAGGCAATCGCCTCTCTTTTTTTTGTGTAGAATATAGCCAATAATATTGTATTGGGGAGGTTCATAGATGAATGATAAAATGAAACTATTTGAAAGTCATTTAAGAGAAGACGAAAAGGCTGAAAACACTATTAATAAGTATTTGCGATATATTAAGGAGTTTTATAATTGGTTCGAAAGGCAGAACACTTGTAGGGGTGAGCCCACGCTTGTATGGGGTGAGCCCACGCTTGTATGGGGCGAGTCCACACCCGTAGGGGCGAGCACTGCGAGCCCGAATCGTAAGTGCGACAAAGCACCCTTGGGGTGCGAGCCCGAATCGTAAGTGCGACAAAGCACCCTTTGATGGCTCTATGATGGCATCTGACATAACACCTGATGGATTTATAATAGGTGCAGATGGTAAGCGGGTGCAGTAAACTCTAAAGTAATTATTGCAAATAGGTGGCATTGACCACCTATTTTAGTGTAAATATAAGAAAAATTAATTTGTAAGACTATTTATTAATATATGATATAATAAATGTATGAAAGGAATAGAAAAAATGAACAAATTTAAAAATATATGCCGTTCTCTATTATATAGGCATAAATAGTGGTTAGATTTCCTTAGTAATCTACATATTAAAGATATATTCAAATTGAGAAGTGGCAACACTTCTCTTTTTTTATCTTGTATGTTGAAAAATATT
>JAGBOC010000028.1 GCA_017634065.1 Lachnospiraceae bacterium | reverse complement strand
TAAACCAAATATATATATATCATATTTTTTAAAAATAAATCAATTGGAATACTACCATAGACTAATGGATGTCAGACTCAATGATAAATATGAAGAATATATCAAATTTTTTTTACTTTGTTTGAAGGATTCAACAATATCTGTCATAAATAAAATTAGTAACATTGATAGATTACATAAAGACAACATTTCAAAACTTCCTAAAACAAACCGACAAAAAAATTCATATAAAATAGTTTTTAATTATATAGAACAAAATCCTATTTTTGCAATTAAAGAAATGCAAAAAGCAACGGATTTAAGTTATAATACATTGAATACTGTAGTGAAATATTTGGAAAACACTAAAATAATTAAACTAAAAAAAGACATTAAAAGAAATAGAGTATATGTATATGAAGAATATATAGAGCTATTCAAAAATGTCTAAAAAACCACCTATATAGATTTTTTTAAATAAATCCCAAATTCTTTAATTGTCTTTATTTTACATCTCATTTTTCGATTCTTTTAATGTTTTATTACCTATCCATAGTCCCTTATAATTATCCCAACTTTTTTACATCTACTATGCTAATTCAATTTAATTATCAAAACATTCTTCTCCATCAAATAAATATGTTTTTACTAAAATATCCTTAATGTCATTTTTCTCTTTTTGAATTTCCTCAAAGCCATTGTTTTCAATGTAAAAAACTAAGGCTAACTTTTGTTTTGCCCTACTCGCACAAACATATAATATTCGTCTTGCATCTGTATCACTGGTTTCGTGTAATAAATTATGTTTGCTTAATCCTAATACAACAACACTATTATACTCACAACCTTTTATCAGTTTATAATTCTTTACACTAAATTCATTCTCTTTTTTTACTTCCTCTCTTATTTTTTTTATTGTGTTCGTTCGATAATCATTCTTATTATTGCTAATAATAATTTCTTCGTAATTCTTAATGCATTCTATTAATTTTGCATTGTCAATTTGAGATTTTTTATCCACAAAATATACTTTAATTCCTTTTATTGTATAATCATTAATCTTGCTTTGATCTCTTAATTTATAAATAAAACTCTTAATTTCCATATTGTTTCTACAATTATCATCATCCAAATCTAAATACAGTATTTTGTTATTTCTTTTTTGTTCTATTATTATGCTTTTTACTTCATTAAAATCCTTCTCACTATGATAAGCATCACTAATGAATTGCTTATCATCTCCAATTAAATATAATTTTTTATCTGGTTTACATTTATTATTCATTTGACATTCTTTAAATAACGTTTCAACTACATATCCTTTTGCGTCTTGTGCTTCATCTAGAATAATTAAATCAAAACCAGATATATCTTTTTCTAATGCCTCTATTTTTTGGTATTCTTTCTGATTGTTTTTATGATCTAATATAAGCAATTTTAATTTTTTATCAGCACAAAGTTTATACTCAACATATTTTTTTATATCATTTTTAGGATGCTTATAATTTCTATATTCCTCTTTTATTTTTTGTAAATACTTATTAAAATACTTCTCAATGCTATTAAATAGTGCAACAGTATTAACAATGAAAATCGTATTTCTATCACTTTTCATTGCCATATTCATTGCTATAAATGTTTTTCCAGTACCAGAATATCCTTTTATCAAAAAACAATTATACCCACTATTTTTTACGAAATCAAAGATTTTAGTTTTATAATTAATAATAATTTGTTCTTTGGCTATTCTTTCTTTTTCTAATTCTTTATTATACTTGTCAATACTAAATATGTCATTAATCCATTTTTTTGTACATTCATTTAATTCGCCATCAAATCTTTTTTCATTAAAAAATTCATTAAAATAGCTTTGCACTTTTTCGATTTCACTTTCCCACAATTCAAATTCATTTTTGGAAACAAAATATTTATATTGTGAATCCGTTTTTTGAATATCATTTAATGAATAATTAGGAAACATTGTTATAGTGTAACACTTTAATCCATTTATTTGTTTTCTTAATGTATCATTTGCTCTCATGAGTTGTTTCTGTGCATATTCATATTTATTTTGGAAATATTCATTTTTATTTAATCCTTTAACTTCAATAAGCGCAAGGCCTTTTTTCTCTTTATACACTATAAAATCAATTTGTCCTCCAGGAAAAACGAAACTTCCCTCTGGATGATAAAAATATCCATATATAACTTTAAATGATTTATCCCTCTCCACTAATTTATGCAGCACTTTATATACTCTTACTTCTGAAATTTCATCAAATACATCATTGTATTTTTCATAAAATAATTCATTTTCTAAGTGTAAATCTTCCTGAAGATTAGGGATAATATTGTCAAACATTTTTACCTCACTTTCTTTATGCGAAATCTTTACAAATCCAAAACATATAAATATTATGACTATTAGAAATACAGCATTCCTATACTTTCAGATTAAAATTGTCTACCATCATCAAATTAGATTTTAGCATATTTCTAAAGCATTTTGTAGAAAGACTTTGCTCTGTCATATTAATTAAAGTGCTTACGTAATAGTATTAATTATGTTATAATATCAAAATATGAACAAAATATTAGAAAAACTAAATAAGCTTAAAGACAAAAAGTATGCCTCATTTCAAGCGAAATTAGTTCCTACTATTGATAGTAAAACTATCATCGGTGTTAGAACACCAAAACTTCGAAACCTTGCGAAAGAATTAATAAAACAAGATGGGAATGATAAGAAAGAGGTAGAGAAGTTTCTACAAAAACTTCCTCATAAATATTTTGATGAAAATCAATTACATGCTTTTCTAATATCAGAAATTAAAGATTTTGACATTTGCATAAAGAGAGTTGATGAGTTCTTACCCTATATAGATAATTGGGCAACTTGTGACCAGTTATCACCAAAATGTTTTAGAAAAAATAAAAACGAATTACTTAAATGTATAAAAGTTTGGATAAAGTCTAAAAAATCTTATACTATAAGATTTGCAATCGGTATGCTCATGCAACATTTTCTTGACGACGATTTTGATAAAAAATATCTTGAGATGGTTTCAAATGTAAAATACAAAAGTTCAAAAACAAATCATCAAAGTGCCAAAGCAATAAACATATCTATAGACCCAGACAAATACTATGTGGAAATGATGTGTGCTTGGTATTTTGCTACAGCTCTTGCAAAACAGTATAATGACACTCTACCATATATCAAAAACCATAAACTTGATGTTTGGACCCACAACAAAACTATACAAAAGGCACTGGAAAGTTTTAGAGTAAGCGCCAAACATAAAGAAGAATTAAAAAAATATAAATTACTATAACTAACTTTTCAAAAAGACAAGTAACACCGATATATCAGCAGGGCTAACCCCTGAAATTCTTGATGCCATACCAATATTTTCTGGTCTATATTTTTTTAATTTTTGTCTCGCCTCTATTCTTAAGTTTTTCACTTTATCATAATCAAAGTTTTTCGGGATTTTTTTATTCTCCATTTTTTTGAAACTCTCTACCTGCTGCATTTCACGAGCAATGTATCCCTCGTATTTTATTTCTATTCCTACCTGCTCTAAAACATCCCTTGGTAGTTCTGGTCTTCCCTCATCAATTTCAGAAATCATTTGATAGGAGAGTTCCGGTCTCTTACAAAGTTCTGCCAAAGTTACTCCACTTAAAAGTTCCGTGGTTTTCTTTTCTTTAAGAAATGTATTTATTTTTTCATTTACACCAACATGAGTATTTTTAAGTCTATCCACTTCTTTTTTTATCATTTCCTTTTTTCTATTCACATAATCCAGTCTCTCTTTTGAAACCAGTCCAATCTCATAACCAATTTCTGTAAGTCTAAGGTCAGCGTTATCTTGCCTAAGAAGAAGTCTATATTCAGCACGACTTGTCATCATACGATATGGTTCCGTGGTATCTTTTGTCACAAGGTCATCTATCAGAACTCCAATATAGCCATCTGACCTTTTTAAGATTATTGCTTCTTTTCCCTGCATAAGTCTTGACGCATTTATTCCTGCCATTAAACCTTGCCCTGCTGCCTCTTCATAACCAGAAGAACCATTTATTTGACCTGCACAAAATAGTCCTTCTATATTTTTAAGCTCCAAAGAAGGTTTTAGTTCAGTTGAATCAATTAAATCATATTCTATCGCATAAGCATTTCTAACTATGACGGCATTTTCAAAACCTGGCATCGTCCTATATATCTTGTGTTGCACATCTTCTGGAAGAGATGAACTCATACCAGATAGATACATCTCATTTGTATAAAGACCTTCCGGCTCTACAAAAATCTGATGTCTATCCTTATCTGGAAACTTCATTACCTTATCTTCTATAGATGGACAGTATCTCGGACCCGTCCCTTCTATCACACCAGAAAAAAGCGGAGAGCGATCTATATTTTTTCTTATGATATCATGCGTTACTTCATTTGTATATGTAAGATAACAACTTACTTGTTCTTTTTGAATTTTTTCTGGGTCAGTAGAAAATGAAAATGGCACAATCGGAACATCACCAAATTGTTCTTCCATTTTCGAAAAGTCAAGTGACCTTTTATCTATTCTTGCAGGTGTTCCTGTCTTAAATCTTTTTATGGTAATTCCTTCTTTTAATAAACTATCCGTAAGATGGTTTGCTGACTTAAGTCCATTTGGTCCAGTATATTCTATAACATCTCCATAAAGGCATCTTGCATTTAAATAAACTCCAGTTGCAAGAACCACTGTCTTTGCAAAATAGGTTGCACCTGAAACGGTTTTTACTCCAATTATTTTTTTTGGTGTGGGCATATTTAACTCGCCCTTACAGTGACTCGCACCCCGAGAGTGCTTTGTCGCACTTCCTTCACTATGCTCGGAAAAAACGCTAGGACTCCTGCTCTCCCCGACATTTTCGCTATCATGTTGGTAAGTCTCACGAGCTCCAATTTCTTCTGTAATAAGTTCTGACACTTCTGCTTGTCTTATAGTTAAGTTTTCTTGATTCTCAAGGGTTTTTCTCATCTCTCTTGTATACCACTGCTTGTCGGCTTGAGCTCGAAGCGAATGAACTGCTGGTCCTTTGCTTTTATTAAGCATCTTTGATTGGATAAATGTCTTATCAATACATTTACCCATCTCACCACCAAGGGCATCAATTTCTCGAACTATATGACCCTTACTACTTCCACCAATATTTGGATTACAAGGCATAAGAGCAATCGAGTCTACTGACACAGTAAACACAATGGTCTTAAATCCAAGTCGCGAAAGAGCAAGTGCTGCCTCACAACCAGCATGACCTGCACCAACCACAACTGCATCATAATTTTCACAAACTAGGTTTTTGTTTTCATTACTCATTTTATATTAGTTATTTTATTTTCCTACTCCATTCATAATATCTGCAAGTGCTAGCTGCTCAAGAATTTCTTTTGCTCTTGCATTTCCCTTTATTGTAGCCTCTTTCAAGTAATTTATTGCTATATCATAATCTTGTGTTACTCCATTTCCTGCTCCATACATAATTCCAAGATTACAAAGTGCACTAGAGTTTCCTAAACTTGCTGATTTTTCATAATAACTTTTTGCCATTTGATAATCTTGCGAAACTCCATCACCCCTATCATACATAAGTCCAAGATCAAACATCGCCTCTGCACTTCCCATTGTAGCGGCTTTTTCATAATACTCTTTTGCTTTAAGCATATCTTTTTCTATACCAAGTCCTGCTGCATACATAGTTCCAAGATCATGCATTGCCGCTAGACTATTTAAGTTTGCTCCCTGCTCATAATATTTTTTTGCCATTTGATAATCTATATCAACACCCATTCCAAATTGATATATTTGTCCAAGTTTATATGCACCATCTCCATTTCCAAGGTTTGTTGCTTGTTCAAAATATGTTTTAGCTATTTTATAATCTAAATCAACACCCAAACCCCTTTGATATAAAACACCTATACGAACTAATGCATCACTATTTCCCATGACTGCTGCTTTATCATAATATTCTTTTGCAATTTGATAATCTTGTTTTACGCCATCACCCATTGCATACTTTTCGCCTAATTCAAAACTCTCTTTTGCTAATTCATAATTATTAGTACTTTCTTCTATACTTTCTTCTGTCTCTGTGGTTTCTATTGTCAAACTTGTTTCGATTTCAGATGTGTTATTTACAGTTGTTTCTTTCAATTCAGTATTTGTACAAGCAAATAAAAAAATGGCAAAAATTGCTACTAATATTTTCCAATCAATTCGTTTATTCATTTAATCCCCCTTTTACTTTCACACATAATAATTCATAACATATAATTTTACAATTTATTAGTTTTTTTGTCTACATTTTTAGGAAATCCTTATGGTTTATGTGTATATTTATTGACAAATACTATAAGTTTATATTATAATTATAGCGTATTAACATAAAATATAGTGGGGTTACTCTCCACCTACAAAAATAGTATATGAAAATATAAAGGGGGTTTCTATGGTAAATGTAAATATAAGAATGGACGATACTTTAAAAGAACAGTTTGCAGATTTCTGCGACAATATAGGGCTTAGCATGTCAAGCCTCTTTAATGTATTTGCAAAAAAGGTTGTAAAAGAGAAGAAGGTACCTTTTGAATTAACTTATAACGAAGATCCATTTTATAGCGAATCAAATATGAAATGGCTTGAGAAGTCAATCAAACAATTTGAAGAAGGAAAATATGCTACACATGATATAATAGAGGTATAGCATATGGAAAAAATCTGGACAGACCTTGCTTGGGAACAATATACAAGTCTATTAAATGAAAACAAAAAAATGATTAAAAGAATAAATGACTTACTAAAAGATATAGAAAGAAATGGTTTACTAAAAGGTATTGGTAACCCCGAATCATTAAAAGGTAATTTATCTGGTTACTATAGTAGACGAATTAACGAAAAGGATAGATTGATTTATAAATTTGTAGATAACAAATTACTAATCACCCAGTGCAAAGGTCACTACGACAACAAATAAAATATTGCGAAACTGTCACTACTTATGTATAATTATTATATGGCTAACAACGAATTGAAAAACTTCATAAATGAAATTTCTAGCAAATATAATCTTAAAAAGGTTATATTATTTGGTTCTCGTGCAAATGGTACCAATAGAGAAGATAGTGATATTGATTTAATGGTAGAATATAATACTCCTACAGTTTCAATTTTTACCACGGTCGGATTAATGCAAGAAATCCAAGAAAAGTTTAATGTTCCCGTAGATATTGTAAGATATCCATTAAAAAATAGAGGAATGAAATTAAGAATTGATAAAGAGAAAGCTTTATATTTTAGAAAAAAATATTTAGTCATTAAAAAAGTGGCACAAATGGCCACTTTTTTAATATCTTAAAGGCACTTTAATTTCTTTATTTCTTTTTTCTAATAAACTAAAAACATAGAAATATATTTTTAATCTTCTGGTTTTGGATAAATCCTTTTTATTTGAGATGTATAGTTTTCTTTTCTTACAATTTGCTCTATTTCATTTTTTGTTGCATTTAGTGGTGCCTCAACTTCTGTGTGATCAAGTATTGATGAATTATCAAATTTAACTATCCATGTTATTGTTTTTACTGGATTTAGTGTCTCTTCTTTTATTTCTTTATATTCTTTTTCTGTAATTAGTTCTTTGTCATATGCATTTTTTATAATACTCAAATCCGTTGTCCTTTCTAATCTTTTTTCTATTTCAGGCCACATTTTATTTTTTTGACTAATAAATTCATCTTTTGTTAATATTCCATTGTTAAGCAATTCAATAATATCTATTAATCTATTTGCGGTTGTGATTGTCTTTTTTAAACTCTTTTGTTTTTCTATTATTCTTTTTTCTGCCTCTGTTTCTTTTTTTATTTCTTCTGATTTATCTTTTAAAACAAGTGAATGGATAAGTGCAACTATCCATAAAAAAATTCCATACACATACCATAAACCAAAATTATAACCTTTGTTTTTTGCAATATGCGCTGGAATCAATGCTATTAGCAGCAAAACTATAATATATATCATTTTTTCCTCCCTTTTTCCGCCCCAAATAAAAACTCGCGAGCCGGAGCCCACGAGCGAAAAGTGAGCCCTTGCTGCGAGACAAGATATCAATTACCTCAATAGGTTGATTTAAGCCCACATTTTACCAAGTATGACCTATTGAAGTAATACAAAAGTTGGCACAATAATGCCAATAAAAAATTGATATCTTTCTCGCACTTATTATCCTATCAATTTTTATTTTTCTTGTCAATAAAAATTATTCTTGGCAATTTTTATATATCCTTATCCACACAATTCGTAACATATGATAGCACCCATATCCAATTTTTTCTTGCTAATTTCTGCAATCGTGCTATACTTTTATTTATGAAAAAAATCAATATAAACCTAATTCTATATTTAGTATCTCTTGTCATCATGGGCTCCCATGGTATCATTGCTCATTTTATAAGCCTTAGTAGCATTGAGATAGTGTTCCTTCGGACATTTATAGGAAGCATAGTTCTTATACTTGTAAGTTTACTTCATAGAGAAAAATACTTGTGCCTTAGAAATCCCCATGATGTTATATTTCTTTTACTATCTGGTCTAACCCTTGGTGCTGGTTGGATTTTTTTATTTGAAGGATATAACTTGGTTGGTGTAAGTATTTCAACTATACTTTATTATCTCGGTCCTATGATTGCTATGGTTTTATCACCATTTTTTTATAATGAAAAACTAACCTTCGAAAAAATAATTGGTGTCATTATAGTTTTTATTGGAGTATTACTTTTAAATCCAAGTTTCTCTGGTGACTCAAATAAACTTTTTGGACTCTTTTGCGGTTTTATGTCAGGACTTCTTTATGCAGTTACAGTTTTATTAAATAAAAAAATAAAAACTGCCACAGGTATTGAAAACACTACCTGCCAACTTGTATCAAGTTTCTTTCTTGTATCAATTTTTATGCTTCTTACAACTGGCATACATATAAAAATAACAGGCTTTGAATGGATACCTGTTTTGTGGATAGGAGTTATTAACACGGGTCTTTCTTGCTTCTTTTATTACTCTACGATTCCAAATCTTCCTATCTCAACTATTGCTATCTTTTCTTATCTTGATCCTGTATCAGCAGTCATCTTGTCTACACTTATACTAAAAGAGGAATTGCAACTGCTGCAAGTTTTTGGTATTATACTTGTTATAAGTGGTGCATTTTTCTCTCAAATGTATCCTATATTAAAAGCCAAAAAGATTTTACATAAATAATTTATAAAAACGTATGAAGTAAGTTTTCAAAAATCTTGTATTTTTAGTTACATTTATATAACAAATATAATAGAAAGGAGAAAGTATAATAAGTTTTATAAAACTAATCACTTAATTATACGAATAGAAAAATGAAAAATTGTTTATTAGTTATAGATATGCAAAACGATTTTATTACTGGCTCTCTTGGTACTAAAGAAGCAGAAAAAATAGTTCCAAAAGTAAAATCTCGAATTGAAAAAGCAATAAAAGATGGGGAAGATATTTATTTCACAAAAGATACTCACTATAATGATTATCTTAATACTTGTGAAGGTAAGTTCCTTCCAGTTTCTCATTGTATAGAGGGAACTTCTGGCCACGACATTTGCGATGAGATTAAACCTTATGAAAAAAATGCAAAAGAAATATTTATAAAAAATACTTTTGGCTTTAAGGATTTTCCAAAATATCTTTCAGACTATGATAAGATAACTCTTATAGGTCTTTGCACAGACATTTGTGTTATTAGCAATGCCCTTCTTATAAAAGCTTTTTATCCTGAAAAAGATATTGAAGTAGAAAAAGATTTATGTGCTGGTACAACACCTGACAATCATACTTCTGCACTAAATGTTATGAAATCTTGTCACATTGTGACTATATAATTAGTTTGCAAGAATAGTTTTTCATATTTTTACATTTTTTGCTTTTTGTCAAATAATCATTTTCTTTTTGCCTGTTTTTGCTTAAAATTAGTATTGCTCTCTTTTTATTATTTCAATTTAGCTCTTGATTTTTTTTCTTTTTATGCTATCATAATAGGGTATTATTTAAGGAGGCGTTTAAGACATGAATATTACAGATGTAAGAATCAGAACAATGGAGAAGGAAGGAAAGATGAAAGCTATCGCAGCTATAACTATTGATGGCGTATTCGTAGTTCACGATATCAAAGTTATAGAGGGAGATAATGGTTTATTCATCGCTATGCCTTCAGTAAAAAGAAAAGATGGAGAGTTCAAAGATATCGCTCATCCAATCAATTCTGAAACTAGAGAAATGATTCAAAAGACTATCATCGACAAGTACAATGAGGTACTTGCAGCAGGCCCACAAACAGTTTAATACTCATTGTCCGGTCTTAAAATAGAGTAGGCTATATGCCTACTTTTTTTTTGCAAAAAATATTTTTATATGCTACTATCTACTTATGATGGTAAATGATGATACAATTTGTGCTATCGCTACATCCCTAACACCTGCCGGAATAGGCATCATAAGAGTTTCTGGAGAAAATGCAGTGAGTATAGTCTCTAATATTTTTGTAAATAGAAAAAAAGAGAAAATAAGTTTAGATATCTCTCACAAAGTATATTACGGATATATTTTTGATGATGTAAAAAATAGTTTCATTGATGAAGTTATAGTTCTCACAATGTTTAAACCTAAATCATATACAGCTGAAGATGTCATAGAGATACAGTGCCATGGTGGACTACTTGTATTAAAAAATATCCTAAATCTTTTAGTAGATAAAGGTGCAAGGTTAGCTGAACCTGGAGAGTTCACAAAAAGAGCTTTCTTAAACGGTAGACTTGATTTATCAAAAGCCGAATCTGTGTCTGACATCATTATGTCAAAAAATAATTATGCTCTTAAAGCAAGTTTCAATCAACTAAAGGGAAATCTTTCTGATAAACTAGTTTTATTTAGAGAAAATATTTTAGAAAGTACTGCATTTATAGAAGCCTGTCTTGATGATCCAGAGCATATGTCGATAGAAGGATTTAAACCTAAACTAAAAGATCTGTGCGATAACATTATAAGTGAACTAACTACAATCATAAAGAATTATGATAACGGCAAAATTATAAAAGAAGGAGTGAACACTGTCATCCTTGGTAAACCTAATGTCGGAAAATCAAGTCTACTAAATACTTTACTTAACGAAGATAGGGCAATAGTTTCTGACATCGCTGGTACGACAAGAGATACTATAAAAGAGAGTATAAATCTAAATGGCATCACATTAAATATTATTGACACAGCTGGTATAAGAGAAGATAAAAACATTGATACGGTAGAAAAAATAGGCATAGATAGGGCAAAAAAAGAAGCTAGTTCTTCTGATTTAATTTTACTTGTTCTTGACTCATCAAATAACCTTGATAAAAATGACATTGAATTAATAAATCTTTGTAAAGAATTACATAAGAAAACTATTATCTTACTAAATAAATATGATATAAAAGATCACCTAATTAATGAAAATGATATAATAAATACTTTTGATAGTGCTCTTTTTATTAATTTTTCTACAAAGACAAATCTTGGTCTTGATAAACTTATAAAAACTATCGAGAAGCTTTTCATAAATAAAGACCTTGATTTTAATAACGAAATCTTTATCTCAAACGAAAGACAACTTTCACTTATTAAAAACGCAAAGTTTTCTCTTCAAAATGTTTTAGATTCTATAGAAAAAAATATGCCAGAAGACTTTCTCACTATTGATTTAACTTATGCATATACATATTTGTCGCAAGTTCTTGGTATAGAAGTTACTGATGATATAGTAAATGAAATCTTCTCCAAGTTCTGCATGGGTAAATAAAAAAGGCGGTTTTAATCCCGCCTTTTTTTATCTTTTATATTTTACAACTACATGTCTTTCTTTATCAAGTCCTATAGATGTAGTCTCTATGTTTCTCTCTTTTTGAAGCACTGAATGGATTATCCTTCTCTCATATGATGACATTGGCTCAAGTTCATAATCCTTATGAGTTTTTCTGACATTATTAGCAACAGATTTAGCAAGTGATTCAAGAGTTTTATTTCTCTTATCTCTATAGTTCTCACTATCTATTCTTATTTTTACTCTACTACTCTTTCCATTATTTATTACGATATTTACTAAATGCTGTATGGCATCAAGAGTTTGACCATGCTTTCCTATAACTACTCCCATTCTTTCGCCACTTATATTAAGTATTAGAGTGTTTGAATCTACATTTGCAGTATAACTCATATTTATTTCAGTGTTAAACTCTTTAAATATCGGTGTCAAAAACTTCTTTACTTCGTTAAATACTTCTTCTGGGTCTCTTGTCATCTTTTCTTCTTTTTTTGCAAAACCTTTACTTGTCGATACCTTTTCTGTCTTAAACTCATATACACCAGTAGCATTTTCAACAAGTTTTTCTTTTTTATTTATGCTTTCTTTCTTGTATTTTTCTTCTTTGTCATCTTTTTTATATGCTTCTATGATAAATGGTTTTGCACCTATACCAAGAAATCCTGATGTTCCTTCTTGCTTCACCTCGTATGCAAGGTTGTCACTTGTAGTTGAGAGTTCTATCATCGCATTATTTATTGCTTCATCAAGAGTTTCTCCCTTTATTTCTACCCTCATTTCCTCTCCTTTCGAGTTTTATCTTAATTATTTATTATGTTTTTCATTGTACTTTTGTACCATATTTGCTTTTGCAAATAAAGAGTTTGGATTCTCTTCACCAGATGAATAATATTTATTTGCTTCTTCAATTTGCTTCTTCTGGTTTTCTATCAAGTTCTCTCTTTCTTTTGTCTTCTTTTCTATGTTTTCTTCCATCTTCTTTATGTTATTTGCTGCTCTATCTTCATTTATTGGTGGAAGACCTTTTTTTGCTCTCTTTTTATTTGCCTTTTCTACATTCTCTTTTATCATCTTGTCTATATCAAGATTTTCAAGTTGCTTATTTACTATGAGCTGTGTTAAAACCATAAATACTGATGTTGCTATCCAGTATACACCGATACCTGTTGCAAAGCCCCAACAAAATACTGCAGACATAATAGGCATCATTATATTCATAGAGTTCATAGTCTGTTGCATCGTATCATTTTCATCATTTGTATTTACTTTGCTCTTATTCTGTTTTTGCATAAGCCATACTGATAGATATTGAGAAAGAGCGGCAAGAATAGGTATAAGTATATATGCAGATGCGAAACCACCAGAGCTTGGTGCTGTAGAAAGATTTAATCCACAGAAAGTATTTGCTTTATCAATTACTTCATATGCTGGTGCTACTATGTTTTGTACATTTTCACCAAAGCCTGATATAAACTCATTAAACTGTGCTGGATTTAATTTATAAAGAAAATCTATTATATGATTTTTTTGTATTTCCCCTGAACCAGCAAAATTATTTAGTTGCTTCTCAAGACTTATAACTCTTTCAAAGTTATTATCTTGATGGAACTTTATAAGTTTATCTATTGCACCACTATCTGTTAATATTGCATCAACTATACTTGTGAACTTTTCTTTTATAGCTGGTACATATGCAGGTACATTCATTATAACCCTATATAAAGCAAATATTATAGGCATCTGAATAAGAAGTTGCACACAACTTCCTGTCATTGATGTACCATACTTTTCATACACAGCCTTTATCTCTGCTTGTTGAGCAAGCATAGACTGTTGATCTTTTTTACCTTCGTATTTTGCTTGTATCGCCTTTATTTCTGGCTGAATTATCGCCATAAGCTTTGACGATTTTTGTTGTTTTACTGTAAATGGATATAGGATAAGTCTTGTGATAAGCGTGAAAATAATTATAGCAACTCCTATATTTCCTAGACCAAACTTATCAAGCACAAGATATATACCATTCATTAAGTATCCAAAAAGCATTGCTATTGGTCCAAGTAATCCATCATGAGCGGTTAAAAATACCATCTATCCTCCTTAAAGGCTCTTCCGCCTTTTCTTTCATGGAACTGGGTCGTAACCACCTTTTGAAAAAGGGTTGCATCTTAATATTCTAAAAAAACCTAAAATGCTTCCTTTTATCGCTCCGTGTTTTTCTATAGCTTCTATCGCATAATTAGAACAACTTGGAGTGTAAGGACATTTTGAAAACAAAGAAAGTGTCGGAGAAATATATTTTTGATATAGTTTTATAAAATATATTAATACTCTTTTCATGTCCTTTATGATTATCTTAATATTCCATGTTTCTTACACAATTTCAAAAAATCTTCATTTAATTTAAAAAACTCAACTTTGTCAGAACCTGCCCTTAAAACTATGACCATATCAATACCTTGTTCTATCTGGTCTACATTTTTTCTAAAGATTTCTCTTATTCTTCTTGATAAGGTGTGTCTAACAACCGAGTTTCCAACTTTATGTGATACAGAAATCCCAAGTCGGTTACTTTCCATATCACTGTTTTTCGAAATATACATTATTATATTTTTTGTAGCAAAAGAGTTTTTTTCTTCGTATATTTTCTTAAAGTCGCTATTTTTTTTTATCGAGTATTTCATTTTGATTTGATAAAAATAAGCCTAAAGTTTTTACTTACACAGTTAATTGTTTTCTTCCTTTAGCCCTTCTTGCAGACAATACCTTTCTTCCGTTAGCTGTGCTCATTCTTGATCTAAATCCGTGCACTTTAAGTCTTTGTCTTTTCTTTGGTTGAAGTGTCATTTTTGCCATATTCATCTACCTCCTAATTATTTTTAGAGCATACTAAAAGCTCTCAAGCAATAGAATTGCTTTTTAGAAATTGTGTAAATCCTAAAAATTATATTAGTTTTTGCCTTTTTTGTCAACATAAAAAACACTTATAATTCTCTGTTAATAAAATGTTAATAACTTTTTATTTAATCTATGTTTTTACTATAATTATAGTTACTTAAATTGTTTATAAATAAAATGTCTTTTTCCACATAAAAATATTAAAAAAAATAAGTTTTCCACCATCATTTGTCTTGAAAAATACCCCATTTTCATTTATAATATGCAGTGTATGTCTAAAAACTTTGAAAAACTAAATCAAGGCTGGGAATCTCTACTTAAGCAGATGAAAGAAGATTTTGAGATTAGCGACCACGTTTATAATGCATTTATTAAAAATGTTATTAAACCTATAAAACTTGATAAAAATACACTGTATCTTGAAGTTCCAGAAGAAGGGTACATTAGTTTTTTGCAAAATAGAATCCTTTCTCAACTTCGGATTGCCGTATCACACTTTACTGGTATCGCTACAGAAGATCTTGAAATTATATTTAAAGCTAAAAACTCTTCTCTTAAAAAAATAAAAAGTGAAAACGAAGATTTTACATCTCTTCTTAAAGCATCTGGCATAAATGATCCACTTAATACTTTTGAAAACTTTGTCCAAGGTCAATCAAATAGTATAGCCTATGCAACTTGTATAGCCGTAGCAGAAAATCCAGGAGAAGAATATAATCCTTTATTTTTATATGGAAAAACAGGTCTTGGAAAGACCCACCTTATGCAGGCCATTGCAAATTATGCACTAAAGAAAAATCCAAATCTTAACATTTTATACACAACTTGTGAGAAATATGTCCAGGAATATGTTGATAGTCTTCAAAAAAATAATATTACTGATTTCAAAAATAAATATAGAAATGTTGATATCTTGTTAATAGATGATATACATTTTTTATGTGGTAAATATCAAACTCAAGAAGAGTTTTTCAATACTTTCAATACTTTACACGAAAATAAAAAGCAAATAGTATTAACCTGTGATAAATCAGTAAAAGAACTTGGAAATGATATGGAAGAAAGACTTAAATCAAGATTTACCTGGGGGACAACTTGTGAACTCTATCTACCTGATTATGAGACAAGAATAGCAATCCTTCGTCAAAAAGAGAAAAATAGACATCCAGAGTTTAAAGTTGATAATGAAGTTATAAAATATATTGCCCAAAATGTAAAATCAAATATAAGAGAACTTGAATCTGCTCTAAATAATATAATACTTTATTCAAAAATAATAAATCAACCAGTAGATATTAATTTAGCTAAAGAAAGACTAACAGATATAAAAAATAAAGAAGAAAAGAAACTTACACCAGAAAGAATTACTAACATTGTTTGTGAATATTTTGGTGTAAATATACTTGATATTTGTGGCCCAAAAAGAAATAGAGAGTTTGTATATGCAAGAGATATAGCTATATATCTATGTAGAGATATGATAAAAGATATAACTCAAGAAAAAATAGGTGATTTTTTTAACAGAGATCACAGTACTGTTATTAATTCTTGTCAGAAAATAGAAAATAAATTAAAAATAGAAAAAGAATTGGCTGAAAATATAAAAAATATAAAAGAAAAAATGTTATTATAAAATATTTATAAACAAATTAAAAAATCTAAAATTATTATAAAATAAGGAAAAATTAGTATTATTAACAAATTAACAGGCCTAATAATAATAAATAAAATAAATATATATAAATAAAAAAGGAGTGTTATGAAAATAAATGTAAAAAAAGAAGATTTTTTAAACTCTTTAAATATTGTTAGTAAAGCATTAAAAAAGGGTAATTTATATCAGATATTAGATTGTATACTTATTGATGCATCAAAAAATAATATATTTTTGACTTGTCAAGATGGAAAAGAAATAACAATTAAAAACAAAACAGAAGGCGATATATTAGAAAAAGGAATTACTGCTATTGATGGAAGTTTATTAATAAGCATTATAAGAAATATGCCTGAAAATTCTGATATAGAAATAAATGTAGATAAAAATAGAGAATGCACAATTATTTGCGGAGAAAGTATAAAAAAGACTATCCAAGCCAAAGATGAGACTACTTATCCAAATGTAACATCAGTAAATAAAGAAAATAAAATTATAATAAATGAATTAAAATTAAAAAAACTTATAGAAAAAACAAAATTTTCTTACGATAGAAACTCTGATACTACAAATGCTGTATTAAAAGGTATTTATATAAATGTAAATAAAGATAAGATAACAGCTAAATCAATGGATGGTTATATTATTTCTATAATTAATGAAATAATAAATGATAACCAAAATAAATATGAGACAATTGTCCCAGGTACTTCTCTTGAAGAATTAAATAAATTAATAAGTGGTGAAGTTAATAAAGATGTATTTATTTATTTTAATGAGAAGAATATTGCATTTGAGTTTAATAATACAATATTTACATCTATAATAATTCCTAATAATTATATTGATACAGATAGGATATTTAATATAGAGTATTCTACAAAAGTAAATATAAATAAAAATGAGTTTGTAGAAAGTCTAATAAGATCAATACCATTTTTAAGAGAAAATGATAATAAACCAGTTGTTATAGATATAAAAGATGATGAGATGAGTATAAGCCTTAATACTATGTCAGGTGATTCTTATGAAAAACTTGAGATAAAAAAGACAGGTAAAGATCTTATGATAGCTTTTAATGCAAATTATTTGATAAAAGTTTTAAATGCTATAGATGACCAAAATATAAACTTATATTTTTCAGGACCAAAAAATCCTATAATAATAAAAAATAAACAAGAGACGTATTCATTCCTTATAACACCAGTTAAAATATAATTAATGTATATAAAAAAATTAAAATTAAAAAACTACAGAAACTATGAAGAAGTAGAAGTAGATTTTGATAAAAAGATAAATATAATATATGGTGATAATGCTGTAGGAAAAACAAATCTTTTAGAGTCAATTTATATGTGCTCAACCTCTAAATCGCATAGAAATGTAAAAGAAAATGACATAATTAATTTTAATAAAGAAGAAGCACATATAAAACTTATATATGTAAAAGATAGAGAAGAAAAAAATCAGACAATTGATATACAGTTAAATAAGGATTCTAAAAAAGGAATAGCTAAAAATGGTATAAAAGTAGAAAAAATATCTGATTTTTTAGGGGAGTTAAATGTCATATTATTTTCCCCAGAAGACTTAAATATTATAAAAGATGGGCCACAGGTTAGAAGAAAGTTTCTAAATGTAGAGATAAGCCAGATAGATAGAATATATGTAAGTCTTATACAAAACTATAATAAGATTTTAAATCAAAGAAATGCATTATTAAAAGATATACATAAAGAAGTAGGAAATAATAGAGATTATTTAATTTCTATGCTTGACACTTATGATGAACAGATATCTAAGTATGGGATGGAAGTTATAAAAAAAAGAAAAGAAAACATAAAAAAAATAGCAGAAAAAATTATAAACATACATTTATTAATAAGTGATAAAAAAGAAAAACTAATAGTTGATTACGAAAATGACATATTAGAAAATGATAGTGAAAAAGAAATTAGTGAAAATTATGATTATTTTTTAGATAAATATTTAAAAAAGATAAAAGAGACAAGAGAAATAGATATAAAAAATCAATACACGATGATAGGTCCACATAGAGATGATATAAGTTTCTTTATAGATGAAAAAGATATAAGAAAGTTCGGTTCACAGGGGCAGAAAAAGACAGCAGGAATAAGTCTTAAACTATCAGAGTTAGATATATTAAAAGAAAAAATAAATGAGACACCAGTTTTACTTCTTGATGATGTTTTTTCAGAGCTTGATGAATCAAGACAAAAATTACTTGTAAAAAATATAGTTGATATACAGACAATTATAACTTGCACAGGAATTAAAAAAAATGTGTTTGATTTATTAAAACCCGAAAAGGTTTTAAAGGTTTCAGATAATAAAATTATAGAAAAAGGTTAAAATGGAAAGTTTAGAAAATCAAAATTATGGAGCGGAACAAATACAGGTTTTAGAAGGTCTCGAGGCAGTACGTAAAAGACCTGGGATGTATATTGGTTCAACGAATGAAAGAGGTCTTCATCATATAGTTTATGAGATAGTTGATAACTCTGTTGATGAAGCTCTTGCTGGTTTTTGTACGGAAATAAAAGTAACTATAGAAAAAGATAATTCTATAACAGTTGTTGATAATGGTAGAGGTGTCCCTGTTGATGAGAAAAAGGGAACAGGAAAATCTGCTCTTGAGATAGTTTATACAGTTCTTCACGCAGGAGGTAAGTTTGGTGGTGGAGGATATAAAGTATCAGGTGGACTTCACGGAGTAGGTGCATCTGTAGTAAATGCATTATCAAAAGAACTCACAGTAAAAGTTTATAGAGATGGAAAAATATATTCACAAAGTTACAATATAGGTAAACCTATAAATAAAGTTTCTGTAGTTGGAGAATGCGAAAAAGAAAGACATGGTACAGAAGTTCACTTTGTGCCAGATGATACAATTTTTGAAACTACTATCTATAATTATGATACATTAAAGACAAGACTTCGTGAGACAGCCTTCCTAACAAAGGGACTTAAAATAATTCTTATAGATAAAAGAGAAGGCAAAGAAAAAGAAAAAACTTTTCATTATGAAGGTGGCATAAAAGAGTTTGTGCAGTTTATGAATAAAGGAAAACAAGCTCTTTATGACAAAGTTTTTTATTGTGAGGGAACAAAAGAAAATATACTTGTAGAAGTTGCTATGCAACACACAGGTGAATACCAAGAATCAATTTATTCATTTGTAAATAATATAAATACACCAGAAGGTGGAACTCATCTTACTGGATTTAAAAACTCTCTTACTAAAGTTATAAATGATTATGCGAAAGAACAAAAGTTCTTAAAAGAGTCAGATGAAAACTTATCAGGAGAAGATATAAGAGAAGGACTTACTGCGATAATATCTGTAAAGATTGAAGACCCACAGTTTGAAGGACAGACAAAACAAAAACTTGGTACAAGTGAAGCACAAAATGCAGTCCAGTCAGTTCTTACTGATAGTTTCAAATATTTTCTCGACCAAAACCCAAATATAGCTAAATTAATTTGTGATAAATCAATTCTTGCGAGAAAAGCAAGAGAGGCGGCTCGTAAGGCAAGAGATCTTACAAGAAGAAAATCAGCTCTTGAAGGTGGAGGACTTCCAGGAAAATTAGTTGACTGTAGTGAAAGAGATGCAAAACTTTGTGAGATATTTATAGTAGAGGGAGACTCTGCTCTTGGTCCAGCAAAAGAAGGAAGAGATAGTAGATATCAAGCCGTTATGCCACTTCGTGGAAAGATACTAAATGTCGAAAAAGCAAATGAACAAAAGATGTATGAAAATGCAGAGATAACAGGTATGATTACTGCATTTGGTACAGGAATAAAAGATGAGTTTGATATAAGTAAACTTCGATATGACAAGATAATAATTATGACTGATGCCGATGTAGATGGAGCACATATATCAACTCTTATGCTTACATTTTTATATAGATTTTTACCAGGACTTATAAAAGAAGGTCATGTGTATCTTGCACAGCCACCGCTTTTCAAAGTTTCAAAAGGTAAAAAGTTTTACTATGCATATTCGGATGCAGAAAAAGATGAGAGAGTAAAAGAATTAGGTGGTGATGCAGATGTATCAAGATACAAAGGTCTTGGTGAAATGGATACTGAAGAACTAGCAGAGACAACTATGGACCCAGAGACGAGAGTTCTCTTAAGAGTAAATATGAATGATGATTCAGCATCAGAACTTGATCTCACATTTACAACACTTATGGGTGATGAAGTAGAACCAAGAAGAGTTTTTATAGAAGAAAATGCAAAATATGTTCAAAATCTTGATGTATAAAAACAATTAATTTTATAAAGTAAAAGCATAAAATAAAAAAGAAGGTGTGAATTATGGAAAAGAAAAATAAATTAAAAACAGTTACCCATCCAGCAGTAATTATTGTTACAGCTCTTGCACTTGCTTTTTCTACTATAAGCCTTATAAGAGTTGCATCTTTTACAAGGACAAGAGCAGAAGAGGGAGTAGTGGCGGAAGATATTTCTTATAGTGTCTACATTGGATTAACTGACAAGAATCAAAATAGACAAATTATAGAAGATGATGTAGCACTGGAACTCGTGAAGACAATTTGTATAAATAATAATGTTGCGTATACTATTTATAATGCAAATGGTGGTTATAATGATGGTGGGATTCTTCATACGGAAAAGACCTTGGTTCTTGAGATGGACAGGATAGACGAAGAGACACTTGATAAAATAATTAATGATATAAAAAGAAGATTAAACATACACAGTGTAATGGTTATGAAAAAACCTGTCGAGATTTTTGATAGGTAAAAAAAAGAAATAAAGGAAATAAAAAGGAATATAGATATGAAAAAGATTATTTCTACTATCTTAATAATTTCTTTAATGTTGAGTAACATCCAGGTGCCAATAGCAAATGGGCTTAATTTGGGTGAAATGGAAACGAATGTAGTTGATTTAAAAAATGAAAAAGACTATATAGAGATAAGTGAGACAAAAGAAGAAACAACTATTTTATTTGAGTCTAAAGATGAGTTAAAAACAGATGAAAAAGCAGAGACAAAAGAGAGTATAGAAGAGGTAGAAGAATCTGTAAAAGCAAAAGATTTAGAAGAGCCGGAAGAAGATATTTTAGAAGATGAAAGTGAAGGAACTTTTATAAGTGAAGTGAACGAAGAAGAGAAAAAAGAAGAAAATATAACAGAAAAAGATATAGATGAAAAGAAGGAAGAAGAAATAGAGAAAGAGGAAAGCGTAAAAGCAGAAACCATAAAAAGTGAAAGTGAACAAATAAATGAAACAACGGATGAAATAGCAACAGAAGAGCAAAAAGTAGAAAATGAAATAAATGAAACAGACGAAACAGATGAAACAGAAAACGAGATAAAAGAAAGTGAAGAAGATAATATAAAGATTTCTACATTATCGGAGACAGAAGAAGAGATAAAAGATAAAAATGATGATGAAGAAAATAATGATAAGAAAGAAATAGCAACAAAATCAGATTTAATTCTTTTAGAGAAAGTATCTGCTACAGCATCAACTGCAGATAAAATATATGGCGATTCAAGTGAAGTAACAATTAATTCAATAGGACTTGGAAAAGATGGTATATTAAGTGTAAAAATAAGTTACCCAGCAAACAATTCTTCATTTCGAACTTCAGATCTTGAAAATAATGCTCGTATTGAAGATGTAATATTTATTGATCAGCTTATTGGTAGTGAGTATAGTATATCTGATACTTGGAGTTTAGGCGGTGGAATATGGAATAGTGGAGTAGTAGCTGATAGTAGTAGAGGAGAAGCAACAGTAAGTTTTAACCTTAAAGAGGTTGTTTATCAAAGTAGCTGGAATGGCGACAAAAGATGGGATGAGTTTTATAACGAATATAAAAGTAAACAGCTTAAGTTTAACTTAAGTTTATTTAATGGTACATTTACAGCGATAACTCGTGTAGGAACGAGCAAAGTTCATAAGTGGGTAGAAGGATGGAATGATCACTGGGAGTTACCTGGTTCAGCTCTTGAGATAGCAGATGTAGTAAGTAATATGCAAAGAAAGAAAAGAATAGGTATCTTATATGAATCAGATATAACTTATTTATCTACAGGAAGTGCATACGGAGTATATAATTATTGGGAATCACTTGATTATGAGATTTTCTATAATGATAGCCTTGAGTTATCAGTAGCAGCACGAAATGATTATGAAACTAGTGATTCTGGATTTGAAGATAATAGTATGTATTTTATATTAAACGATGGAGATTCATTAGTATTTGATGGAGAAAACTCTAAAAACTTATTTAAGAATTCCCAGATAAAAAATGTTGACTGGAGAAAAGTTGCATTAGCACAAACAGGTATAGATAATGGCCTTACAACTATGGAAGGATGGTTTGAAGGTTGTGATTTTACAGAAAGTTTAGAAGCAAGTGGAGCTGGAGAAGCAGAAGATTTATCTACTTATTTCACAAACAATAGCCCTATTAGATCAAGACTTGATATGTTTTCATATCTTGATATAACTAATTTAACTTCTGTGAAAAATATGTTTAAGGGTGCTAAAGATGTATATTTTGGAAGTTATGGAAATGTTTATCTTGCGGGTACAAGTCCAATAGATGTGACAGAAAAATATAATACTCAAAATGTAGTAGATATGTCAGGTATGTTTGAAGGGGCAAAGTTTAATTTTGGTAAAATTGACGAATACTTGCAACATATTTTACAGCCAAGTGTATTTTCTGCAATAGCAAAAAATCTAAATACATCAAATGTAAAAAATATGTCAAATATGTTTAAGGATGTAGGTTCAATATATGCAACTGCTACAAATCAAAGAGACCTTGATATATCAGGCTGGATAGTTGATAGTGTTGAAAACACATCTCATATGTTTGAGAACTCATATTTTTCAAGAGTAATATTTGATGAAGATACATGGAATTTGTCAAATGTAACTAAAGATACTGATATGTTTACGGGAGCTTTGATGACAGGTGAAAATAGATCAAAATATGGTGATTGGTATATGGGAGTAGATAAAACATATGCAAGAAGAGATACATATTATACACCAGGATATTTTGTTCAGGTAAGTAAAAGTCCTGTGGAAGCAAATAAATTATATGATGTGACATTTTCAAGTAGTGCAAATAATAAAAAAGGAAGTCAACCAATAAAAAATACTGACAAGATATATAAAGCTGTGTATACAGCAGAATTAGATACTGGTACAGTAGCATCATACGAAAGCTATTCTTTTAAAATAACTGGTTTTAGAGTAGGAGAAGTAGTAGAGTTTAGAGATAGTGAGTATGATTTATTTAAGTATCCAAAGATAGGTGATGGTTCGAAGAGACTTAACACAATGAATGGTGTAAGGTATTTTCCGATAGATACAAGCACCTCAAGAACTGCAGATGCTTATTATATATGTACAGGATATAAAAGATATGATGGTCAAGAAGTAACAATTGATGAAGAAAAGATAGAAAACTTTACTGTAGCCGTAAGTTCAGATTCTTATGGTTCGACAACAGCATTTGTAAATCATATACAAATTGTGTGGGTAGAATGTAATAGAACAGCAACATTTAAATCAGACCATATACTTACGTCAGATGTGGAAAAGAAGTTTTCGGAGTTTCATAGATTTAATCCTATAGGTGATTTGGTAAAAAATCAGATTTATAAAGAAGGTAGTGACTTTTATAAGTTTTTATATTGGGAAAAAGAAGGAACGTTAGGGGAATACGATTTCTATAACAATAGTCTCGGGGAAGATGATAATGTAGTATTTATAGCAAAGTGGCAACAAGTAAATCCACACACTATAAGTTTTTCTGATTCAAAAAATTATATACAAAACATTTCTTCTCAATATATTTTAGATGGTGAAAAGGCAAAAGAACCAGATGAAACAAAAACAGGATTTGTAAAAAATGAGACAGATAAAAAATGGACATTTTTATATTGGTATGAAAATGATGAAAATATAGCATTTGATTTTAATGCAGCAGTTACAAAGGATATAGCATTACATGCAAAATGGAAAGAGGAGATAGCATATTACAGAGTATCATTTGAAACTGATCACTTTGGTCCTTTTATAGACCAGATGATAGAATATAATGGAAAGGCAGTTGATAGTACTAATCTTACAGAAGGAGCGACATATAAAGACGGATCAAGTTATTATGTATTTAATGGTTTTAGAAATGCAGCAGGACAAAAAATATCAGAAGCAAATATCACATCAGATACAACATTTACTGCAAGTTGGACAAGTGTGACTGGCACGTTTAAGAAAATAACAATCTTATCTAATCATGGTAGTTATTCTTTTGAAAGATATGTAAAAAAAGATGACATAACAAGTGTAGATTTAAATGAGATTACATATGGTACAAAAATAATTGAAGGTGATAAAGTATATCAATTTACTGGGGATTATAATGATAACATAAATGGTTATGGTTATGCATTTGATTCTTGGAAATGGGATGTCTATTATGACAGTGCAACATTTGAAGACAAAACTTTCTATGCGATATTTAATGAAGCAAACTTTGGAATTATCAAATATGAAAGTGATTATGGGACAGTATCACCTACATACAAGTTTTTAAAGAAAGATAGTTATTCAGTATTTAACTCATCTCCAGTAGATAGTGAAACAGATACAAAGATATATTATGCACCAAATACTCCAAAGATAGGTGATGTAGTTGAAGTAGGTGGTGTTAAAAAAGTGCTGACAAAGTGGCAGTATTATATTGAAGGGGATACAACATTAAATGATCTTGATGAATACTTTTTAAGTTATGATGATAACACTATGTATTATGACTCTATTTCTTATAGTTATGAAAACATAGTATTTAAAGCAGTCTGGACAGATGTGCAAGAGTTCACGGTGACATTTACTGATACGCACGGAGTAAATATACCAGCACAAAGAGTTATGACGGCTCATAAGGCGGTAGAACCAACTGAACTTTCAAGTGGCGATGAAGTAGAAGATAATGGAGTTTATTATAATTTCTATGGAAGTTGGCTTGATGAAAGTGGCAACTATTATGATTTTAATACAATAGTAACTGGCGACATAACACTTAAACCAGAATGGAGTAGTGGATTTATAAAGATTAAATACGAATCAGATTATAATACAGGTTATAAACCATCAAATCAAACTGTGTATGAAAATAATTTACCATATCTTTTATCAGAACCAAATAATACTAATTTCAAAAAAGATGTGACACAAGTTGAAAGTGGTGGTGACATATATAAGTTTAAGTATTGGTATGCGACACAGTCAACGGTGCCATTTGATTTTAGTAAGAGAATTAGTAAAAGTGTGACACTTAATGCTTATTGGTTAAAGCTAGAGACAGTAACACTTACTTATGAACTTGACCCTTATGGATTTAGTAACACAATTTCATTTAGATTACCAAATAATTCAACAACAAAGTCTCTAAAAGTAGAAAAGAGTGAAGCAACGAATACGTGGTTCCCAACACAGCCTCAGGTAAATAGCAATAGCTACTCTTATAGAGGACAAAAATATGAGAGTGATTATAATACAAATAGATACTATAAATTAAGAGGCTGGAAGTGGGTGGATGAAAATAATATAGAGCATACTATATCAGCAAGTGCAAATGCGACATTTAATCAAGATACTACTATCCATGCAGTATGGGAAAAACAAAACCTTTCTAAGTTTTATTATGACTTAGATTATAATTATTATACTAATGTTGAAGCCTGGTATAATTATGATAATCCATCAGGAAAAACTATAACACCGCCATCTTCTTATCAAGAGGATGTATATGTATATAAAGATACAACAAATAAGAAAGCATATAAATTAAAATATTGGTATGCAACCGATAGTAATGTTCGAGTAGATTTTGCAAATGAAAGATTTTATGATGATATAGTATTTTATCCAAAGTGGGAAGAGATACCATTTACTTGGACAGTAACAGTTGAGACTAAATACGGAAGTTCATATGGAAGTAATAGATTTGAAGGAGTTTTAGATGATACTGCGAGAAAAACTTATGAAGTTGCTGATGGAGATACATTTACATTACCAAATTTAATTAAAGGAGCATTTTATAAAAACTTAATAACAACAAGCAGTAATAATTATGCATATTTCTTAGGCTATTATGTAAATGGTACAAATATAGGGGATCCTCCTTATAATCTAGATATAGTTATAAGCAATAATACAACAGTTCGTCTTGAGTTTAATAATTATTACAATAGATCACTTTCTCAACTTAAAACAGTTATATTTAAAGCAGATTATATAAATACTTATGAAGAAATAAAAACATATAATAATGAATTTGTTTATGTTAATTGTATAAAACCTTTGAAAGATGAAACGGTGGTAGACCAATCGACAGGAAAGAGTTATAAGATGCTTGGTTGGTATGATGAGTCTGATCCATCAAAGACAATCAAAGTTCCAACAATTGTTTCTGGAAGTGAGCGAACATACATTCAGTTCACTACTGATACAACAATGGTCGCATCATATAGTGAGATAACAGATATTAATATCTCATACAGTGATGATTATAAAACAGCCCCAGCAAGTGAGACTATAATAAGTGGACAAAAAGTGGTAAACGTTCCTACAACTCATACAGTAGGAGAAGGTGATATAACAGTTGGCACAGAAAAATATAGATTTATAGGTTGGTTTAGACAAGGCGATATAGAAGCATTTGATTTTAATACATCTCTTTTTGTAGACACTGTTATAGAAGCAAGATATAAAAATGTGACAGAGTATAATGTAACATTTGATATAAATAGACAAGGCGAGACAAATCCACCATCACAAATAGTAGTATGGGGAAACACTATATCAACTCCATCAGCACCAGTTGATAGCTATATAAGAAGAGAAAATGGAAGCGATGGAAAATTAAATAAGGCATATAAGTTTGATTATTGGTATGATACAGATGAAAATGTGCCATTTGATTTTGAAAATGAACCAGTATATAGCACTACTTCTTTAAAAGGACACTGGACAGAATTAAGTATTTACACTGTGACATTTGATGCAGTAAAGACAAATACAAGTATAGTAAATCCTGATAATCAAAAAGTTCTTATAGATGAATATGCGACAGAACCAACAAATATAAATACAAGCACAGTATGGGAAAGAAAAAATAGTGCAGGAAAAGTTGTAGAAGCATATAGGTTCTTACACTGGTATAAAGGATCTGATGACAGTATAGCATTTGATTTTGCAAATGAAAAAATAAATGCAGATACACTTATTAAAGCAACTTGGTCAAATATACCACTTTATAAAGTAGAGTTTAGAGATACTTTAGGTTATTTATCAAGTTCACAGCTTAAAACTTATACTTTACCAAGTCTTATAGAAGGAATACCTGCTGGAAATACTATATCAACTCCATCAGAAATAAAGATAGGCGAAATCGTAAAGATAGGAGCAGGGCAGTACTTTAAGTTTAATGGATGGAAACTTGGAAGTAATAATTTTGATTTTGAGAGTATTATAAATCAAAACTTAATACTTGATACAAGCTTTGTGACATTTACTGGTGCGACAGTATCATTTGATTTAGATGGACACTTCTCTACAATCAGCATTTCTAACCAGACGATTTATCCAGATGTAAATCTTGTAGAGCCAACAGAGATATCAAGCGGAGATGAAGAAGAAAGATTAGAACCAGATGGGCATTATCACAAATACACATTTGAATATTGGTATGATGAATCAGATCCAAGCAAATCACCTTTTGATTTTTCCAGTGATATAAATGGAAATGTGGTATTGAAACCAAAGTTTACTGATACAAAATTAAATCAGATAACTTTTGATGCTGGAGGTATAATAACTGATCCACAACCACAAAAAGTAAGTGATGCTGATCATATAGCTCGTCCAAGTAGCCCACTTGATGGTGATGAAGTAACGCACAGTAATGGACACACATATAAGTTTGATTATTGGTATTCAACAAATAGCAATATACCATTTGATTTTGTGAATGAGACAGTAGATGAAGATACGACTATAAAAATTAAATGGAAAGATATAACAAGATGGAAAGTAATTTTTGACCTTGAAACTGGAGAACTTCCTACTGAAAAGACAGTAATAAATGGTGAAAAAGTAACCTCTCTTACAAGCACTGTTAGTGGAACTATATATGAAGAAAAGAATGCTCATAATGAAAGAACTCATGCGAAAAAGTTTTTACACTGGTATGAGTCTACTGACATATCTAAATCGCCATTTGATTTTAATACAGCGATAATTTCAAATGTCTACCTTAAAGCAAAATGGGAAGAGATGGGATTATATAGCTTTACATTTACCGATTCAAGTAATGTATTTGTAAATGAAGACACATCTCACGTAAGAAGACTACCAAATCAAATAATAGGTAAGATAGAGGGCGAGAGAATAATTAAACCAAGTATTATAAATGAAGGCGATGTCATAAAGACTACAACAGATGAGTTTTATAGATTTACTGGTTGGTATGCATCACCATCAAATACACTATTTAATTTTGAACAAGACCTAATATCAAGAACAACAAATGAGAGCATAACATTAAATGCTGGATGGGATAGAGTAAATGGATACATTATAACATATACCTCAACATATAAGGCGCCATCAAAAGTAAGAGAGGCTGTAGAAGAGGGTAGAAATATTATAGCACCAGCTAAACCAAGTGTAGGAGAAGAGGCAACAAGTCAAAATAAGGTATATAGATTTGAGTATTGGCATGAAGCAGGCGATGACACAACAGCATTTGACTTTACTACATCTATAAATAGCGATTATGATATAGTAGCAAAATGGGTTTATGTAAGAGATGTACCTACACCAGTAGTGCCAAGTAGTGGAGGAGGAAGTACAGGTGGTGGCGGCGGTGGCGGAGGGGGTGGTGGAGGTGGCGGCGGTGGAACCCGCTATGTTGATGAAACAAATAAAGGACCTGGAGATGTCATAGTAGGCCCAGGTGGAACTATAAATCCAGATAATCCTATAACACCGATAGAAATAATTACACAAATCGATCCAAACTCACCAGTGCCAGTGATACCACAAGAACCAATAAAACCACAACCTAAAGTTGATCCAAAAGTAGAGCAGATTGAAGAGTTCTTAAAAGATGGTGACATTGATAAAGTTGATGATGAAGATGTAGATAAAAATGAATTACAACAACTTTATAATTTGAATAAATCAGGAGCGACATTTAGCGGAGGCCCAAGCATTGATGAACTTGCAGCAGGTGGAGATGGTGGAAGATATAAGTGGCATAAAGTATCAAGCAATGTTTGGTATTATACTCATACGACAAAAGGAATGAAGATAGGTTGGCATGAAGATGAACAGGATAAACAGGTTTATTATCTTGATAGAAGTACAGGAATAATGGCGATAGGTTGGACTCAAATTGGAAATGATTTCTATTATTTCAGCGAGATAAATTATTCAAGTAATTGGTCCAATGCAGGAGCTGGGTCTGAATGGGCAACAGATATAAATCTTAAAGACAACAAAAAAAGTAAAGGCTCAATGTATATGAATGAGTTTACACCTGATGGCTTCTATGTAGATGAAGATGGTAGATGTGTTGCAGATGCGGCAACTATGGTAGCGGTAGCTTATATGAATCAACAAGCTATAGCAAATGGAGAAAAAACAGCAGCAAGACTACAAGCTGAAAAGATGCAAGAAGCACAGAGAGCAGCAGAGCAACAGGCATTGCAGCAGTTAGAGCAAATGAACTTACAGCAGCAAGTAAATCAAGTGGCACAAAAAACAGGGGCAAAAACAATTTCATCAAATAATGCTTGGCATAAGAAGAGTGATGGCTCTTGGTGGATAGAAGATGAAAATAAAAATCCTATCAAAGGCTGGGCAGTAGATACGAACAATAATAAAGTATATCACTTAAATGAATCAAGTAATTCAGTTGATAAAGGTTGGGCAGAAATAGATGGAGCATATTATTATTTCCAACCTTTCCAACCATATAACTGGTCTTATGATGAAAGAAGTGGTAAGTGGTCACTTGTAGAGTCAGCAGGAAAATCATACGGCGAGATGTATGCAAATGAGTGGACTCTTGATGGATATTATGTAGGAGCAGATGGAAAGATAGATTTAAATGTAGCATACAATAAAGATAAAGATGTAGCATTAGATGAGATGATGAAAAATGCTCTTCAAGTACAGCAGTATGAATCTATGCAGTAGTTAGAAGTTATAAAAGTTTTGAGTTAAAGAATGGAACCAAATGTATTTGATAAAATTAAAGAAGTAGATCTGAAGAAAACGATGGAGAATAGTTATCTTGACTATTCTATGTCAGTTATAGTTTCAAGAGCTCTACCAGATGTGCGAGATGGACTTAAACCAGTTCAGCGCCGTATTTTATATGCCCTACAAGCTCTTGGTGTAACCCCAGATAAGAAGACAAAAAAGTGTGCAACTATAGTCGGTGAGACAATGGGTAAATATCACCCTCATGGCGACTCATCTATTTACGGCGCACTAGTCGGAATGGGTCAACCATGGAACTATAGAAAAGTTCTTATTGATAAGCAGGGAAACTTTGGGTCAGAAGATGGAGATGCTCCTGCTGCTATGCGTTATACAGAAGCAAGAATGTCAAAGATGGCAGGATGGATGCTTGATGGTATAAATAAAGATGAAGTAGACTTTGTTCCAAACTTTTCAAATGAATATGAAGAGCCATTAGTTCTTCCAGCAAGATTTCCAAACCTTCTCGTAAATGGTGCTACAGGAATAGCTGTTGGTATGGCGACAAACATACCACCACATAATTTTACAGAGGTTATAAATGCTGTAGTTAAAATAATTGATGATAAGATAAATGATAGAGAACCAACTCTTGATGAGATTTTGGAGATAATTAAGGGTCCGGATTTCCCAACTGGCGCTTTAATACTTGGTAAAAAAGGAATTGCTGATTATCTAACTACAGGTAGAGGAAAAGTAAAGATAAGAGCAAATTGTGAGATAGTAGAAAGTGATAAAGGAAAACAAAAAATCGTAGTTCACGACCTTCCATATCTTGTGCATAGGTCAGAGCTTATCGCAAAAATTGCAGAACTTGTAAAAGAGAAAAAGATAGAGGGCATAACTCATATACTTGATGTCTATGGAAAGAAAACAACTGACAAGATAGAAATTACACTTCGTAAAGACGCTCCAGCAAATATAATACTCAACCAGTTATATAAGATGACAGAGTTGCAGTCAAGTTTTTCTGTCATAATGCTTTGCATTGTAAATGGGGAACCAAAGACACTTAATATCTTACAATATCTTTTTGAGTTTCTTAAACATCAAGAAGAAGTAGTGACAAGAAGAACAAAGTTTGACTTAAAAAAAGCAGAAGATAGAGCCCATATAGTAGAGGGTCTCTTAAAAGCAATAAGTATAATAGATGAAGTGATAAAGACTATAAGAGAATCAAAAGACCCAAATGAAGCACAAAATAAACTCATTACAAACTTTGGTTTTACTGATAAACAGGCAGAATCAATAGTTGAGATGAGATTAAAAGCTCTCACAAGTCTTGAGTCTACAAAACTAAAAGATGAATTAAAAGATTTAAATGAAAAGATAACTTATTATAGAAGTATACTAAATGATAATAAAAAACTTTTGTCTGTCATAAAAGATGAACTTCTAGAGATGGAGAAAAGAGAACATGATGAGAGAACGACAAAGATAATAGATGACAAAGAAGATAAAGAGTTTAAAGCAGAAGAACTTATAGTAGAAGGCGATTTAGTTATCACGATGTCACACCTTGGATATATAAAGAGTATGGACCCAGATACATTTAGAAAACAGGGTAGAGGTGGTGTCGGAGTAAAGGGAATGGCAACCATAGATAATGACTTCGTCCAAGATGTATTTATGACTACAAAGCATTCTACTCTTATGTTTATCACAAATAAAGGTGTCATGTATCAGATGAAAGGCTATGAAGTTCCAGAAGGTGGTCGTACTGCAAGGGGAACGGCAATAGTAAATATGCTAAAACTTAAAGAGGGCGAAAAGGTAACTGCTGGTATAGACAATAAAGAATGGACTGACGATAAGTATTTATTATTTGCTACTAAAAATGGTCTTATAAAGAAAACTAAACTTTCAGAGTTTAGTTCGGTTCGCCAAAATGGACTTAAAGCATTAAATATCAAAGATGGGGACCAACTTATCACTGCAAAGATAACAAATGGAAATGACGACATTTTCCTTATCACAAAAAAAGGTCTGTGTATGCGATTTAATGAAGAAAAGATTCGTGATATGGGAAGAACTGCATCAGGAGTTCGAGGTATAAAAGTTCAAAATGGAGATGAACTTATAGCAATGCTTGTATCAAATGAAGGAAAAGAACTTCTTCTTGTCACAGAAAATGGTGTGGGAAAGAGAACAGATGCAACAGAGTTTTCTGTAAAAGGCCGTGGTGGAAAGGGCATGATATGCTTTAAGCCAAATGAAAAAGCAGGTATGCTAATCGGTGCTGAACTTGTGGATGGCGATGAAGACTTAATGATTATAAATGAAAAAGGATTAGTAGTAAGGACTGCAGTAAAAAATATAAGAGTGATGGGAAGAAGTGCAGCAGGAGTTAAGATAATGAGAAGCGAAGAAGATGCAAAGGTAACAAGTATCACGAAGATAAAACCATAATAGGGGGGGGGGTAGAAATAAGTGCAGAAGATAATATTAACAATCGTAAGTATAATAGTTGCAGGGACTCTAATTTCTTGCAGTAACATAAATGCACAGAGTAGTACTTTAGATAATGCAAAAGATGATGAATATAAGTTGTCAGAAGATAGTAGCGGTTTCGTTTTGTTAAGCGAAGTAGTGCCAGATGCAATATTGGAGATAAGATATTATTCTACGTATAATTTTGTAGGAGAAAGAATTGATGGATATGAAGAACCACTTGCTTTTGCTACAAAAGAGGCATCTTTGAAATTAAAAGAAGTTAGTGATGAATTAATAAAGAAGGGTTACAGATTAAAAATATATGATGCATATAGACCACAGAAAGCTGTAAGTCACTTTGTTAGATGGGCAAAAGATTTAAACGATGTCAAAATGAAAAAATATTTTTATCCAAATCTTGATAAAGATGTTTTATTTCCACAGGGTTATATAATGGAACATTCAGGTCATAGTCGGGGAAGCACATTTGATTTAACCTTATTTGATATGAATACTGAGAAGGAAGTAGATATGGGTGGGACATTTGATTTTTTCGGCGAAGAAAGTCACCCAGATTATAAGGGAATTACAGAAGAGCAATATAATAATAGAATGATACTTCGAGATGCGATGGTATCACATGGCTTCAAACCTCTTGCAGAAGAGTGGTGGCATTTCACTTTAGCAGACGAACCATACACTGATACATACTTTACATTTCCAATAAATAGTAATTCAATAAAATAAAAAAGGAAGCAAACATTATGAAAAAATCAAGAATCCCATTGTCAATTAAGATTTTAATTGGACTCGTCATAGGTATTGTTTTAGGACTTTTGTGTATCAATAACGGACCTATCGACAAAGTATTTTTTAGTAATTCAGAGATGACAGCACTTAAAATGCTTCAAGAGTATATCAAGCCAATAGGTGATATATTCTTGAACTTGTTAAAGTTTGTAGTTGTGCCAATAGTTTTACTTTCAATAATTTCAGGCATCATAAGTTTAAGCGACATTAAAAAAGTATGGTCTATAGGCATAAGAACTATCGTTTTTTATCTTTGCACTACATTCATCGCGCTTGTTATAGGTGTGATTATCGCAATGCTATTTAAAAACAAGTTCGCAGTACTTGATGTTAGTGAAGCAGCATATAAGGCAGTGGAGACAAAGAACTTTATAAAAGTTGTAGCTGATATGTTCCCATCAAATATTTTAGCGCCAATGTTAAATGCTTCTATGCTTCAAGTAATTGTCATAGCATTATTTATCGGATTTGCGATTATCATAGCAGGTGATAAGGCGAAGGCATTTGCCGATGTCATAGAATCAGGAAATGCTGTATTTATAGAAATAATGGATATGATTATTCATTTTTCGCCTATTGGTATCGTGTGCTTACTTTCACCAGTAATCGCAGAGAATGGACCAAAGGTTTTGAGTTCTCTTGCACTTGTTATAGGAATTGCATATCTTGGCTACATATTACATATGATTATTACTTACTCATCTATGGTATCATTCTTTACAAAGGTTACACCATTTGAATTCTTTAGAGGTATCGCACCTGCTATGGTGATGGCATTTTCAAGTGCATCATCAGTAGGAACGTTGCCACTCAATATTGAGTGTACAAAGAAGATGGGTGGAAGATCAGATATAGTTTCATTTGTCTTGCCACTTGGTGCAACTATAAATATGGATGGAACAGCTATTTATCAAGCTGTCTGCACAGTGTTTATAGCAAGTTGTTATGGCATTGAGTTGACATTTGCACAAATTGCGACAGTAATTGTTACAGCTACAGTTGCATCTATAGGTACAGCAGGTGTGCCTGGAGCAGGAGTTGTTATGCTTGCAATGGTTCTTCAAGCAGTTGGACTTCCTGTTGATGGTATAGCACTTGTACTTGGTGTTGATAGAATATTTGATATGGGTAGAACAGTTGTAAATATTACTGGTGATTCTGCTTGTGCACTTTGTGTGTCAAATACAGAAGCTAGTAAAGGAGTTTTAAAGGGCTTAAAGACTAAAAATAAATAGGTCGTTAAAAAATATGACATTATAATGTAGAAAATAATGAGGCAAATGTATAAGTGCCTCATTATTTTTATAAAGGTATGTAAATCAAAATCTAAAACTTCGATGAAGGAATTAAAGTTAATTTTAAAACCATATGGCAATTACGATAGGAGGTTATTATGATTTCAACTATTGATGAGGTTGTAAAAATAATTAAAGAATCTGATAATATAGTTTTCTTTGGTGGCGCTGGAGTGTCAACAGAATCTGGAATTCCAGATTTTCGATCAGTTGATGGCCTTTATAATCAAAAATATAAATACCCACCAGAAACCATCATAAGTCATACATTTTTTATGAACAACCCTGAAGAGTTTTATCGTTTTTATAAGGACAAATGTCTAAACCCTATGCTAAAAGCAGAACCAAACGCTGTTCATCTTGCCCTTGCTAAACTTGAAAGGGAAGGGAAATTAAAAGCGATAGTTACTCAAAATATAGATGATTTACATCATAGAGCGGGAAATAAAAATATTTATGAGTTGCACGGAACTTCGTTTAAGAATCATTGTATGGAATGTGGAAAAAGTTACACTGTAGAAGATATTTTAAAAGCAGATGGAGTGCCACGATGCACTTGTGGTGGTATAATAAAACCAGATGTAGTTTTATATGAAGAAGGACTTGACCAAAATACTATAGCAAAAAGCATTGAAGCAATTAGTAAGGCAGATGTATTAATTATATCAGGGACAACACTTATCGTGCAACCTGCAGCATCATTCATAAATTATTATAAGGGCAATAAAATGATATTAATAAATCTTTCTGAAGTCCCAAACGAAGATAGCATAGATTATGTAGTGCACTGCAAGGCGGGAGAAGTGTTTAGTAGGATTTAATATGGAAGATTATTTTAATAAAAGTTTAGCAAACTTTATAAAAGATTTTGCATGTAGAAATGAAGTGATTGCAAAGTTTAAGAATAAAAAACCGATAAGTGTAATTGTGAAAGAATTGACATTTCCAATTTCTGAAGAATCAGTGATAACTATGATATGGGATTATTTAATTGAAAATAATATCATTCTTTTATACGAACCAAGTAGAAATGAAAACTTACAATATGATATTGTCAAAAAAAATAATGAATTTGGAAAAATATATTTTGAAAAAGTAAAAAAAGGAAATATAAATAAAGATGATTATGAGCTGATAAATATTAGAGAGCTGAAAGAAAGTAAGAGTAAATATGATAAACTAGGACTTTTTGAAAAAGAACTTATAGAAAAATTACCATTTAAAAGAGATGTGTATTATTTGAAACAAGTTATAACAACGACAAATAACTTAAAATAGATTTATAGGTTTATTTAGCAGTTTTAGTTAGAAATAAAAATGTTACCAATGGATTTTGAGGAGTTTTGTGGGCGATAGGTGTGAGTGAAATTGATTTTGTTATTAGTAAAGATTCAAATATCATTCCTATTGAAGTTAAATCAAAAAATGGAAAGACAGAATCACTTAATTGCTACATTTAAAGATTTAAACCAAAACTTTCATATAAGTTTATAGATGAAAATGCAGGAAGAGTTGATAACATTGCCACATTATATGGCAATGATGCTATAATGAAGGGATGAAATCATAATTTCAGAGAGAAGTGTTTAGTAGGATTTAATGTGCTTGAATTATTGAATGGCATTTTCTAAAACTTTAAGACCATAATATGGTGTAGGAAGGCAGATAACACCAAGCTCAAGCAGTTTTTCTATGGCATCTTGGTTCCTAGTGTTTGACATAAATGATAATATAAAAATCGGTTTCATTTTTTCTTTTAGAGTATCTTTAACTTTTTTTATTGCTTCTATCATATAGTAGATACATGGGTCATCAATGTGATAGAGAAGAGTGTATCCAAAAAGAACCACATCGATATTATCCTGACTCATTATAGTTATGAGAGCATCTTTTAGTTTCTCTGCATCATAAGACAAAGTGACAGTCATATCAAGAGGGTTAGAGATATTTGCATAGTCAGGGAGTCTTTCCTTAAGATATTTTGTTACATTTTCATTTAAATCAGGAAATAAAAGATTAAAAGAGTCTGACATTTCGCCGATGAGAGTAGCCTCTCCTCCTGACAGATTAATTGATGCGACCCTATTTCCTTTTGGCAAAATATCATAACTTGATAAAACGACAAGAGTATATATAAACTCTTCAAGGTCATTACATCTTATAACACTATATTTTTTAATTAAAGTGTTAAACTCATCATTTGTAAAACTTTCAATGCTTCCAGTATGATTTTTAGTAAGAACCTTTGTCTTTTCATTTGAACCTGATTTTATGATAGCAATTTTTTTATTTTTCGATTTTGCATATGCGATTGATCTTTCAAAACTTTGTAAATCTTTTATTCCGTCAATGTATAAACCAATCACTTTTGTATTTTTATCATCAGATAGAAAAGTTATTAAATCAGGCATAGTAAGAAAGTTTGCATTTCCACAAGAGATATTATATGAAAACTTCATATATTGATTATCAATTAATGATAAACCAATCATACCACTTTGAGAAATTATACCTATACTTCCTTTTCGATTTCTCTTTTCTGATAAAAAAGCAAATGCATTTATGTTATCTATAAAATTAGAGAAACCAGCACAGTTAGGACCAAGTATTGTGATATCAAGCTTTGTGGCGGTTTCGATAAGATCTTTTTCTAATAGTATATCTTCGTTTTTTCCAGTCTCACTAAAACCACTTGCAAATATAACAGCAGATTTTGCGTTTTTTTCTTTGCCTTCTTTTAATATATTTATAACTGTTTTTTTATTAGTTGCTATAATAAGTAAATCAATGTCAATTGGTATGTCAGATAAACTATGATAACACTTTTTTCCAAATAAAATATTCCTTTTTGGATTTACATAGAAAATCCTATTTTCATCATCAATATATAAGTTTAGATTTTTACAAACAGCTCCACCAAAACCTTCTGATTCATTTGCACCAACTACAGCTATAGTTTTTGGATTAAAAAGTTCTTTATAATTCATTTTTATATACCTCAATTACCTTATTATATGTTTCTTCTTTTTTAAACTTTTCTTTTATTGCATTTATAATTGTTTCTTCATCAAAAAGTTTACTTTCATCTATATACTTTTTTAATAGTTTAATGTTTTTATTTTTAATATTTGAATTATCAATTTGATAATATTTAGAAGTATCACTCGCAAACTTTTTATATTTATCAAAAAATGCATCATTTAATATTAAGAAATCATCAGGTATATTAATGGTTGGATTTGTTATGTCATTACCTTCGGTATCGATTTTGATTATGCAACCAGATTCCCCTCCTCTCATCTGTGAGCCATAAAAAGGGTAGAAGGAAGTGGCAAAGTTTTTAATACATGCAGAGATTGATAATATCTCTCCGATAGTTTGGGCTCCCTCGCCGCCTATTCCTATTATAAATATTTCTTTAAGCATCTACGAACTCCATAATCTTATATATTTTGGTGAACTCATTATTTATTCTATCAATCATATCTTTTGGAGTAAGTTTATAGTTTGTAGGGCAAGGTGATAAGAGTTCCACCATATTAAAACCACCAATATTTATATATTTTTTAAGTGCTTTTTCTATATATTTTTTTGCAATGTCTATATTATCTTTGTCTGTAAGAGAAGCTCTTGCAAGATAATTTATGGGAAGCTTACTTATGACATTTTCGATAAGAAAACCATTATAAACTTGTCGTGGTTTATCTAAAGAATTAGTGGTCGTTATTCTATCGTTTTGAGATTTCACATCTATATAAGTAGGAGATTTTTGACCACCTGTCATAGAGTATAAACCATTATTTATAACTATAATTAATGCATCATCATTTCTTCTTGCACTATGAAGCATTTCTTCCATTCCTATAGAGTATGCTGCACCATCACCCATATAGGAAATGACTATATTTTCTTTTCTTATCTCTTTATATCCTTTTGTGACATCAAGAACTCGACCGTGCGCACACATTATCGAATCATAATTTACAAAATCTATAAGTAATGAGCAACAAGCTACATCAAGAGCAAAGATTACCTTTTCTTTTAGTTTATGATTTTCAATTAATTCATCAAGTATCATCATAGCAGTCCTATGACCGCAACCAGGACAGAGCATATCATACATACTACTTTACTTCCTTTACAAAAGATAAAATGTCAAGAACTGTAGGACAAGTTGACATACTATTTATCGAAAAATATTCATATCTAAACTTTGTGTAGTATTCTACATCTTTTCTCATTTGTTTAAGTATGTTAAGCTCTACGACTATTATTTTTTTAAGAGAAGGAAGATTTAAAAAAGCATTTTTAGGAAATGGATAAAGAGTGATTGGAACTATGAGCCCAAGTTTTATACCTTCCTTCCTTGCTCTTTTTACTACATCCATACAAACTCTTGCACAGATAGAAAATGCCACAAGTATTATTTCTGCATCATTAGTTTCATATTCTTCAAAGCGTTGTTCTTTTTCTTCAATGATATTATATTTGTTTGAGAGAGTTTCGTTGTAATTTTTATCATGGTAATAGACATTTTGAATTAATTTTGGTTTTCCAGTTTTATTTCCTTTTAGTGTGAAGTTAAGTTTATCAATATTATTTTTAGTCTGTGCTAGTATTTCTACATTTTCTTTTGTGTGAGCAATGTCGCTGTCGTAAGTGACTATGACAGGATTTCTATATTTTTCAGCAAGTTCAAAAGCAAGATTTGGCATTTCCATACAGTCTTTACAGCTTTTGCAAGACAAAACGATGGTGTGGTAATCGCCATTGCCACCACCTTTTGTCATTTGGTCATAGTCACCTTGACTTCTTGGTATGTCTCCAAGACCTGCACCTTCTCTCATCACATTTAAGATGACACAAGGAACAAAATCAGAAGCCATATATGATATCGCTTCTTGCATCAGAGAGAAACCACAACCTGAAGTCACTGTTAATGCTCTCGCCCCAGCAATACTTGCTCCCATAATCATATTTATAGCTGAAACTTCAGAACTTGTAGGAACAAACTTTACATTATATTTTTCGGCATTTTTTTCAAAGAACTCATACACATCTGTTGAAGGGGTTATAGGGTAACCAGCATAAAAATCTATACCCGAAGCAAGAGCCCCATATGCAAATGCCTCATTTCCATTAATAAACTTTTTCATATATTATCCTATCGTTCAAATATTTATAAATATTACTATTTGTGAACGCACTAATTATAGCATTATTTTAATAAAAGTCAATATTTCTTAAGACTTTAAAAAAATGACTTATGTGGTTGACAGATAAAAGGAATTATGATAATATTTTAGTGTTCAAAATTATTAGTTTTAATAAATATTTGAACGATAGACACAAACATAGGCACTAGTAAACGTAACCACAACCACAAATATAAACTTACATATAATCAAAAGAACAGACAAAAACACAAGTTCACTTACAAATACTAGCAAAAGTTTGTGTAAAAACACATTTAATTTATTAAAACATCGGAGGACCCATGAGAAACATACTAAAAAAACAAAAGAAATTTGATATAAGAGAGTTGCAACTATCAATAATGATTATACCATTTATGATTATTGCAGTTCTTTGTTTTTTATTTTTTACATTTCCTCAAAATGCAAATGATTTTTTTGCAGCAATCAATCCCTTTTTTAGAGATAAGATGACGATTTTATATCTGGCAGTAAATCTATTTGTTTTTGTTTTTTCGTTTTTTCTTGCATTCTCAAAATATGGAAATATAAGACTTGGTAAAAAAGATGAGAAACCAAAGTATTCATTTTTTGCATATGGAGCGATGATGTTTTGTGCAGGACTTGCTGGAGACATTATTTATTATTCATTTACAGAATGGATTTATTATGTAAATGAACCATTTATACAAAGTTTTGATAGTGCAAATAATTTATTTGTTGATTCTTATAGTATGGCTCAAGCACATTCATTTTATTTCTGGGCAAATTATTGGCTTTATTTAGTACTCGCTGTTTGTTTTGGATTTATGATGCATACAAGAAAAAGAACAAAGCAAAGATTTAGTGAAGCTTTAAGACCTCTTTTCAAAGATAAAGTTGATGGAGTTTTAGGAAATATCATAGATGTATTTGCAGTGATTGCAATCATATCTGCTGTGACTTGTTCGCTTTGTTTTGCACCACCTGTTATAACTAATTGTTTACATAGATTGTTTAATTTACCAGATAATAATATAACTACAATAGCAGTTTTACTTATAATATTTATTATTTATAGTATATCTTTATATCATGGACTTGAAGGAATTAAGAAATTATCAAGTGCCTGTGTATATATTTTTCTTGCGTTTGTTGCCTATATATTTTTATTTGGTGGAGAGACACAGTTTATCATTGAAAGTTCATTTAGACAGATTGGAGTTTTCTTAAATAATCTTATACCATTATTTACTTATGTGGATCCTACAAGAAAAAATGCATTTGTTCAAAATTACAATGTGTTTTATCTTGCATTTTGGATGACCTGGGCTATCACAGTGCCATTTTTTATCGGCATCATAAGTAGAGGTAGGACTATAAAGCAAACTATTTTGGAAGGTTATTTATTTGCAATACCAGGAACCCTCCTTAGTTTCTTTGTTATACCAAATTATTCTATAGGAAAGCAGTTGTCAGGGAAGTTAGATTTGCTTGGCCAATTTGCAAAGACTGGTGAAATGTATGATGTTATCGGTAGCACGATAAGCTCTTTGCCACTTGCACCACTTGCTCTTTTTACAATTTGTGTATCAATGATAGTTTTCTGCTCTACAAGTTTTGATTCAATCTCACTTACCTGCTCTTATTATTCATATAAAAACTTAAGCCACGACAAGTCGCCAAGTAAGATAGTAAAACAGTTTTGGGCAACCTTACTTATACTTTTGCCAGTTGCGATAACTTTTTCTAATGCAAGTTATGAAAATGTACAAAATATTGCAGTCATAGCAGGTTTTCCGGCGGCGATTATTATAATGCTTGTTATAATCTCATCAGTTATAGATTTTAATAGGTATCTAAAAGAAAAGTAGTACATATTTTATTAAAAACATTGAAAAGTATATATTCTTTTTGGTATAATCCCTAGAAATAGGGATTTTTTAATAAAAAGATATGGATAAGAGTATAAGAAAAAACAACTTTATTGATTTTTTAATCATAGCAATAATTGCTATTTTAATCATAGCGATTACTATTTTTAGTTTTTTATCAAAAAAAGAAAATGAAAATGCTAAAACCATAAAATCTGTTGAAGATGCTTCAAAGTCTGCTATAGCAGTTCTCACAGGTTCATCAGCAGAACAACTTGCGAGAACCTTATTTAAAGAAGCAGAAATAAAAACTTACAATTTGAATAGTGATGCAATGTATGCAGTAGAAATCGGAAATGAGAAGTATGGTATGGCATTAAAGTTTGCTGTAGATGATTACAATAGAAAAAGAAATAATGCACTTATGCTTGTAGGCGATTCTCTTCGAGATGCAGAATCTGGTATATTTTTTGCAAGAAGTGAAAAGAATAAAACAATACTGCCAAAGTTTAATGAGTTTTTAGCAAAGATAAAATCAAATGGTGAACTAAAAAAAATAGATGATAGATGGTTTGGAGATGATAGTGATATTGTGACATTTGATTTTGATGCTCTTGACAGTACAAATGGGGTTATAATTTTTGCAATAGATGCGACTTATCCACCATATTGTTATGTGTACAATAATTCTTTTGTTGGATTTGATGTAGAGGTAGTGTATAGATTTTGTGAAGAATACAAGTATGGGCTTGATGTTAAAGCAGTAGATTTTAGTGGAATGCTTCCTGGAATAAAGTCAGGAAAGTTTGATATAGGTGGCGGCGGAAATACTATAACGGAAGAAAGAAAAAAGAGTGTAGATTTCTCTGACCCACTAAAATCAAATCAAATGTTTTTATATGCAAAAAGAGATACAGAAAATAAAGTTTCCTTAAACCCTATTAGTGGAATTAAAGAAGCAGTGAAAATCACTTTCATAGACGAAGATAGATATAAATTATTTTTGAGGGGATTAGAGACTACAATATTTATGTCATTTGCATCTATAATCCTTGGAACTATACTTTCATTTGCTATATGTCTTTTAAGACTTATAGGAGGACCTTTGACAAATAAAATCTGTGATGCATATGTCTCTATACTTCAAGGAATACCAATAGTAGTTTTACTTTTATTATTTTACTACACTCTATTTAAGTCAAATGCATTACCTGCAGAGTATGTAGCGATAGTTGCATTTACATTAAACTTTTCTGCATATGTCTCTGAAATCTTGATTACTTCTATAAGAAGTGTAGATGTAGGTCAGTGGGAGGCAGCATACGCGCTTGGCTTTGGATATATGCATACATTCCTTCGCTTTATATTTCCGCAAAGTCTGGTTTCTGCAATTCCTGTTTACAAAGGAGAAATAATATCACTTATAAAGTCGACTGCTATAGTTGGCTATATAGCAGTTCAAGATTTGACAAAGATGAGTGACATAGTTAGAAGTAGAACATTTGAGCCGTTTATACCTATAATTGCAGTTGCGATAATATATTATATATTTGCACTTATTGTGGCAAATGTATTAAATAAGTTTGTGATGAAAGTAGATTGGAAAAAGAGATGATACTTGAGATTAAAAAATTAAGAAAAGAATATGAAAATGCCACACCTCTTAAAGATGTAAATGCAAGTATTTTTAAGAATGATGTCATATCAATCATAGGACCAAGTGGAACAGGTAAATCAACATTCTTAAGATGCATAAATAGACTTGAAGATGCAACAAGTGGAGAGGTTATTTTTGATGGAAAAAAACATATATGATAAAAACTACTCTTTACCTGATGTAAGGAAAAAGATTGGTATGATTTTTCAATCATTTTATCTTTTTAATAATTTAAATGTGATAGAAAACTTGATGGTTGCTCCTATGAAGATACTACACAAAACAAAATCAGAAGCTTATGATATAGCAGTAAATCTTCTTGATAGATTTTCTCTTAAAGATAGGATGAAAAATTATCCGCATGAATTGTCGGGTGGGCAGAAGCAAAGGGTTGCTATCATGAGAGCAGTTGCTATGGAGCCAGAGATTTTATTATTTGATGAGCCGACATCTGCTCTTGACCCAATGATGGTAAATGAGGTAGCAAATATTGTAAATGATTTACACTCAAAAGACTTAACAATGATGCTCGTGACCCACGAGATGGAATTTGCAAAAAAAGTTTCAAATAGAGTTTTTTATATGGATGAAGGAATAGTCTATGAAGAAGGGACACCAGAAGACATTTTTGACCATCCAAAAAAAATTAAGACACAGAACTTTATATTTAAAGTAGATTCATTTGAAAAAGAAATTAGCAAAACTAATTTTGATCTATATTACTTCATAAGCGAACTTATGGCATATATAGCGAAAAAGAAACTTGATATATATAAAGTCAATATGGTAAACCTGCTTTTTGAAGAAGTAACACTAAATGAGATTTTTAGTAATTTGTCAAATAATTCTAATATAAAGTGTCAATTACAAATTAGAGAAAATGAATTATATATAGGATATAAAGATTTGGATGGTTTTAATTTTGATTTTAATCACACAGATAAACTTTCATCATCAATTATAAATAATAACCTTATCGAAAAAAATGTAGATCAGGAGAAGATGGAAGTTTCATATAGATTTAGTATTTAATATATATTAATAAAATTAGTTTAGTAAAAGGAAGGTATTTTATGAGAAAAGATTTAGGGGTGATCCCTGCAATTTATCCTATGCCAGTTCTTATGGTAGCAGCTTATGATGAAAATGGAGTTGTAAATGTGATGAATGCAGCCTGGGGAATGATTTGCGATATGGATAAGATTGCGCTATTTATTGATGATGAACATAAGACAACACAAAACATAAGAAAGGTAAAAGCATTTACAGTAAGCATTGCTGACAAAGAACATATGGATGTAGCAGATTTTTTTGGTATAGCAACCGGAAATAAAATGCTAAATAAGTTTGAGTATACAGGTTATCATGCAAAAAAAAGTAATAAGGTGAATGCTCCAATTATAGAGGAGTTCCCAGTGTGTATGGAATGTGAACTTGCTGAAATAGTTGATACAGAAAATATGTTTGCAGTAGTTGGTAAGATAGTAAATGTAAATGCTAATGAAAAAGTATTAAGTGAAAATGGAAAAATTGATCCAAGCAAATTAAATGCATTAATATTTGATCAATTTCAAAGTGGATATTATGTGTCAAATGAAAAAGTAGGACAGGCATGGAATGCTGGTAAAGAATTAATGAAAGGCAGTTTGGCATAAAAGAGGTAAGTAATGCTTGGTGTATTAGTAAATGCGGCGTCAATAATAGCAGGGTCAACTTTAGGATTAATATTTAAGAAGGGTATACCAGAAAAAATATCATCATCTGTAATGAAGGCTCTTGGTATAGCAACTTTTTTCATAGGTATAAAAAGTGCAATGGTAGAGGTTAATTCACTTGTTGTAGTAATCTCACTTGCTTTTGGCACCATAATAGGTGAAACGATAGATATAGATAAATATGTAAATGAAGTTGGTAAATTATTAAAGCGAAAGTTTGCTAAAAAGAATAAAGATGACAAGTTTGTCGAAGCATTTGTTACTACAAGTGTATTGTACTGTGTAGGAGCTATGGTCATACTTGGAGGAATTGATGCAGGAATTAAACACGATTATAGTATTTACTTTTTAAAATCAATGCTTGATGGATTTTCAGCAGTAATATATTCAGCAACACTTGGTATAGGAGTTATGTTTTCTGCAATAAGTGTTTTTATTATTCAAGGGCTAGTCGTTTTTTTATCACAGTTTTTAGTATTCCTATCTGAAAATGAACAAATGATGGGTGCAGTAACCTGTGTAGGAAATCTTATGGTTATGGTCATAGGGTTAAACCTTATGGAGATAACTAAAATTAAGATAGCTAATCTCTTACCAGCAATAATAATTGCACCAATAATCGCATTTTTTATTTAGCATAAAAAACTTTATATTTGTAAAAGGAATAAATTAAAAAAATCTTTACCAAAATCCATACATTATTAATCTTGACAAAATATGTCGTATGCGATATAATATTTTACATAACTATAAGATGTTAGATAGGAGAAATATCTAATTAATCTTTAGGATAAAGGAGGAAATTATGGATAACGTAAAGAGAGTATGTGATTTTTTAGATGAAACAAAATGTTATTTTCTAGCAACTATTGATGGAAACAAGCCAAGAGTTAGAGCCTTTGGAACAAATATAGTTTGTGATGGCAAATTATATATTCAGACAGGAAAAGGAAAATATGTAACTAATCAAATAAAAAATAATCCAAATGTAGAAATCTGTGCATTTAATGGTACAAAATGGCTTCGTGTATCTGCTGAACTTGTAAATGATAACAATCATGATGTAAAAGTTGCAATGCTTGAAAAAATGCCAAGCCTTAAGAGTTCATATAATCCTGATGATGATAGCATGGAAATGTTTTATCTTAAGAATGCTACTGCAACTTTTAGTTCTTTTACAGAAGCACCAGAAACATTTAAGTTTTAATTTTTATGCGGTAAGATATGGAGATTAAAGCAGTTAAGTTTAGAAGAGATGGATTTTATTCTGAAGCTATGGTCTTTGGCGGCGAAGAAGGAAAAGAAATGTTTAGTAAAGCATAAAATAAAAAATGCTCTCCCAAAGAGAGCATTTTTATTTTAGAAAAAAGTGTACCTGATAAAGCATTACTCTATTTTTTAATTTCTATTTATAAAAACGATTGAAAGTGATATAATATTATTGGTTAATAATTATCAGAAAAACTTGTTATAAATATAGTAGCAAGTTTGCGACAGCATCAACAAACTTTAAAAAGATAATTTAAAAAAGTATACTGGTGGTAAGAATAGTTATATGGTAAGAAAAATATCACAGGATAATTATAAGAAAAAAATTATAAGAAAGATGTTCTTAAACTCTTTTGCAGCTTATGTTATTTCTGATATACCTTTAGTTATAGCACCACTTATTGATTCGGCAGTCATAGCAAATTTTTTAGGAATAAGGGCTGTGGCAGCAGTAGGATTATTTGCTCCGTTTATGTTGCTTTATCTTATGATTGCAGGAATAATCACAGGAGGTAGCAGAAATGTATATGCAAATCTGATTGGTAAAGGCGAAATTGAGCAAGGTAATTTTATTTTTTCATTTTCAATAATTCTATTAATAATTTTATCTATAACTTTTTCATTAGTTAGTATTATCTTTTCAAAGCAGTTAGCAATTTGTCTAGGGGCATATGGAGCACACTCTTATTTAGCACCTGATTTGGAAGCATATATATGTGGCATGAGTCCAGGTATAGTCTTTGTTAATTTAGCAAGATTTTTGAATGGATTTATGCACTTTGATAAAGATACACAAAGAAGTGTTTATTCACTTATTATTATGACAGCAGTTAATATTGTTCTAGATTTTTATGTAGTGAAATATACTTATAGTGGTATTTTTGGAATAGGTTTGGCAACAACCATAAGTAATCTAGTTTGGCTTTTGGTTTTACTTTGTCACTTTTTAAGGAAAGATAAGTCACTAAAGTTCTTATTAAAAAGCAAAGTCAAGATAGTAAAATGCATTCAAGACGTTTTTGTAAATGGTTCAAGTGTCATTGTCATAAGAATATCTAAAATACTTGCAAGACTTCTTGTCAATCATATGCTTATGATGTATTCGACAGGTATTGCCTTAGCAGTACTGTCAGCACAAAAATCAATATTGAATTTAGTTGGAAGTGCATATATAGCAGGTGCAGATACTGTGTGGGCTTTGTCAGGAATATTTTATGGAGAAGAAGATCGAAATGCTCTTAAAGAGTTACAAAATATAAGTATAAAAGTTGGTTTAATAGTTGCAACTTCTGTATCAGTAACGTTAGTATTACTTGCAAGAGTATTGACAAAAGCCTATCTTGGACGATATGAGTTCAATCTATATGAAATGGGAATTGAAAGTATAAGAATGGTGGCTATTGCTTTACCTATACTTACTTTAAGCTACATATTTGGAAATTATATGATAGGTACAAAGCACATCAAGCAATCTAATTTGTATTTTTTCATGTATCAATTCGGATTTTTTGTTCCGGTGTCATATATACTTATTAGAATGCGTGGAGGGCGTGGAGCATATGTAGCACTGCCAGTAGTTGCGTTTTTGACATTATTATTGGCACTAATAATTATATATACATATGATAGAAATCAGCCGCTTAATGAAAGAAGATTGCTTCTTGATAAGAAGAAAGTAGCAAGTAAAGTAAATGAGATAGAGTTTACGGCTAATAGTATGAAAGAAATACTTGGTACATCAGGTATGGTAAGTTTATTTTGTAAAGAAAATAACTTGAGTAGCAAAAGCACTAACACAATTTCTCTCTGTGTCGAAGAAATATGTAGTAGCATAATAAAAAATAGATTTGATGATAAAAAAGAATATTCAATAAATATAAGAGTGGTAATAAAAGAATTAGAGACAATACTTAGAATACGAGATGACTGTGAGTTGTTTAATCCGATAAGCATAGGTAATATAAATGAAGAAAATGATATAGAACAAAGTGTAAATAGCATAAAACTTGTTACGGGGTTAAGCAAGTCAGCAAATTATATAAGTGTTTACAACACTAATTCTATAATAATAAAAGTACCAAACTAATTATAGCGGATATTAAAAAAGTTCACATTTTGATTTTTGAGTTGGGTGACATAATAAAAATGGTATTTATACATCTTGCTTTATTTCGCCATTTTTCCAGGAATTACTGATGTTAAAAAAATCATTAACAAGGCTAAAAAGTTTTGTAATTTTATATAGGAGAAAAAATATGAAAGTAGCAATAGTTTATGTATCAGTACATCATAAGAATACTGAAAAAGTTGTAAAAGCGATGGCAGAGGAGATTAATGCAGACTTATTTAATTTGAATCAGAGTGGAAATGTAGATTTATCCACATATGATGTTGTGGGACTCGCATCAGGAGCCTTTTTTCACAATATGCATAAAAAGATAATTGATTTTGTAAAGTCTGATAAATTAAATAGTAAGCAAAAGGTATTTTTAGTATGTACCTGTGGTTCGCCATTTATAGATCATACAAAGGAAGTTGCGAAAATCTTGAAAGAAAAGAATATCTCTTATTTATCAACTTTTGAATGTGCAGGTTTTGACACATTTGGTCCGTTTAAGATTTTCGGAGGCATTGCTAAAAATAGACCAAATAATAAAGATTTGGAAAAAGCTAAAAAGTTTATTAAAGGAGTTGTAAAGTAAGAAATGAATAAGGTGATATTAAAAATTGATGGTATGGCTTGTCCTATGTGTGAGTCGCATATAGCAGATGCTATTAGAAAGACCTATAATGATGCAAAAGAAGTAAAAGCATCACACAAAAAGAAAGAAGCAAGTTTTGTCATAGATAAAGAGATTGACTTGCTCCTTATAAAAAATGCTATAGACAAAACTGGGTATAAATACATTGATGGCAAGATAGAACCATATGAGAAAAAGAAGTTATTTGGTATATTTTAGTGTGTGACAAATAAAGGAAAAAAGGTTGCGATGGGGTAGAGTATATACAAATAACTTATGGAGTAACGATGGGAGAAAAGTTTGATATACAATCATATATGACAATTTACTTGATAGAAATGATTGGAAGAAAATATTTGAAGAAGCAAGTGAAATTGGTATAAGTTTTATTTTACTTGCAGGAGGAGAGCCAGAAGGTGAAAAGGATGCTACAGATAATCTTATCCAGATGTCAATATTAAGAATATGACATTAAAGGATGCATTAAAATCAAAATTGTTTAGATTAATAAGAGAAGGTAATTTACTAAAAGATGATCCTAATGGTGGATACATTCTATTTGAAAAGAAAGAAGAGATAGAAAAGTTAGTAAAAGATAATAAAAATTGTTAAAAATGTGTAGTAGTGATAAGGAAATTGAAACATTATTAAAAAGTTTGAATAAAACCAAGTTTAGAGGTTCATTTCATTTAAATGTCAAAATGCTTGGTTATGTAAAAGATAAGGGGATTGATAAAATAAAATCTGACGCATATGATTTAATAACAAAAAGAATAGCACCTGCTGTAATAGCAAATGATGGTAAGCAAACACCTATGAAGCAAGTTCATCCAGTTTTCATAGCTGAACATGCAACAGGAACTTGTTGCAGAAAGTGTTTAGAAAGAATACATCATATAGAGAAAGGTAGAGAGCTAACTAAAGATGAGATTGACTATATTGTTAAAGTTATAATGATGTGGATTAAAAATGAGATTAAAGATTAAGAATTAGTAGATAATGATTTTGAGTGAGATTTATTAGAGGTGAAAAATATGATTAGAAAAGCAACAATTAATGATGTAGACAAAATAATATACTTTATAAAAGAACTTGCTAAATATGAAAAAATGTCAGAACTAGTGACAGCGACACCTGAACTTATAAAAGAATGGATATTTGAGAAGAAAAAAGCAAGTGTGATATTCGCAGTGGAAAATGATAAAGAAGTTGGTTATGCTTTATATTTTTATAACTATTCAACATTTACTGGAAAAGCTGGTCTATATCTTGAAGATTTATTTGTTTTACCCGAATATAGGTATAAGGGATATGGTTTGGTATTAATTAATGAATTAAAAAATATTTGCAAAAAAGAAAAGCTTGGCCGTTTTGAATGGCAGTGTCTCAACTGGAATGAGTCAAGTATTAAGTTTTATGAGAAGCTTGGTGCGAAACAAGATAATCAGTGGTTAATTTTCAGAATGGAAGAAAAACAGTTTTAATAATAAATGAGGTAAATGTATGAAAAACAGATTTTTTAATGAGATTAATGGTATTTTTGGTTTTGGATGTATGAGACTTCCGATGAGTGGTGATAAGATTAATTATGATGAGTTTGGAAAGATGATTAAAGCATTTTTAGATAGTGGACTTAACTATTTTGATACCGCTCATGGTTATCACAATGGTTTATCAGAAATAGCGATAAGAGAATGCCTTGCAACAAAATATGATAGAAGTAAGTTTTTATTAACTAATAAACTTACCGAGCCATATTTTAAGAAAAAGGAAGACATAAGACCATTTTTTGAAAGTCAGCTAAAGGCGTGTGGAGTAGAGTATTTTGATTTTTATTTAATGCATGCGCAAGATAAAAATAACTATGAGCATTTTAAGAAATGTAAAGCATATGAGACAGCTTATAAGTTTAAAGAAGAAGGTCTTATAAAACATTTTGGTATATCATTTCATGATAAAGCAGAAGTACTTGAGATGATATTAAAAGAGCACAAAGAAGTTGAGATAGTTCAAATACAACTTAATTATGTTGATTGGGATGATGCAACTGTTGAAAGCAAAAAAGTTTATGAAGTTTGTGAGAAATATAATAAGCCAGTAATAGTTATGGAACCAGTAAAGGGTGGAAGTCTTGTAAATCTTCCAAAAGATGCTGATAAAATATTTAGAGACCTAAATGGTGGAAGTAATGCAAGTTACGCTTTAAGATTTGCAGGAAGTCACAAAAATATTGCTATGGTACTTTCTGGTATGAGCAATATGGAGCAGATGACTGACAACTTAAGTAGTATGGCAGATTTTAAAGAATTAAACCAGACTGAACTTGATGCCATAGATAAAGTTTGTAAGATTTTTAAGAGTTTAAATCTTATACCTTGCACATCCTGTCATTACTGTGTAGAAGAAAATGAATGTCCGAAAAAAATAAGAATACCAGATATGTTTTCTGCACTTAATGCCCATGAAGCATTTCATAACTGGAATACAGCTTATTATTATAATAATGCACTTACAAATGATGGACATGGAAAGGCTTCTGATTGCATCAAATGTGGCAAATGTGAAAAAGTCTGCCCACAACATCTAAAAATAAGAGATTTGCTTGTAAAAGTTAAAGAGACTTTTGAATGATAAAATACAAAAGAAGAGAAAAGTGCCTTTAATGTAATCGTAGGAGTAAGTTTATCATCAATTATTTATAAAAAGGTGTGAAAATATAGTATTTAAATGAATCAGGATGAAAGAAGAATATATTTAATTAAATATTTATTAAGTGAGAATAACAAGTATAGTGATGTAGAGATACCAAGTAATGAAGATGAACAAAAGAGATTGCTTCGGAGTTTGTTTAATGTGCGACTTCCTGCGAAAATAGATGAAGAGTTTTTGAAAATCCAAGATGAATATTTGCAAGAAGAAACAAGACTTAAAGGGATAACTGACATAAAAGATTTATCAGAGATTGAAGATGGAATATATTTATGGCAAGGTGATATTACAACATTAAAATGTGATGCGATAGTAAATGCAGCAAATAGTGGAATGACAGGTTGCTATATACCATGTCATAATTGTATCGACAACATCATACATACTTATGCTGGGGTACAGTTACGCAGTGTTTGTAATGATATAATGATAAAGCAAGGTCATGAAGAAGAAACTGGTAGTGCAAAGATTACAAGTGCATATAATTTGCCAAGTAAATATGTTATTCATACAGTAGGGACGATAGTAAGTGGAAATGTGACAAGTAAAAATAAGGAAGAGCTTAAGTCTTGCTATATGTCGTGCCTAAAAGTTGCTTGTGAAAATAAACTTGATAACATTGCATTTTGTTGCATATCTACAGGAATTTTTGGTTTTCCAAATGAACTAGCGGCAGAAATAGCAGTAAATACTGTTCGAGATTATCAAAAAGCTTCTAAACCGAAGTTAGAGGTGATTTTTAATGTATTTAAAGAATGTGACTACGAAATCTACAAGAACTTACTTGGAAGATATTAAACTCCTTAAGGAAAAAATTAAAAATGCAGATGCAATAGTTGTAGGTGCTGGAGCTGGACTCAGTACTTCAGCTGGGTTTATTTATAATGGCGAAACATTTAAAAAATATATGTTCGATTTTATAAAAGAATATGGGATAACGGATTTTTATAGTGGAGGGTTTTATCCATTTCCTACTAAAGAAATTATGTGGGCATTTTGGAGTAGAAACATTTACGTAAATAGATATTTAGATGCGTTGAAAGATACTTACAAAAAATTATTAAGTATTGTTAAAGATAAAGATTATTTTGTGATTACAACAAATGTTGACCACCAATTTCAAAAAGCCGGGTTTGATAAAAAAAGATTATTTTATACTCAAGGAGACTATGGACTTTTTCAATCTGTCAACAAGACAAATAGAAAAACATATGATAATGAAGAGATAATTTATAAAATGCTTGAAGCCCAGGGGTTTAAGAAAAATGAAAAAGGTATATATGATATACCTATAAATGGCAATATAAGTATGAGCATACCAACTGAACTTATACCAATATGTTCTGATGATGGCTCTGATATGATTATGAACTTAAGAGCAGATGATAACTTTGTTGAAGATGAGGGGTGGGTTGAAGCATCAATAAGATATAGTGATTTTACGAATAAAAGAAAAAATCAAACATTGTTGCTACTGGAATTGGGTGTTGGTATGAATACACCAGTAATTATCAAGTATCCATTTTGGAAATTAACTCTTGAAAATGATAAAGCAACTTATGCCTGTATTAATTATAAAGAAGCATTTTGCACTGATGAGATACTTGATAGGTCAATAATTATCAATGAAGATATTGATAAAGTGTTAGATGATGTAATAATACTAAATGAAGAAGTTTCCGTATGAATGAGTTCGTCGTGTGCTGGGGCTTGATAATGAAAAAATAAAATGAAAATGTGGAAATATAGAACTTGGCAGTATGAAGTAACAGGTAGTGAAAATCATACAATGTTATTTGGAGTGAAAATATTTGATTATAAATGGGAAAACATAGGGAAAAGTATAATTGTAAAAGATCCTATTTATGGTCAAGAGCATAATGCTTCAATTTATAAAGTAGTTATAGATAAAGAAGAATGTGAATTTGCATGTTGTGAATTTAGCAATGGAGTTTATGGGTTTTATATATATAAGTATTAACTATATTTTAAAATAGGAGTTTAATGAAATGGGTGAGACAAATAATATAATAAATCTAAAAAAAGCAAAAGAAGAAATAGTTAATATTCTTAAATCATATAATCCAGTCATTCATACAAATGATGATGAAGGATATGATTGGCTTAGTGATGGTAATTATTCTATAATAGTTGAAAAGAATAAGAAAGAAATATTATGGATTGATTTAACTGATGAAATTACGATTGGGTTGGGTTATTTTCATAGTCATTATAATTTAAGTTTTGAAGATTATGAAGAGTTTAAAAGAGACTTAAATGATATAGTGAAAGCGAAAATATGTGCAGTATCAATAATATGTGATGGTCAGTGGTATAAATCAAGGTGTATTGATACTAATGATTTATCACTAGAGACTTTAACGAAAAAACTAGAGATAAAACAAATTTCAAAAGAGTATAAAAAAAGGTTCAATGAATATAAGATTGAATGTAATTTTTTAGACTCAACAAAAGATATAATATATGAAATCCCTATAGTTACAAATAAGTAGAATAAAGAAGGTTAAGTCTAATTTATTATAACAATATATCTAGTTAAACTTTGCATCTTTTTCAAAAATGTGTGATTTTTGACTAATGCAAAAGTAAAAATTATCAAAAAGGTAGCAGTTAAAAAAGTAGAAAATGATTTAAAACCGTTAATATGCTTTATATTAGCGGTTTTTTTATTGTATCAATATCTATGTTGTAGTGAACAAAGTAACCGCTACTATGATACCGTATCTAAAAATTCCTTTGATTATTGGGGATTTCGTTTTTGCTATGTCAGCATATTTTTCAATTTTTAATATTTTAAATGTTCATAGGGTTGCAGTTGGGGTTGCAGGGGTTGCACGATTTTTAGGTTAATTTAGACTATAATAGTTTGAAAATCCTCTGTCTCTAAGTTCTTTTGCTATTTCATAGCTTGTTTTTCCGCGAGAGCAACAGATAATGTAGTTTTTATTTGCATCGTGAGGTGGGTCATTTTTGAGATTTTCACCATCAAGATGAATGCTATTTTTTATATTACCGTATGACCTTTCAATATCACTTCGCATATCAATAACCACAACATCATCGTTGTCTTTGATATTTATAAAGTCATTTATACCTATCTCTATATTTTGCATATTTTTTATCATATACAAATTATACTATAGTTTACATATATTTCCAATAAGTGGTTATAAAACATATAACTTAAATGAGAAAAAAGTATTGCCATTATTTTGTATAATGATATAATAATCGTAGGTAATTCACATGAAAAATGTATATGCAAATTTAAATAGTTGTTGTGTATGTTGCATGAAAGCAATTCATTTTTCGTGTGCATACAAATAATGGTATGAATTAATAAATAATATTTGTTAAATGCTACGGAAAATGAGTCCGTAGCATTTTTTTATTGTGAAAGGATATGTAGATGTAGTATGGATTATGAATTCATTATAAAATTTTTGCCACTATATAAGAATGCAGTAATATTAACACTTAAAATAGGAATTATAGGGATAATATTTGCAATTATTATTGGCTTAGCATTAACTATAATTACTTTTTATCAAGTGCCAGTGCTTAGAAATATTACCAAGTTCTATATAGAATTAAGTAGAAATACACC
>JAGBOC010000027.1 GCA_017634065.1 Lachnospiraceae bacterium | reverse complement strand
CAAATTCTTTTTCACTGACACCCATCTCTTGCGCTGCTGTTTTTACACTTACTATGCCTTTTTCAATTTTCATAATTATTTTAGGTTGTCCGCTACAACTTCAGATAATTCCATTCCATCACTTGCGTCCACTTAACAAGTACATTAATTAATTCTAAACTCGTTCATCTCATTCTTAGTCAATGCCTCCCTAATGTTTTTGAGTATAGTATTGCTTCTCTAAATTAATTTGATTTCTAAATTTATTCTATATTTTCATATTGTCAAAGTTCATTCCTGCATAAAGCAATCGTTCCATATATACTACTTTTGCCAACTCATCTATATAATAAAAAACTTTATAATTTAAAACATTAAATGTTCTATATTCATGTTTCAAGTATGAATTTGACTCAAACTTTGTGAATGAGTATGGAAATTGTTTTAGTAACTTTTCTCGTTTAATTATTTGACTATTTAAATGAGTAATTAAATCTTTATTATTGAACTTCTCAATATAATAATCAGCAATTTCATCATAATCAATATCATACTGATCGGTATATATTATTTTGTAGTTAGATGCCATACTTTTCACATTTTCTTTTGTAAAACTCTTCAGATGTCCATGTTTCAGGATGCATAATATTATGTTGTTCAGCTTCCTGCAATTTTTCAGTATAATATGTTCGTTCTTCATCAGACATAAAATCAGATATATTATCTGTATCAAGATTTTTATGATTTGTCATTTCCATAACATTCTTCTCCTTATTAATAAAATTATAACATAAACAGTATGAAATGACAATTGATTTTCCGTCTCACACTCCATGGCAACAAAAAACTCCTAACCCGAAGGCTAGGAGTTTTTTTTATGATTAATACTTAATTTACTTAAGTATTAGTTCCAGTAGCAGTTAAGGAAGTAATCGTTGTTTGGAGTTACTTCATATGCGTGATATCTCTTCTCACCTGGTTTAGAAGTTGCTTGATATACAACTGTCTTATTTGCATTATCAAATACACCAAATGGGATCCACTTATTAGAGTTATCATTGATATCTGATTGATATCCAAATCCTTGATAAGACTCTGCTAATGTGAAGTATACTCTGTTACTATTAGCTGTAGTGACTGGGTTCCATTGTAAATTATCAAGTTCACCATTTACAGTTGCATCCATATAATTTGTTCCAACTGTTAATCCCATGATTTCACTTGTAGAAGCAGTATGTCTTCCATTTGTTCCGCCTCTTGTAAGCCATCCATCAACTGTATTCTTGTCAGCTGCCTCAAGATTGATAACTCTTGTCTTGAAGTTAGTTCCGAAGCTTGCATTTGACTTAACATTAACTGACCAGATACCTCTTAAAACATCAGTTGTTCTTTCAATGAACCAATAGTTTCCATCAGCATCTTTCTTTGCTGTATATTGACCTTTTTGCTTTGCTCCACCAGTATTTAATACTTGGTACATACCATTTACAAGATTTGATCTGTAACTTGTATCGTCTATAGCAGCACCAGTTCCTGTTGTTTGTCTAAATAATGGATCACCAGCTACAGGGTTCATAGCATCGTTAGGAGATGCGATATTATAAATACCATATCTAATATCTCCACTTGCTCTTAATTGAATTCCTAAAGAATAATATTTCTTTGAGAATGTTCCTGAACCTTTGTCACCTGATGATGCTGTATAGAATGTGTAGTTATCATCAGAGAACTCTACAGTGTTTTGACCAGTCTTTCTTGCTCCATCAGAGCCAAAATAGTGAATTTTTACTTGAGTTCCATTTGTTAAATTGCCAGTAGCATGTCCGCCTCTGTATAATCCATCAGCAGTTAAATAGAAATAATCATTTGTGCCATCGCCATATCTAACAAGACCTTTCTTAGAAAGTTCTTCACCAGTTGCCCAGTCAAGGTCGATTGTATTAACATAGTGATATTCAAATGGTGTAGCAACACCTGTCTTTGTTTCTGTAACACCATCTGGTGCCCAAAGAACAAGACCATCTTTCATGATACCTGCTCTATCAAATGCATAGTACTTACCATTGATCTTCTTGAATTGGTCACGAACGATTTCACCTGATGCGTTGAAATACATATATTTCTCTTCATCATCATCGTGTGCACTTTGATCTTGCTCAGCCATTGGAACTGCATATACCCAACCCTTCTTAACTTGGTGACCATCATCTTCGCCTGAGAAGTATGATACTTTACCAGTTAATCCAAGGTCTCCTGCATTGTGCTCATAAGCATCCCATCCTGAGAGCATGATACCATCAGAATCAAATGCATATGTCTTTCCATTAACTTTCTTTGTTTGGTTCTCATACTTTGTGTTGTTTGATGTGTTGAAATAGAAGTAGAGATTAGTATAATCATCAGCATACTCACTATCTCCATCATAACCATCATAGTATGTTACCCAACCTGCTCTAAGAACACCATCATTGTCGCCACCTGCATAATAAGTAGCTCCTGAGAATGGGTTCTCATTGTCGTCTGGATTGATAACCTTACCTGTGCTATCTACCCAGCCAGTAACCATTTGACCATACTCATTGAATCCATATTTCTTTCCATCAATAGTAGTCTTCTTAAGACTTCCAGAAGAAGCTTTCATAGCTTTTCCTGAAGCTTGGAAATAGTACCAATAATTGTCTGGTACATATTCGTCTTGGTTCTCTACTCTTGATGACTCTATAGCTACCCAAGTATTAGTAACCATAGCACCATTTTGTCCAAAGTAGTAAGCGTTTCCATTGTACTCCTCAAGGAAGTAGTCTCTTTGCATTGCACCATCTTCGCCTAAGTAGAACTTAGAGTTTCCAGATGATTGGATAGTTTCAGTTACATACTCGTTATTGTTGTCAACATAATACCAGTCAGCGCCGTTTTGAACCCAGCCTCTTGCTGATACTAATGAAGCAACAGAAACAGAAATAACGGCTGCTGCAGCTAAAACTAAACCGAGTTTTGTTTGTTTCTTCATAAGATTTAAATCTCCTTTGTTTTTTTTCTAAGCTGTACACTTAGTTATGGTAATATGATAGTAAAAAAGGGATAGAGTTTCAATATAATTTTTAGTAAAAAATGATGACAATTTTCTTACAAGGTTGCAGTGCCTTCTTTATAGCTATTTACCGTTGTTTTGCAACAAAATAGGGGCGATGAGCCCCTATAATTCAATATGTTTTAAGATTATTCATCAGTAAAGCGGAAGTTTACACAATAGGTTTCATCAAGATTCAAAGCATATTCTCCTGGGTTCACCCGACTATATCTACAAGTCTTACCATATTCATCAAGTGTGCCAAAATTAATCCATTGAGTTTTTACTTTTGTACCACTTGAGTCCAATTTTTCGCTCTTAAACTGCCAAGTTTTTACTCCATTCACTGTCGTTCTTCTTATTGGAACCTCATAGATATTTACAAGAGTACCATTATCACCAATTAACCAGTAGTTATTACCCTTATCTCTTTTAACATAATTTCTCTTATCTATAACTGCACCTATAGGATCAACTACAAGAAATACTGGATACTTACCTTCTGCTACACAGTCACTTATCTTTTTTAGAACTATATAATCACTTTTTATATTCTCATGATTTCTATCAGCTCTTGACCAGCTATTTGTAGAACCATTGTAGACAGGTTCATGGTCGATCGTCTCGGCATATTCTCCATCAGAATATCCTACAAAGATAATACCGAGTCCCAGTGCAGAATCAGCTCTTAACCTTAAACCATTTTGGTAATATTTCTTTTTCTGCTTTCCTTCGTATTCTCCTGAACCCTTTGACACAAAAGTGTAGTCATCATCAGCAAATGCAACTTTCTGCTCTCCCAACCTTCTTCTTCCAAAAGATAAGTTCCCATCATCATCAAGATCAGTTCCTTCATCGAAGTAAAATAGGCTTTGAGTATTATCATCAAAAATCTCATATACTTTCGAAGCTGAACCTTTATCAACACTCACATAATGTCTACTTATGATAAAATCTTTTCCATCAGTCTTTTCTGCATCTATACAATCAACATAAACATTTGTTCCTTTTTCAATAATACATAATCCTGTCTTCATTATACCTTCGTTATTAAAAATATAATGTTTATTATTAATTTTTTTCATCAAACCTTTAACGATGTCTCCACCACCAAGTGAATAAAACCATCTCTCAATCTCTTGATCGTGGTCGTCAAGGTTCTGTTTCATAGAAGGAACTGCAAATACCCACTCTTTTTTTGTAAGGCGACCTTTGTCATCACCATCTTCTTTAAAATATTGTTTTGTTCTTATTGAATTATTGGTATTATTTGCATCTATAGTATCTGAATCCCAACCTTCTACCATGACACCATTGTCATCAAAGGCATATTTTTTTCCATTTATAATTTTTGTAGCGAACTCTGTTGTAGCATTTGATTGAACTTTTTTGTTGTCACCTGGTTTAAAATAAAACCAAAGAGTTTGTCTTAAGTAATATCGATCTTCAACTGAACCCTCTTCATATGCTGTCCAACCTTCACGAAGAACTCCATCTGTCTCATCACCAGCAAAATAACAATAGCCTACGAATGGGTCACTTTCAGTGTCATATTCATTGTATCTATTACCATATTCATCTATCCAACCTGAAAGCATTTGACCGCCTTCATTGAATAAATATTTTTTACCATCTATAGTTTTTCTTGCTATACCACCATGAGACCTGTATGCTTTTCCGTTATTACCAAAATAATATAAATATATAGTAGGTGCATTTTCCATCTGATTATATACTTGGCTTGGTTCAACAGCAACCCAAGTATTCTTAACCATCTTTCCAGTATCATCAAAATAATAAACTGCATCATTATAGTCTTCAAGAAGGTAGTCACGAACCATGATGCCATTTTCATCAAGATAAAACCTATCTTCACCTGAATTTCTTATCGTGCTAGTAAGTAAGGTTCCATCTGGTTCAAGATATGACCAGTTATCTCCTCCATCATTAAACCAACCTGCTGCAAAACTAGCGCAAGTATACGATAGCACCATAATCACTGATAATAAAATTGTTTTTAAAAATACTTTTCTCATGATTTTAGGTTCCTTTTCATTATAAAACACTGCGAAACCACTAATTTCATCGCAGTATATTCATTTTACACTATTTTTGGCACTTTTGCAAGTATTTTATCGCTATGCTAATTGCGAAAGCGAAGGTGATATATGAAATATAGCGGTAATTTGAGTTGCAAGAATACTGATATTTATAATTGAAAGATACATATGCTGTAATAGCTAGTATAAATAAAATAACGGATATGAGCTTCAAATTAAAAGTAGGGTCATAAATTATATTTTTTCGCATTTCCTTACTTATCATATTTTTTATCACATCTTTGACATTTAATATAATGGTTATGAAACCCAAGCCGTAGAAAATGAAGTTTAAGAAATAAAGTATGTTGCAGAGAGTATGCCAAATAGTTCCAGTGAAATTAAACTCATCAAAAGTAGAAGTTTTAATCAAGTCAACCCAGATGTTATACTCTATATAGTCGTGATAGATACCTGACTCTGCATTTATAATACGGTCAAATGGGAAGGAAAGAAACCTATCTACGAAACTATAGTTATAATTTTTCATATCAAGCGGAGTGTTTATTGCTATCTCGGAAATCGCACCTATTGGAATGTCAAATAATATATAATTTCTTATAGAATATGATAAGCCTATAGGGAAAACTATTAGAGCAAAGATGATAAGTTGGTATATGATTTTCGTATTTGAAGTACTTGATGTGTTATTTTTAGAGATTAAACCTTCTCTCGTGGTGTTTACACTTATTATTGAACGAATAAGAACTACAAGCATCATAGGTCCTGTGACAAATGCAATGAGACCAACTGATATCTTCGTGAGCATCCCTATACCTATAGATAAGGCAAGTAAGACAATAGTTGACAATTTCTTATTCTTACACCATTTAATAGTAAGTAAAAGTGATAAATAGAAAAACATATATGAAATTGGGTCATTACTATACTGGATCGTCATTATAATAATTCCTGGATAAGTTGCCATGATAAGCAAAATAAAGTTTTTAATTGATTTTTTTATATCAAACTCTGAAAGTATTTTAGATATTATAATCAAAGTGATGATCGAATATATGAGCGATAATACTTTTGTATGAGAATAAAGATATAGATAATTGTCACTATAATCTCTAAAAAGACTTATAAACTTCATAAGTAATGCTTGAAGAGTTGCATTTATAGGAGGCTGTGCGAACTCATAACCTCCCATAGGTGGAAGTTTATGATACATAAATAAATACATCGCATAATCAAAGTGACCATAACGCTTTATGACATCATGCTGATTTATCGCTGGGTTTGCAAATATATATGCGATAAAGCGAAGCAAAATACCAAATAATAAAATTAAATTTGTTGCTAAATGCGAATTAGCAAAATCTATAAGTTTAGAAAAGGATTTATTTTTTAATGCGACTTTTTTAATCATTTACCATCTCGGCTTTTCTATCTTTAAGTGTTAGCACATCAATATTTTCAACTACTAAAAATAAGAACTTTTGAATCTCACCTTCTGAATCAGTGTGCTCATATATAAAAGGCTTACCTTTAACTTTTATCCAATCATTTAATTTATATGAACCTTGATTGATATTTACAAGATAAAAACCGCCATATTGGTCATCACCGAAAAGTGCCGGACCATTTCTGTAAACCATTGGGAACTCAAATGTCTCATCCCATGACTTATATATGCCATACATTCCTTCTATAATAATACTTGAATTTGCAAACTTCTCAATGTTGTTGTAAATATAATTTATCTTTGTAAGAAACTGCCTTTCTCCTATAACTACTTCAGTATCAGCAGAAAGTTTAAAATCACTTGGGTATTCTCTATGGGCCTTCGTTGGCTCTATAGTCTCTATCTCTGTTTCTTTATCCACAGCAAATTGATTCGCAGGTTCAACAAAAAAAATTGTTGACTCACTAACATCATTTGTCTCAACTTGTTTTTCACAAGCTGAAAGCATCACAACCAAAAACAACATATATATAAATATTTTTCTTTTTAATAATAACACTTGTGCTCCTATTTACTAGATTTTTTTATTCTACTCGAAAAACTTGTCGACACCTTTTTTAAGTCCTTCTGCAAATATTTCCGCCTTTTCTGCAGTAAGTTCAGTCTTTTTATCGCCAAGTTCTATGTCTACACTCGCATTTGTTGAAAACGAAAGTTGAGTTAGGTCTCCTTGCAAAGTTCCTTTGTCTTTCCAGATTTTTTCTCCCATTTCTCTAAATGCTTCAATAATACTATTACCAAGTTTTCTAATATTTTGCGCATTTGATTTTAATGGTTCCATCCCAAGATAGCGCTCATCATTATAAGGTGCTATGTAGAATATGCCTTTATCATTATCAGTGGAATCAAAATGTATCGCTATGTGAGCATCAGCATTTGCATTTGCTATGACTGTACGAGCAATATTGTCAAGGCGACAGTCATCATTTTCCCTTATCATAAGGACTGAATATCCACTATCAAGTAATTTATCTTTAAGTGCATAAGCAACAACGAGATTTGCATTTGCTTCTGTCATACCATTTTCAAATGTCATTCCAGCCGACACTGCTGATGATAAGATTGATCCTTCTGCATTTGTACCACCAGTAAGTTTTGGCGAAAAGTCTGGATGTGAAAATGTCTTTATCTTTTCTCCACCCTTCGTCCCATGACCTGCATTTACAGCGACAGTTTTATTTTTGAAATTGGCTACATTTCTATTAACTTTATAGAGTGTGGCATAGCCATCATTTATTATAGAATATGTTGCATAGGGAGTAGAAAAATCTATATAAACTTTTTCAGTAGTATAGGATACTTCGCTATCAGATATGATAGTATCTTCTGAGTTTTTTTGCTCTTCATTATTTAATGATGGATCATCAGTCTCATCTATAAGTCTTTTAATTGATGATGTTTTTTCATCCCTATAAGTGCAAGAATAAAAACTTAAAGTTAATATTGAAACAATCAGTATAAATACAACTTGTTTAACTTTTTTAATACTTCTCATTATTTATATAATTATTCCTCCAAGCATTACTCGGCCTTCTTCATCATAAAAAACTGCAGACTGACCTTTTGTAATAGCACGAACTGGCGAGAGTAAATGACAGTTTAATATAAATGATTCATTCACACCTACTACTTCGCAAAGTGTGCCTTCATGTCTATAACGAAGTTTAGCAAAAAACTTCTTTCCTATAAGTTCTTTTATGCTCTCTTTACTATCACTATATCCACTAAAAACTACATCTCTTATCTTAAAATCCTGTGACATAAGGTCTTCATTATTTCCAAGTACCACTTGATTCTTTTCAGTGTCTATATTTACTACAAACTTTCTCTCACCAAATGCAATATTTATTCCTCTACGCTGTCCAATGGTGTAATTTATGATGCCATTATGGAAGCCAAGAACATTTCCATTTGTATCAACAAATTCGCCTTTTTGAAAATAGGGTTTTGATAAGATATCTTCTTCCTTTAATTTCCCGAGAGCAATTTTCTCTTTGTAGTCATCGCCAAATTCGTATCTTTTTATAAACTCTTTGTAATCGAGTGGTGCAGAAAGTGTATTACTTATGAAGCAAACATCTTGCGAGTCTTTTTTGTTTGCAACTGTTAGTCCAAGTGTTGATGCAATATTTCGAACTTCATTTTTATCCATGTTGCCAATCGGAAATATGATGTGAGATAATTGGTCTTGACTTAATCTATAGAGCATATAGGATTGGTCTTTTTGAGAATTGACACTTTTCTTGATACAATATAAAGCTTCATTTTGCAAGGGCTCGCAGTGCTCGCCACTACACATTTGTTTCGCAACTACATTTGCATAGTGGCCAGTTGCAATTTTGTCGCAATTTTCTTCTCTCATGATTTGGAGAAGTTTTGCAAACTTCATAGTCGCATTGCAGATTGCACAGGGATTTGGCGTCCTACCATGCTCATACTCTTCGACAAAATATTTTATGATTTTATCATGAAACTCTTTTCGGAAGTCTCTATAAATAATTCTGATGTTGAGTGTCTTCGCAATATTTTCTAATTCGGATGTGGGCTCGCAGTGCTCGCCCCTACGATTGGAGGGCTCGCAGAGCTTCTCCCCTACAAGTTCGTGATCCGACCCTACGGGTGCGGGCTCGCAATGCTCGCCCCTACGGGTGGTGGGCTCGCAGTGCTCGCCCCTACGGTTGGTAGGGTCACAAAAATTAAAATTAACGCCTACTACTTCATGTCCTTCTTTTTTTAATAAGTATGCTGCTACTGTTGAATCAACACCACCAGACATTGCTACTAGTATTTTCATATTATTTTGGTCCCATAGTTGATCCTGACTGTAGAGACTGGCTTTGCTGATGCTGATATTCAAAACTCGTAGTCCCTCCTACTCCAGCACCAGATCCTGGTGACACACCTATATTGACACCATAAACGGTCTCTGTTCCTTTATTACCAAGAATCCCAGATGAGATATAATTTGTATTGCCATTCATATCACCAAGAGCAGTATACTCATCTTTTGCTATACATTTGCCTTGAGAATCAAAAGTATAATATCTTCCACTTATTTGTAAAGTTGTATTCACAGCAAGACTGCCATCAACTTCTGACAAATAATACTCATTTCCATTTTGATCTTGTATCCATCCTTTTGTGAGTGCACCATTCGTTGCATTAAAGTAAAACATTTTTCCATTTGCATTTACCCAACCTGTGTCCATCGCACCATTCACACCAAAATGATACCAGATACCATTTACAGCAGCAAATGTATTCACTAGACATTTACCATCATAGAAATAAAACCAGGCATTTCCAATTTTGTTCCAACCCGTGTACATCACGCCATCATTTCCAAAATAATAATAGTCTAAAACTCCATCTGTATATGTCTGTATCCAACCAGTAACCATCTGTCCTGTATTTATATCAAGATAATATTTTTTGTCATTGAAATCTATGAAACCAACTTGCATAAGTCCATTTTGGTCAAAGTAATAGTATTTCCCATTGATGAGATACCAACCTGTCACTGCAAAACCTTGTGTGTCAAAATAATAAAAACCATTTCCTGTCTGAAGCCAGTTGTTTGTCACATACTGACCAGTAGCAGAATTAAAATATTTATATCTACCATCGTCCTGTTTAACCCAGTCGGCAAATGTCACGACATGGAAACATAATAATAGTAAGATTGTAATTGACATAATTTTAATTATTCTTCGCATAAATACTCCTATCTGGCTCACAATGCTCACCCCTACACATTCGCTTCGCCCCTACGGTGCACATTTTTTAAATACTCTGTAGCCATCCATACCAAATGTGCCATACTCTACATTTCCAAGAAAACTTCTCACGATAGCCCAGAGAGAATTGTAGAGGCCTCCAAGAGCCATATATGATATGATTAGTTTTTTTGCAACAATATCATTTTTTGGAAGATAAATGTTACTTGGATTTGCCTCTGCATACATTTTATATAAATCATATGTTTTTTCTGTGTTAAACTTAACATATGCACCAAAAAGTGCTATATCAGAGAGGGGATCAGCCATACCTCCATATTCAAAATCTATAAGTTTATATCCATCTTTTGTAATTAAAACATTATTTGGATTTGGATCTCCGTGACACAATGCTACCGGCCGTTTTTCTTTAATGATAGTTTTTTCTATATCTCTTGCTTTTTTTAAAACTTCATCAAAATCTTCATACGGTATAGATATGTTTCTTTTCTCTATTATCTTCAAATACTCGTCAATCATATCTATTATATCACAATTTCCACTAACTTTAACTGCACTCGTATGGAGTTTGCTATAAAGAGCCATTGTCTTTTTTAGTTCATCTTTATTTCCTATGTCCACTGCTCGTGAACCATCAAAATATTTTGAAATCTTGTAGCCAGTATTTTTGTCAAAAAATATAATCTCTTCTGTAATATTTTTATCTTTTAATTTTTCGAAAATGTTATACTCATTTTTTCTATCTATATATTTACTTGTGCCATCACCTGGAACTCGTGCAAGATATGTCACTCCATCATAACTAAACTTATATGAGCGATTTGTCATACCATCTTTAATGCACTCTATATTTTCTATCTCGCTATCTTTTATCTTGAATGCCTTTGATACAAATGTTATAGCCTGTGACCCAAACTCTGTAGTCTCTTTATCAAATGACTTGATGTCACTCAATGAATCAAACTCATAAATCATTCCTTTATCAAGTTTGTATAAATACATCGTTGGCAGGTTTTTAAAATTACGAACTAAAACATCTTCCCAGTAATAATTGTCGGTTGATGTCTTGTTGTAGTATTCTTCTATCATAGGTAAAAGCTTATCAAGAAAATCCTTTGTGAGAAAACAAGGCCCAACTAAATAATAATCATTCGTGCCACCTACTTCTACAGCCTTAATCTCATTCTTGCTATTAACTATATATCTCCATTCATTTCTTAAATCTTCAGTATATGCTCCAATATAATATGGTTCACACTCATACTTATGATAAATATTATTTTGTATATATACATCTGATACACAGACATAAACATTTTTGCCTTTTATCATATCTCTTGCATGATATAAAGTTGAGAGTGTATTCTTATCTTTATATTCACTATTGTAAATGAGTTTCACATTGTATTTATCAATCAAATAATCAAACTTCTCTTTGAGATAGCCAACCATTATCGTTATGTCATTAATACCAGCTTCCTTTAGTTGCTCTATCTGGCGCTCTATCATTTTCTCGCCTTTTATTTTTATAAAACATTTCGGTGTATCATAGGTAAGTGGTGCAAGTCTTACACCCATACCACAGGCAAGAATTAGTGCTGAATTTACCTTATAACTTTCAATCATCTTCTTGCCCTTTGCCGTGACATTATAAGAACTACTTTTAATACTATGTGAAAGTAAACCTTCATTCTCTGCTTCTTTTATAACTGAATTAATCTTTCCAAGAGACACAAAAAACTTTTTCGCAAGTGCTCTTTGCGAAACGCCACTATCTTCATATATACTTCTTGTTATCAAGAACTTTAGATTCAAACTCTTATTCCTTCCACTTATTTAACGCCAATTAAAACTCTGACTACTATCAATTAAAACTTTCGAAGTGCTAATTTTGTTTTCTAACTAAAACTTTTGGATTTACATCAGTATTAGTATAGATAAGCATATCGCCAAGATATTTATAGTTGCTATTTACTGCATTTTTAAACTCATCAAAGTATCTCTTTGGGAGTTGTGTGGTATAATCTCCAAAACTAAATATGAGAACATCTGGCAATGCATTTTTTACATAATTAATCTGCTCAAGATATGGAGTATCATAATATTCAAACTTTATATTTGGGATAATAAAATATTTGTATGAAAGTTTTTCATTTAGAAACATATAATACTCTGGTGAAAATCCAAATGATAGAACCTTGGTCTCATCATTTATATCAATTTCTTTTTTCAGCATATCATTTAATATTTTTCTTGTGTCAACATTATTTTCGTATCTGCGATTGACAACAAAGAAACCAATGTAGAAGTTTAATATAAATATGCCTAAAAAAAGAATAACTACAATCACTTTAAAAAAATGCGAAGTATTGTCATTTCCAGTTGCAGTACCTTTGTCCCCATTTGTCATTAGCTTTGAGTTCAAACATTCAACTTTTCTTATCGCAAGTAAACAAACTGGAATCAAGTATGGAATTATTATCGTATAATAGTAAGTATATGGTCTATTTACAAAAATTGTATAAGATAGACATAGTAAAAACGAAAACAAAGTAGGTAATTTGATAGACTTTTTTGTCTTATATAAAGCTATACATAAAAGTTCAATCACTATTATAGAAGTTAAAATCGGGTGCATCCTTGCCACCGTCAAGATGGTCTCAAGTTTTGATTCGTGAAATGAATTCACCGATGAATCATAATATGAATATATGCTATTTATACGAAAAATGGCATCAACTGCTTCATTAATACAATTATTATTTACGACATATATTATCGCAGGTAGACTTGCAACCACTACTCCTGCAAGTCCAAACACAAAACACAGAACTATGTTTTTTATATTTTTATAATTAATCAGTACTACTAAAACTGAAATAGCAAATGGCACATATAGGATAGATGCCTTTACATTTATAAAAAGATTAAGCCCAGCAAGGATACCTATCAAATAAATATGAGATAACTTAAATCTTTTTTCATCTGATAAAAAAAACTTTAGAAATAAATATGCTGACGGCAAAAGTAGTGCTATCGCATAACCTTCAGTTCGTAAAAATCCAAGAGTTATATTGGCATTATTTAAAAATAGTGATATAAAAGTAGATGCAAGTAAAGCCAAATATAAATTATCTGTGAAAAGTCGCACTATTTTATAAGTAAAATAAAGTGAAATAAATAACACTATACTCGTGATGATGAAAAGCCCTACGTGATTTTTATCAAACATCGATGCCAATGCATTTATAAAATATATGTATGGAGTCTTATGGTCAAAGATATCTTTGTAGAGAACTTTTCCATCTAATATTGCTTTCCCCATAAGATAAAATACTGCATTATCTGAATGAATTGATGTATTATCAAATCTTATAGAATTAAAAGAGTGCAAGTATGTGGCTAAAAAACTATATACTAATAAAAAGAATATATGTATTTTATTTTTAACTAAGTGTCTCAATAATATTTAAAATACTCTCATAAATATTTTTTTTGCCAAGTATATCATAATAAACTGATGCTGTGTATCTCATGGTATCTTCCATATCAAATATTTCTTTGTAACTAAATAATTTCTTTATGAGGCTATTATCAAGTCTCAAAAACTCCGACTCATGAGGTGACTTTTTATTTTTTTTACTTATGATGATTTTTGTATTATTATATTTTTTGTATAGATTATATCTGTCTATTTTTTCATTAATTAAATCCTTTGGATTGTCACATTTTATGAGTTTTGATTTACTTCCCTCATCTTCCCACGCCTTAAAAAATAACTCACATAGTTTTTTTGTTGTGAGACAATTCTTTTTATCAGGACCTATGTTGAAGTTACCTTCATACTTTTCATTCTCACGTTGCAATGCCATAATATTTAGATACATTATAAGTGGTTCTAAAACATATTGGTAAGGTCTTATACTGTGTGGATTTCGAATTGTCATATCTTTTTTATTTTTTATTGCTCGAAAGCAGTCTGGTATAATTCTATTTTCATTTAAATCCCCACCGCCTATGACATTTCCAGCACGAGCAGTCGAAACTCTATACAAACTCTTATCAGCAAAAAAAGATTTTGCGTATGAATAAGTCACAAGTTCAGAACAAGATTTTGAATTAGCATAAGGGTCAAATCCACAAAGTTTGTCGTGTTCCTTAAATGCGTAGTTTGAAAGGTCATTATTCTCATAGACCTTGTCTGTTGTGACATTTAAAATAGAAATAGGATTACTACGTTTTGATTTATCAGTAAATCTTCGAACAGCCTCAAGAATATTTACTGTGCCCATGACATTTACTTCATAGGTATACTGTGGCTCCTTATAGCCACGAAGCACTAGTGGCTGTGCAGCCATATGAAGTACATAGTCAGGCTTTACTTTTTCTACATAAGAAGTAATTCCTTTTAGGTCGCGAATGTCAGCAAATACTTCATCTTCGACAATGGCACTTGCCTTTTTTACTTTAAGTGACAAACTAGTTTTTTTCTTTGATACATTTTGCTTTAGTCCGGAAGTTAATAATTCATATAAGCTACCTTTTTCTGGTTTTAGTGAGTAGCCGTATACTTTTGCACCAAGATATTTTAAAAGGACACACATATAAGAACCTTTAAAGCCTGTGTGACCTGTTATCAAAACTTTTTTGCCGTTATAATATTTTTTTAGTTCTTTAATTTTTAACATTTGTTCCTTTCGGGCTTACCAGACTTTCCATGGAGCATTGCCATCTTCCCAAAGTTTATTTAAAAGTTTCATTTCTCTTTGAGTGTCCATACATTGCCAGAAACCTTTGTGCCTAAAACTCATAAGTTCTTTTTCGTGAGTTAGTTTTGCAAAAGGCTCTTTCTCAAGTGCAATTTCATCACCTGAAATATAATCGCCTATCTTTTTATTTAGAACCATATAACCACCATTTATAATAGCAGAATCATTTTCTTGTTTCTCTCTAAATGATGTGATGACATCATTATCATCTATGTCAAGGACACCTTTCATATTTGCAATTGAGACAGTTGTTATCGTAGCAATTTTCTTGTGAGACTTATGGAACTCCAAAAGTTTATTTAAATCAACATTTGAAAGTCCATCACCATAGGTCAAAAAGAAAGTATCATCAGGTATATAGTCAAGAACTCTCTTAATGCGACCACCGGTCATGGTATTAAGTCCTGTATCTATAAGTGTCACTTTCCAATTCTCACCATTTTTATTTAGAACTTTCATTTCATTAGTCGATAAATCAAAAGTTATGTCAGATGTGTGTAAAAAATAGTCAGCGAAAAACTCTTTTATAACATACTGTTTGTAGCCAAGGCAAATAATGAAATCATTAAATCCAAAACTACTATAATACTTCATTATATGCCAAATGATAGGCTTGTCGCCTATCTCAACCATTGGTTTTGGTTTTAAATGACTTTCTTCACTTATTCTCGTTCCGAAGCCACCTGCTAAAATAACTACTTTCATTTCTGCTCCTTCTCTCTCATCTTGTAAGGGCTCACTCTTACAGTGCATGATCGCCCTACAAGAATACACTCAACTTTCGGGCTCGCAATGCTCGCCCCTACGGTGCAAGTTACTCAATATTTTAAATTGTTAAATTATGATTAACTTTTAGTAGACAACTCGCATAAGAAAATAGTTGGAGCAAGTTCCACATTTTCTTCAAACTTTGCGAAGTTTGAGCCTTAGAACTTTAGCACTGTTTGAGCATAGCGAGTTTGCAAAGTTCTTGGCGAAAACGAGCAAAGGCTTGAATAGAAAATGTAGGGTTTTGCGACCTATTTTCGTGAGAGTTGTCTACTAACATTGTAATTACAAAGTTATTTAAATATATTGAGGCCTTGCTTCTTTAGTGTGTAGAGTGCCGATCTTATGTGGTCTGGATTTCTTCTATACTCAAATGCATTTTCAAGTTCTTCATCAGTAAGTGTCATATAGTTTTTTGCTTTCTCTTCTAAATCAGTATAGACTATCTTTCTGTAGTCAGCCTTAAAAATCTCATCTATAGTTGTAGTTATATGTCCAAATAATAATATGAATGTCGATAAAGCACAGAGTCCTAAAACTACAATATTAAACTTTGAAACTTTTTGAGTAGCTGGTTTGATTTTGCCCTCTGCTATAAGTTTTTCTTTTCTTTTGAGATAACTCTTTGACAGCTTAAGTACTTTTTTATCTTTTACATAGAAATCTTTATTGTAAACTACATTATCAACATAGAGCGACAATATGAGTATGATACCGATTGTCAAAAACATATATTGCAAACTATAACGACTTGACATTCCGTATTCATCTCTTAAAAATGGAAATCTTGCCAAAAACACAAGGACATAATTTGCAAGACCATAAACTACAAACATAAGTGGGAAAATATTTTTATATGCATTTAAGTCAAAAATATTAATCTTTGACGAGTCTCTTGTTAAAGCGCTCAAAATTAATATGAAAAGAGTAATGAGTATAATAATTATATAAAGAACACCAACTATAAAGATTATAGTTTCATTAATAGTTCCAAATCTTATAGCATAGTCAAAAGTCTCTACACCAATAATGCTACTTGCGAGACTCTTAAGTAAAAACCTAAGTGGAAATCTTGGGTCACGTGATAAAAGTTCTGCAAGTGTAATATCATTAAATCCAACTGGTATGAGTGCCTCACCAGTACTATTGCTTTTAAAATAACAAGACAGACAAATTACCGAAATAATTATGAGTATTAAAAACTTAAAAAATATTTTAAATGTTGACTCATTATTTACTGTGCTGTATTTCTCACCTTTAAACTTACCAAAGTTTCTTATCTCTTGGTTATTATACTGCTCCTTAAATCCCTCATATAAATCTTTATCTGAATCAAAAGCTGACATCTCACCACGATTGTATTTATTTCTTATAGCGATGAAGGTAAATATCTCTATCACAGAGAAAAAAATCATAGTGCATAAAAATGAAACTGAATAAGAGCCACCAAATAAAAGTGAACCAACTGCAGTCAAAAGGTATACAAAAAAATGTGCCCTAAGGTTTTTTCTCTGCAACTGACTTGTATCAATTAATGCAACCATATTGCTCAAGCGATTATTTTCTTTTTTATTTCCATAGAACTTAAGGTCTGAACTATCTATATTCTCAAGTGTCATAATTGTTTTCGTTCTCTTGCTTATCCTATCAAATAAATAAAATACAAGAGCGATTATGCCTACCATAAAAAAGTGCGAATAACCTGTGCCGTTTAATATCATTTCCCAAGACATAAGTGAAAATGTGATGAGTGATGTAATGATGCTTGAGATTATTTTTACATATTTTGATTTGAAAGTATTTAAAATAAACTTAACTACTACAAAATTAAACACCATGAGACCAAAGATTCCAAGAATCCTATCAAAGTAAACAGAATACTTAAAATAGGTGACATTTATGTATCTTGCTAAAAATGTAAATGGAATCCTTGAGATTCCTTCCCACGACAAAAGATATTTTAGGTCAGTCACATCTTCCAAATAATAGTTAATGATTCTTATGTAGTCACTTGCTACGACATCTGTTGAGGCTCTAAAAATGTAGTAAATCAAAAACAGGGTGCCAAGGAGACTTAACCCTAGCGCTATTAAATTATTTTTTTTGTTATTTATGTTGTTAACCATATGTTCAATTATTATTTATAATTATACAAAAAAAACACTTTTGTTGCAACAAAAAGGGGCGGATGACCGCCCCTTATATATGGGCTCGCAGTGCTCGCCCCTACGTTGTGGTATCGCAGTGCTCGCCCCTTCATTGTGAATTCATAGGGCTCGCAGTGCTCGCCCCTACGCCCTTACATCCCTACCTACTACTGTTACATTATTGGAGGCATAAGTGCCTGTTGTTGCTGTATTCTTATTGACTGAATGTATTGCCAGTAAGTAAATGTATTGTATTCAAGTGGTACTGCCATAGTGAGTGCATTTCCATTTGCTGTAGCTGTAAGTCCTGCAAGTCCTGTAGCAAGTCCTACTCTCGCACCATTTGAATCTACTACATAGCCATCAGGTGTCATACCATTTACTAAAAGTTTACCGTTAGTGTCGAAGTAGTAATATCCTCCTGATATTTGAACCCAACCTGACATCATAGCACCATAGTTAGAACTTGTTGGGTCTTCATTTAAGTAATATACACCAGTTGGTTCAACTTGCCATCCAGTAAGCATACTTCCTCCTGCATCGAACTTATACCAAGCCTTACTACCTACTGCATTTGATACCAAGTAATATCCGTTTGCAGCTGTCTTATTTCCTGTAGTAACATTTGCAAAGTTACCTGTTAATTCAAATGACCAAGCATTTGTGAGTGGGTTATAGAACCAACTACCTTGAGCTGCATTTCCATTTGCATTTAAGTTACTTGCAATAGAAGTGTCGTTGTTAGCAACTGTGTAGCCTACAGAGAGTGGGTTGATACCACCAGCTCCACCTCCGGCTCCACCGCCACCTCCGCCACCCCCCCCCCCCCCACCCCCACCGCCACCCCCCCCCCCCCCACCCCCGGGACTTGGGCGT
>JAGBOC010000005.1 GCA_017634065.1 Lachnospiraceae bacterium | reverse complement strand
ATTTCTGCTATCTTATTTTCGTCAGCATTACTTAAATCTCTATCATTATTCTTTAATTGTTCTAAAGCCTTTTCTCTAGCTTCACTAATTAAAGTTTCTAATTTTACAACTCCACCATCTCTTGACTTGAAAGGTTTCCCGTCGTTGCCATTCATAGTTCCTACTGCGACATGATAAAAATCTTTATCCCTTTTCAAAAGTCCAGATTTTTTTGATGCCCTAAAACATTGCTCAAGATGGGAATAATGGGGACGGACCTCATTATTTTTTTCATAATTTGAACACATTTAATTATGGTATGTGATATCAATTAATTTCCCTTACTGCCCATTCTTTATCTTTTACTTTAATATATATTAGTTTTTTTAATTAATTGTATCATTAATTCATCTTATTCATTTTTTTTAATATTGTCAACATAAAACTATCTCTTCTGCATTTTTATTTAAACCTTTGCTAATATATAATGTGTGATATATTTTAGTATTTGTCTTTCTTTCATTTCTTTTTGATACATTTATACTTTATCATATTTTGTGTCTTTTTTGTTAAAAAAATAATGAGGTCCGTCCCCATTATTTTTTCAGCCATATGATCTATCTCCTCTGTTATTATGATTAAATTATACCAAAAACAATCTTTATTAGCAACTTGAATATTTAATAACTTAAATTATTATCAAAACATAATCAAGTATTTAACAATTAAATTACATCCTATCCGGTATCTCTATCGCAAGTATTTCTAATGAATCTCGTATAATTCTATCAACAATATTGCATATCATAATAAATAGGCTCTTTTTTCTTTTATCTGTTTCATTTAGTATATTATGTTCATGATAAAATGAGTTAAAATCATTTGCTAACTCATATATATATTTGCAAATTAAACTAATATCATAATTCTTGTATGCATCAAGTAATACATCCGAATATCTAATCGCCTTTAAGAAAATATTATGGATAATACTATCGCAATTAATCATAGGTTCTGACGAACCTTCACTATCATTTAGTTTTTCAAATATAGATTTTATCCTGACGAGGGTGTATAAAATATATGGGCCAGTATTGCCTTGAAATGATAAAAACTTTTCCATATCAAACACATAGTCACGAGTTGGGCTATTTGACAAATCACCATATTTAAGTGCAGCGATACTTACAATTTCTGCTATCTTATTTTCGTCAGCATTACTTAAATCTCTATCATTATTCTTTAATTGTTCTAAAGCCTTTTCTCTAGCTTCACTAATTAAAGTTTCTAATTTTACAACTCCACCATCTCTTGACTTGAAAGGTTTCCCATCATTTCCATTCATAGTTCCTACTGCGACATGATAAAAATCTTTATCCCTTTTCAAAAGTCCAGATTTTTTTGATGCCCTAAAACATTGCTCAAGATGGAGACTTTGTCTTTTATCCACTACATATACATATCGATCAGCGTCAAAGTTTTCTTCTCTAAACTTTATTGTAGCAAGGTCTGAAGTTGCATATAATACAGCCCCATCACTCTTTCTAATTATGCAAGGTGGCATCTCTTTTTTGTCGGTGTCTTTTTTTACATCTATAACATATGCTCCATCAGATTCATATGCTACCCCATCATCTATCATCTTATCAACCATTGGACCCATTATGTCCTTAACAGTTGATTCTCCATAATAATAGTCAAAGAAAACATTCAATTCTTTGTATCTAACTTTTAAATCAGCTATACTTATTTTTAAAATCTTTTTCCAAATAGATGTTTCAGGTTCTATATTATTCTGGAGTTTTTTTGTAGCTTCATGAGCTCTTTTATTAAACTCTAAATCAGGCTCAATATTTTTTGAAGCATCTCCCTTTGCTCGGAGTGATGCCTTTGGATAGATAACTTCAAGGTCTGCTGTAGTAAAATCATCTAATTTCCCTTCATCTTTTAGTTCTTCTATGACAAGTCCCATTTGCAGACCAAAATCTCCAAGATGAACATCTGAAATTGTTTTTATACCAAGTCTATTATAAAGTCTTTTTAATGATTCACCGATTACAGCTACTCTTAAATGGCCAACGTGAAGTGGTTTAGCAACATTCGCACCACCATAGTCAAGTAATATACACTTTGGAGCATCATTTGGCAATATTTCGCTCCCATAAACACCGATATTATCATCATGCAAAACATCATTCAAACTTATAAATAATAACTCATCATTTATTTTCAAATTAACAAACCCTGGTTTGCAAGATTCACAGTTAGAAAACACTTTTACTCCATCAACTTCCAAATCTTTAATAAGTGTTGATACATTATCTGCAACTTCCATAGGATTCTTTTTTAAATCTTTTGCAATGTTAAAACATGAGTTTATCTGGTAATCGGCAAGTTCAGGTCGTCCAGACACAGAAATATATGCAAATGATTTATCATAACCATTTGCTTGGAAAACTTTTTCTAATTCACTATTTATTTTTTTAACTAATGATTTCATAAATTATATTTTCATTTCAAATACAAACCTTATTAATTCTCTTGTTGTATCCACTTTCCATCACTTCCTACTTTATATCCATCTGGCGTTACACAATCTACAAGCATAATACCATCTTGTGCAAAATAATACCAAGCACCTGATATTAATCTCCAACCTGTAACCATACTGCCTTCATTAATTGTTTTATAATTGTCAAAGAAATACCATTTTTCATCAATGGTTTTTACCCAACCTGTAACCATATTGCAATTATCATCAAATTAATATGTTCAAACTTATTAGACTACTTTTCAAAAAAACTTATAAACTCACTATTAAGCCTATATGCCAAAATACGATTTTATAGCTAACAAAAACTTTGACTGGTCATCAAGAAATGAAAAGTGACCTCCTTTTAATGTCACAAGTCCCGAATTACTAATCTCACTTTCCATTTTTTTTGCCATCCACATAGGTGTCACAGTATCATTATCTCCCCAAAAAATGAGAGTTTCCTTCATATTCTCAAGACATCCACTTAAATCTTCATTTACCGACTTTACTAATGTCTCCTGCATAATGCTACTTCCACTACTATAATCAGAAGAACCAAATCTCTTTTTTAGATTTTTAATTGTCTCATCCTTTTTTTCTTTACTAATTGGAAGTAGACAAAAAGCCTTCTTTAAGGTCTTATATGTTGCGATTTTAATTTTAACTTTAAAATCTTTTTTATCTTTTAATCCTGCTGAATCAATAAGAACATTCTTATTTATTTCAAATGGAAGTTTTCTATTATTTAATTTCAAAATTATTCTTCCACCATATGAATGACCTATGAGTGTAACTTTTTTAATGTCAAGTTTAACTAAAAAATCTACAACTATATCACAATAATCATCAACTGAAAAACTTTTTTTTAACTCATCACTTTCTCCAAAGCCTGGATAGTCAAGTGCCAAAACTCTATATTTCGACTTGAGCAGATTTATTAAGCTGATGAAACATTTTAAGTTTGAACCCCATCCATGTAAAAGCAAGACAGCATCTCCGCTACCCTCATCTATATAATTTATATCATAGCCATCTATATTAATAATCATAAACTGATTTTAATCTCTTTATTTATCGCCTTAAACTTTTTATATTTTACACCGGCTGAATCAAACATTCTTTTTGATGATTTAACGCCATCACTATTAGCATACTTATCATCTAAAAAAATAATTGTCTTTATACCAGACTGAATAATTGCCTTTGCACATTCATTGCATGGAAATTGATTCACATAGGCTCTAGCACCTACAAGAGAGTTCCCTTTGTAGTTAAGTATTGCATTTAATTCTGCATGACAAACATAGTTATACTTTGTGTCATAAGAACTTTCCCCTTCTCTTTCCCAAGGAAACTCATCATCACTACAACCTATTGGAAATCCATTGTAACCTAGAGACAACACTCTATTGTCTGCATCAACAAGACAACATCCAACCTGTGTGTTTGGGTCTTTACTTCTTAAACTTGCGAGAACAGCAAGACCCATAAAGTATTCATCCCATTTCAAATAATCTTTTCTCTTTGCCATCATCTCACCTCTTAAAAATAAAAGATTTAACTTTATTTACTACGAACTCTACTACAACTACAAATATTAAAGATATAACAAATATAAACAAACTATAAAATATATAATATAGTAAATGATACATTATATTAGGTCTATTATTTGTAAACCTACTTTGAAATCCTATTGACAAAAACTTTGTAATTATAAGATAGTGAATCATATATATACCAAGAGTTTTCTTTGATAAATAATATATTAGTTCATTAATTTTCTCATTTAGGAAACGATCAATATTTAGATTATATATAAGTAATATAAAACAACTCGTTAAAATTAAAGAATAAGTACTAAGCCACGAGGTGTAGACATATTCTCCATTTGTACCAAGGTCATAAGCTACTTGAGTTTTGAATAACAAAATAAAAGTAATGATATAGGTTAGTAGAGAAATAATGAATAATGGCTTATTAATTATAAATACCTTATCTTTATTCTCTGACATCTCTAATTTATCATCTATTTGCTTCTTTATAATATCATTATATAAGACATGTCCCCAAGCACTATAATAAATAGGCTTATGTATGATTTTGAATATTAAGTTATAAGTTGGGTCCCCAAAGAATAAATGATAATCATTAACTATCATACATATAGTTAAAATGAGAAGTAAAATATAGGTCACATATTTTGGAAACCGTGTTATCACAAAGCGTGTTATAGGATAAGCTATAATTATTATAGCATAAGAAAAAATATACCATAGATGAGCTGAAGTCCCAGGTAGATAGTTCGCTGAAAAGTATCTAAATGAATCAAAAAGAGTAAAAAATATTTTTGTAAGTGATACATTTTCTATACAATAAATGAAACTTTCTCGTGAAATCAGAAACTCGTGAAAAACTATTGTGAATATAGTTACTATTAAAAAAATCACAAAGACTTGACTTAAAAACTTTTTAATCAGACCTATCCAGTCACTAATTATGGTTCCTTTTTTATTGTATATAAAAAAACCAGTTATAAGGAAAAATGTCATTACACATATAGTGCAGACACATTCAAAAAAAACTGCTGTCTCACTTAACTCGCCATTTGTTTTCCAAGGCAGTTCTCTTATGTGATACCATATCACTGCCATACAAGCGATTACTCTTATAATCTCTATCTTGATATTTCTTTTACTCTTAATTTCAGACATCTATTTTTATGGCTCCATTTCTTAAAACTATGATATCACCACATTCTACTGATACAACTGTAGACGGAATACTATTTGTTATTTCCCCACCATCTACTATAAGGTCTACAAGATTACCCATATGCTCATTAATCTCAAGAGCATTTCTATACTCATTTTCGCCAGAAATATTGCACGAGGTTTGTGCAAGTGGGAAGCTCACTTTTTCCAATATGAGTTGCAATTCTCTATCATTTGGTATTCTGATGCCTATCCCATCTGAATTAGCAGTTATATGGTCAAATGTATCATCTTTTTTTCTAAAAACTATTGTGAGTGCTCCCGGCCAGTATTTATTCATAAGTTCAAGTGTCTTATTTGACAAATTAGTTTCATCCACATACTTTTTAACTTCATCTACGCTTTTAACAAAAATTGAAAGTGGTTTCTTCTTTTCTCTCTCTTTAATGCGATATATCTTTTCTGTCGCTTCTTTATCAAGTGCATTACAAATTAGACCATAAACTGTATCTGTCCTTATTGCTATAACATTTGCTCTTTCACTCAATTTTTTTATAATAAAATCTATATTATAATTATTCATTGATATCTATAATCTTAAAAAAGTTTTCTCTTTCCTGTGTCAATTTCCATGCCGCCGTTCCAGCAAGGTCCATTTTCTTAATCTCGTGAATCTTATATGCAAGGCTTAGATCATCTTCCATCCAGCATTCCACTGTATCTCCTTCTTGAGTGATTTTAGTACCATAGTTTTGACAAGTTGTCTCATCAAATGTGAACTTAAGTCCTTGAGTAAGTGCTGCAGTCTCCATCGCTTGAGATGCTCCTGCTATAGATGTTACTTTGCCATCAGTTGTAGTTGTCCAAATTCTTGTATAAAATGGAAGTCCAATTATTAACTTATCCTTATCAACATTTACCAAAGACAAGTTGATGCCATCTCTGACATAATTGATAGATGAGACTGAACCAGCCTCTTTACTTCCAGCATAGTGCTCATCATAACACATTATGATTACATAATCGCAAAAATCATTATACTCTTTTAAATCGTATTGCTTATTATAATTATAAGGGACATAAGTATCTATACTCAAAATACAACCTATCTTTGTAAGCTCTATAGATAACTCTCTAACAAACTGTGTATAATCTTCTCCAGCTTCAGGTGATACTTGCTCTATGTCAAGATTGATACCATCAAGATTATTGACTGATACTTCTCTCAAAATCTTATCTATCATTTTTCTTCTTGTCAGAGTATTTGAAAATACAAGTTTTTCATCTATGTCATCTAAATCAAAATTATTTATAGTTGCCCACACAGACATTTTTTTAGCTTGACAGTACTGGACATAAGCATCATTTGCTATAGACCTAATGTCGCCAGAATTATTTCTTATGACATACCAAGTTGGTGCTATGACATTTATATTCTTTGCATTTTTCAACAAGTCTGGCAACTTACTTGAAGAATAATTTGACAAAACTTGATGAAACCCTATACAAGGTTTTTTAGATAACTTTGTTCTCTTTCTTACAGTTTCTGTATAATTACTTACTGGTATATTTTCTTTTTCTTTATTTACTTTATTCTTTCTTATATATCCGATATAGCCATCTGCAGTTTTTACTTTAATCCATTTAGTCATCTTCTCAAGTATCTTAACTTCTTCGCCCTTCTTTAAATCAGTGATGACCGGACTTTTATTTCCCCCCTGCACTCTTGCTGCTTCTCTTCCTTTAAGGTATGCTATAATCTCTTTATCCCAATCAGTGTAAATATAGACTCTTTTACTCTCATCATCTAAATATGCATCATATCTTATATTGGTATAGTCTTTGACATAATCAATAAGCAAATATGGTTCATCTTTAAAAATAATATAAGGTGCATTACCTATCTGGTGAATGTCAGTGTCTCCAGCTACTCTCACTTCATCATAAATGCAATATAGTATTTTATTTATATCTCTTGCAAAATAAAATCTATTATTGATAAATGCTTTGACAAATGACAATGGAAGATAGACAGCACCATTACTCTTAAGTGCCTTATGCTTGATAGTTGTATCATAATGATTTTGCAAATTGTCATTTAAATAAATAGCAACATCATCACCTGTCACACCAAGATATTTTGATAAATCTGCTCTTTCTTTTGTAAATGAATAGCGCTTATAAGCATTGTAACTTGCAAACACTATGAAAAATAAAACCAAGAGCAATATTAACTTTGCAAAAATTGATTTTTTTCTTCTCATCTTATTTTTCTGTCTCTACCGACCTATACACAAGTCGACCATTACATATTGTATATCTAACTTTTCCAACTAATTCCATACCGATAAGTGGTGAATTATGAGATTTCGAAATTATAGATTCTTCTTCAAATATCCATTTCTCATTTGGGTCAAATATAGTGATATTTGCTTTCTTTCCTTCTGTTATACTTCCTACTCCCTCTTTATCCAAATCAAAAACTTTAGCAGGGTTTGTACTTATCTTCTCAATGACTTCTTTCCAATTTAGATAATTATCTCCCACAAGTTTGAGTCCACAGATACCAAGAACTGTCTCAAGACCTATAGCACCAGATGGCGCATCTTTTAATTTTTCATTTTTTTCCTTTTTCTCTATAGGCACATGATTACTTGAAATGACATCTATTATTCCCTTTTTTAAAGCTTTACAAAGACTAACTCTATCAGTCTCTGAACGAAGTGCAGGTATGACTTTAGCATTTGTGCCATACTTTTCAAGTGCTTTATCAGTTAGTATCAAGTTTAATGCAGGAACTTCTGCATATATTACTTGGTCATCATCCTTTGCCTTCTCAACTATCTCTATAGATTCAGCAGATGAGATATATGCAAGGTCAAGCTTCACACCCATTAGTTTCGCAAGTGCTATGTTGTCTTTCAAATCATTTGCTTCTGCATCAAGCGGAGTAGGGTTTTTAATCTTAAGTTTTTTTGCTACACTTCCTTCACTAATTCCTTTTACATATTTATCATCTGAAGTTCCACTAAATATAGATAAAACTTTATTCTTATTTTTTACTTCTTCCATAATTTTAGAAAGTAAAGTTTTATCTTCTACTGCTCTTAAGCCATCATAAAATGCAAATGCTCCATGACTATATAAAAAATTAATGTCAGAGGGCTCCATGCCAAGCCTTTCTTCAGTTATGGCAGCTGACGCATAGATATTTGTTGGCATAATACTCGCATATCTTGTGATGTAGTCAATGACATTACATTCAGATGGTGCTGGTTTATTATCAACACCAAGTACTACATGAGTATATCCACCTTTTGCAGCACTTAAAGACCCTGACTTTAGGTCTTCTCTATCGGTAGCACCAGGATCACAAAAGTTTGCATGAAGATCTACAAAGCCTGGAGAAACTATTAGCCCCTTTGCATCAATAACATAATCTGCTTCTTCATCTATTTTCTTTTTAATTAATTTTATAATACTATTCTCTATCAATATATCTTTCTTTTCTTTGACAGAGTTTGCAGGGTCGATGACCATGCCATTTTTAATAAGTGCCTTCATCTTATTTATCTGTTTCTTCCTTATAATCTACTATGTTACAACTATTTGCAGCCTTAAGAAGTGCATTTTCCTGTTCAACTGCAGTTTTTAAATTGTCATAACCCATAAATGATTTGTAATCTTCGTAATTTAAATTATTTCCATATCCCATGGCGTCTGCGAGATTTGCAAACCATTTCTTTATATCATCTTCTGTAACATTGCTTGGGAATTTTTTAATTAATTCATCTATCAACATACTTGACTGAACTGCCTGTGGAACTGCACTCTTAATCTCTTCGTATGCATCTCTTATACTTGCTCCACTTGATGAAATCATTGCAGAAAAAGTTGTTCCTGATTGAGTTGCCTGTCTATTATATTCATCCATCATAACTGAAAATTGCCAAGCAAGTGCTTCTTCAGTAGGATTAAACTTAGTATTTTCAAATAAGTAATCTGTGAGTTGATAAATAAGATTTTGATTATTTAGAAACTTATTTCTTGTCTCAATTCTTCTCTTCACTTCTTCTTTATACTCATCTACAGTCACAGAGTTTTCTTTTGTGTGTTTTTTTACAAACTCTTCATCAATCTCTGGTGTCATAGCCTCTTCTATTGACTTGATTGTAACTTCAAATCTTGCTTCTTTTCCTGCAAGTGATGGATCATAATTTTCAGGGAAGTTAATATTGAAACTAAACTTTCTTCCTGCAAAATGTCCTGCAACTTTCTCTTCAAAGCCTGGTATAAATTGACCAGAACCTAATACAAGTTCAAAGTCATCTCCAGAGCCACCTTCTAACTCTTCACCACCTACATATCCCTTAAAATCTATGATGACCTTATCAGTCATCTTTGCTTCTCTTCTCGTCTTGATTGGACTATAAGTTGTCTCGGTATCTCTTTCCTTCTCAAGTTCAGCCTCTATCTTGGCACTATCAATCTCTTCAACTTTATTATTTGTAAGAGTTATTTGAGAAAAATCTGGAAGTTCAACTGTCCCCATATTGCTTGGTTTCTCTACTGATGTAACTTTCTCAAGCATACTTGTTAAAAGTGCGTCAGACATTGATGCCTTATCAAAATAATAACCTGACTTAACAAATATCTCTGGATAATCAACACCACCTAACTGCATAGTGACATTGGTACTTGTTTTTTGACAAGCCATAGTTCCTATTATCAAAAGTAATCCTATTTTTGAAAAAAACTTTCTGCTCATTTCTTTTATCTCCTAATTATTATTTAGTAAAAATGCTTTATAAGCCAAATAAGTATGATATATATCAAGTTTTGATGTAAGTTCATAAGGTGAGTGCATTGATAAAACTGCTACTCCTACATCTATGGTATCTATATTTCGCCTACTTACAAACTTAGCAATGGTGCCACCTCCACCTATATCAACTTTTCCAAGCTCACCTATCTGCCAAACTACATTTCTGTCATCCATGAGTTTTATAACTTTCGCCATCGTTTCAGCAGAGGCATCGTTAGACCCTGACTTCCCAGCATGACCAGTATACTTTGTGAGAACAACTCCACGATTTATATGAGATGAGTTTCTCTTTTCAAATACATCTGCAAATGTAGGGTCATATGCAGAGTTTACATCACTTGATAGACAAATAGAGTTTCTATAGCAATCTCTAACTTTTACTTTTTGAATGTCAGCCAGGTCTTCCATAACTTCAAAAAGATACTCTGCCTTCATTCCTGTATTACCTTCACTGCCTATCTCTTCCTTATCTGTAAATACTGTAACACTCGTCTTTACAGGTTTCTCATTTTCTATTTCAGCAATAAGTGCTGGGTACGCACATACTTTATCATCCTGTCCATATGCTGCTATCATTGATTTATCAAAACCTATATCTGTTGCTTTACTTGCAGGTACAAACTCAATCTCTGCTCTTGCAAAATCTTTCTCTTTAATCTTAAATGTCTCATAAAGTATCTTTAATGTATTTTCCTTAACTGCTTCCTTTATCTCTTCATCAGTATCAATTATTGGAATGCTACCTATGACAATATTTAATTCTTCACCTGTCACACCTTCCCCTAAAGTTCTCTTCTCTTGTTCCTTCGCAAGATGTGGAAGTAAATCTGTAATTATAAACTTTGGTTCATCATCATTTTCACCAAGTGATATATCTACAAAACTTCCATCCTCTCTAAAAATCCTACCATGCATTGAAAGAGGTACAGTTGGCCATTGATATTTTTTTATCCCACCATAATAATGAGTCTTAAAATATGCTATGTCTTCGCATTCATATACTGGATTAGGTTTTAGGTCAAGTCTTGGTGAGTCAATGTGCGATATGACAAAGTTTACACCCTTATCTATTTTCTCTTTACCTATAGTTATAAGTATTACTGACTTGCCTCTATTATTTACAAAAAACTTTTTACCTTGCGAAACTGAAGTTATGCTTTTATCAAACTCAACATAGCCATTTTCTTTTGCCATCTCTATAATTCTATTTGTGCATTCTCTTTCTGTCTTTGATGCATTCATAAAATCTTTATAATCTTCACAAAAATCAAAAGCGTCATCCATACATCTCTTGTCATTTTTTAATATATGAGTGTATTCATGTGTGTACTCACTTTTTCTTGACATATTTACCTCCTATTTTATTAACCCTATACGATTAAGTGGCCAATAAATTATATATGCTTTAGCTTCAATATCTTTTATACTTATAAATTGATTAGGCCAAAATCTTGCATCTTCAGAATTATTTCTATTATCACCGAGTAAAAAATAACAATCATCTGGAACTACTACATCTATTGACCTAAAAAAATTATTTACAATCATTGGTTCATTTAGATAATCTTCTTCAAACTTTTCACCATCTATATATACATGTCCACAGGTTGCCTTGATATTTTCATCAGAAAACTTCGTGGTTCTAAATAATTCTTGTTCTGCTGTATAATCAGCTTTTATCTCTATGTGCTCTCCTGGGAGACCTACAACTCTTTTTATGAAATGCACCTTCTTGCAACCTTTTGATTCGGTGTCACAGTGTGGACATTTTGCTTCTTCGTTTTTTTGGTACATTTTGTGGCAATTCTTACATTCAAAGCCATAGTCAAATATAACCACATCCCCTCTTTGTGGCTTTGAAAATAAATAATTCAATCTAAAACCAAATAGTCTACTACCTACAGGTAAGTTTGATTCCATAGAAGGGGTTGGTATGTATGAATTGGTTATTATCACATTATTTATAAATAATGCAACAACAAAAGCAACGGCAAGTATACCTGCCCATTCCAGAATTTCGCTAAATAATGATTTCTTCATAACCTTATTATTTTATCAAAAAAATATCGCTATGTAAAGAAAATAGCGATATTTTATCAATAAACCCTTGTATTAATGTATAGACTATTCTGGTTTAATTGCTCCAGTAGGGCATGCTCCTTCACAAGCGCCACAATCTACACATTGACTTGCGTCTACTTCATATTTTGTAGACCCTTCCTTAATGCATCCAGTTGGGCAAGTACTTGCACAAGCTCCACACTTAATGCAATCATCTGATACTTTGTGTGCCATGTTATTGTCCTCCTTATAAATTATTTAATATTATGCAATAGCAGCATTAATCTTTGTTAAAAGTGGTTCAACATCTATTCCGTGAACCATACATGCATCTTCAAGTGATTCCATAAGTGATGATGGACATCCTACACAGTGCATCCCTTCAGCCATCAAAATATTTGCGATTGTCTCTGCATATTCAGTATCTAAAATATCACCCATTAACATATCTTTTGAAATTACCATATAAAATCCTCCTTTACAATCTACTAAGTTTATTTACAGCATCTTCTTTTATAATGACTTTATAATGCTCTTCATAGTAAGCCTGGTTTATACCAACCTTACCTTTTATCTTTACACCATATTCTGCAAGTGTATTACAAACTTTGCTGAAATCTTCAAGCGAATTCTTTGACACTCCTCCAGAAATACTTAAGACAAGATAAAACTTTTTAGCTTTCTCATCTTTATATAAAACGCTCACATAGTCATAGCTATTTACATTTTTACAAGCATCACTTGCTTTATCTATCTCATCAAACTCAAATATTGCTATCTTATCTGTCTCTGTTCTTATCTCAAGCTTCTCAATATTATTTACTTCGTTGATACCTTTAGTATTGCTCTGTTTAAGTGCCTCTTCAAACTTATCAATAGTACTTTCAAGCATCTGCATAATAGAAAGTGGAAGTTTGTCATTTTTCATTGGAGTAAATCTTGAATATCTTGCATCAAGTTCATCAGGATTATAAACTTTAGTAACTATAAGCTTTATATCGCCATCTTTTAATGGCACAGCCTCAACAGCAAGTGGTGCATCAGCAGTGAAACCTACTTCTACTTTTGCAAGGTTCATCATCTCAACTAATAAATCTCTTGCTTTTTCTGAACCATATGAAAGGTCACTCATTTTTAAGTTTCTATTCTTTAATTCTTCATTGTTAATTATCAAAGCTATTGAGTTTTCATCTATTCTTTCAATTTTCATATCATAATATCTTACTACATATTTAGATTTTTTTCAAGATAATGTGCATAAAATAGGCTAACTTTGTATAATTAGTCAAGTTCATTTATTTTATCTAATAATTCTTGTTTTCTTTCATAAAACAAAACTTCTTTATTGTGCTTGAAATATGAGTCAGAGCCGAATGTGCTTATAAACTTCGCTGTTGCATATCTTGTGGTGAGTTCTGCGACAAGTATAACCATTTCTTGGCCATCTCCATATATCTCTTCCACGAACTTAAATACATTATCTATATTCTTTTTAATAACTTCTACCCTTTTAGTATGAGCACTTATTTTTTGCTCATAATCTCTTCTTATAAGTTCAAATGATGTCTCATTATTTTCAATTCCCTCTACCTTAAACTCTTCAAGTAAATACATCAAAGTTTTTATCACATAATTAAACTTTTTAGAATCAGCAGCAGTAAGAGTTCCACTTGTAAGATACACATTAAGTTTTCGTTTTTCTTCAAGTATGTGTTTATTTAATGAATCCATATAATGTAACTTCTTATACTTTTCTTCTTCCAGTTTAGGGTCTCTCTTCACACGTATTTTGAGTTGTGAATTATTTTCACCAACTTCAACACCAGAGGCGAGTAAGTCTTTTTCATTTTCTATGCTCTTATCAATGTCAGCCTTATTTGCCTTCTTCTCTTCTTCCTTTATCTTACTGAAATCACCAGTAATTTCTGCCTTAATATATTTAAGTACATCAAGATACTCCATTATACAAATTTCATCATCAACTGCAAGTGCCATATTGCTACTTATATTGTCAATCAAAAGTCCAAGAAGCGATATCCTTTCATCAAACTTCGCAAGTCTTGCTCTATTTTTTATATCTTCCGTTGCATTTCCATTTACAATGTTTACTATCTGATAGTCTGATTTATATTTATTGTATAAATCATAATATACAGCAAACTCTTTTGATATCTCTTTATGATGAATGTATTGGCTTATAAGTGTCTCATCAACCTTTAAGTTATTCTTTTCATAAAGATAAATCATTTTTGATAAATCTTCCCAACCTCTTGCAGTGACATAATTCTTACCTTCTACTGCAGTCTCAACTATATAAAAGAACTCTTTCTTAATCTCAAGGAAACTGAGTATGCTACCGTGAACATTGCTATTTAATGCATACTCTCTCCATACTTCATAATTAGGTTCGACATTTATCACTTTTAATCTATCAAGAGTAACTATATCATATTCCCTAACTGATTTATTATATTCAGGTGGATTTCCTGCAGTCACTACTATCCAACCACTTGGAAGTCTATGCTGACCAAATATTTTATACTGCAAAAACTGAAGCATCGATGGTGCAAGAGTCTCCGACACACAGTTTATCTCATCAAGAAATAATATCCCTTCTTTAACTCCAGTATTTTCCATCATATCATAAACTGATGCGATTATTTCACTCATAGAATATCTTGAAATGTCATACTCTACACCACCATAGGTTTTCTTTTTTATGATAGGAAGTCCCAAAGCACTTTGTCTTGTATGATGTGTCATAGAATAAGATACAAGACCTACATTAAGTTCTTCTGCTATTTGTTTCATAATGGCTGTCTTCCCAATACCTGGAGCACCTATCATAAAAATTGGTCTCTGCTTCTCTATCGGAATAATATAATTTCCAAATTCATCTTTACTAAAATATGCAATCATAGAGTTCTTTATCTGAACTTTTGCTTCTTTTATATTCATTATATATCCTCCAACACAATCTTTATCGCCCAAGATGGTACTGATATTTTCTTTTCGTTTTTCTCGTAATCTTTTTTTATAAAACAAAATGCTGTTGCATAATCAGGTATTTTTTTAGGAAAATCACCAAGTCCATCTGTGAAATAGATTAAACCTTTAAGATTTTTGTATTCCCCAGCTTTTCGTAATTTCTCAATATAGTCAAATACAGGTCTAAAATCAGTTCCACCAAATCCCTCAAATACCATTTTCTCATAAACTTTTTTTAACTCTGACAAATTAGTGATTTTGTAATCATTCTTTATATCAGTATCACAAAGTATGATATGTATATTTACTTTGCTAAAAAAGTTTTCTCTTTTAGATAATATATTGTAAGTTTTTTCTATAAACTTCTGAACTAAATCGCCCTTAACTGAACCACTTACATCTATTGCTATCGCAAACTCCTTTATCTTGTTCACTTCTTTATATTCCAGTGGCTCAACAAGCGGGACATTTTCATACATATTTAACCCATAAGTATAATATATGTTGTCAAACTCTTCATCATTTAACTCTATGTTCTCTCCTATTATAGCAAATTTTTCAAGAAATGTTTCATAATTATACTTTTCTCTATTAATCTCTTTTATGTATTGTTTGAGAGTGTTTGTTTTTTCTCCCCACATTTTCTCAAACATCAAAAGATCTTCTTTTACTCTTTCGCTAATCTTCTTCCAATCATTATATGATGCATTTTCTATTTGAGAAGCAAGTTTTTTTCTTAAGTCAAAACCTTGATCTGCTTTTTTGTCAGTTTTGTTATCTGTATCATCATCAAAACGCTCGTCTTTACCATCACCAATTTGCTCATTGATTCTTTCTTGTATTGATATTGCTTCTTCTTCAGTAAGACTTTTATCCAAGTTTTTTGCATCTACTGGTCTTTCTACTTCCATCCCGCCAATTCTTGCTTCTTCATTTTTGCTATCTTCATTAATGTCACTTTTATTTGTTGAATCGGCATTTGGATTTTCTTCTTCACCTGCATCAGCTTTATTCTTATCCCCTTCAAGATTTGAACCTTCATCACCACTGTCATCATCTTCTTCCATCTCATCTTGATCTATATTTATCTTATTGTAATCCTCTTCATTATTTGCTTCCTGCTCTTTATCATTATCCTTCTCATCATGCTCTTTTCTATCTACTTCTTCATCATTACTTTCGTGTTTTTTTTGTTCCTTATAGTCACTATTTTCTTCCTTCTTTTTCCCGCCTTCCCTACTCATTTCATTTCCAGTATCTATAAACCAAAAAGCGTGATTGTCACGTTCAAAAAGATTCTTAAGTCTATTTAACTCTTCATCTGTTATGCCATTTGTCATGAAGAACTTATAAATCTTTTCAGCAGTGAGATTTCCAACTCGCAGTTTCAAAACATTAATTTCTGGTATCTGTGGATTTTGCATATCTGGAACAAGTGTTGGAAGGTCAAGTTCATTTATAATATTTTCAACTGCAATGTCGCAAGATAGATTCCATCTATCTTCATCAAGTGATTTATCAATAAATAAATGAAAAAATATGCAGTGTAATATCACATGCAGATATGTTCGAAGGAGCATATTGTATTCGGCTTTATAAAGTGAGAAAATATGATATGGATTCATATATAGATATTCGCCATCAGTAAAAAGTGTAGTATTAAAGTCAAACTTAAACTTTAACTTATATAATGCCACATCAAGAAAGCGTAAGGCTACAAGAGCCTCTGCACGAACTTGAGAGACTAGTTCAGTTGCAAGACTTACTAACTTATTTAGTTTATTTTCATCAATCTTCATAATAATATAAAAAGTGTATTATAATACTTAATTATAATACACTTTTAGGTAAATATCAAAACTATGAAGAGGTGTAAACTATATATAATTCACTGGGATTATATAATTGCCATTTTCTAATTTTGTGAGCTCACTATTCATACAAATGATGCCACCGCATCCTATTTTAGCATCTTTAACTCTACTTAACATTTTGAATGACTTCATATCTCCAGAATTAAAATTTGTATATTTTTTTATTTCAATAGGATACAATGTTCTATCTTTCATAATGACAAGATCTATTTCAACCATATTTTTATCTCTATAATAAAAAATTGGCGGTTCAAGTACTCCTCTATTATAATAACTTTTTATGATTTCACTTATGACAAATGTCTCAAAGATGTGTCCAGCAAATGAACTATTCATTAAAGTTTTAGAAGTTTCAAATGATGTCAAATATGTGCAAAGTCCAGTATCCAAAAAGTAAATCTTTGGAGTTTTCACCATTCTTTTTAAAACATTATTATGATATGGTTGTAACAAATAAATAATGTTTGAAGCGACTAATATACTTAACCATTTAGTTACAGTTTTTTCGTCTATACCGACATCTCTTGAGATTTCCTTTTTATTTAACAACTGCCCTGTTCTAGCTGCGACAGCAATCAAAAAATTTGAGAACTTGCTCAAATCACCAACTTGTTTTAAATCACGAACATCCCTTTCAAGATATGTATTAATATATGTCGCAAAATACCTGTCCTTTTTATATTGTGGCATTGAAACAAGTTCAGGCATCCCTCCTCTAAAAATAATATCCCATACTTTCTTTTCAGTAAAACTAGTTAATGATTTTTTTCTTTTCTTTAAATACTTTTCATCAACAACTAATGTATCAAAAAACTTTTCATTATTTATTTCTCTCATAGATAAACTCGATATATTTATAATTCCAACTCTTCCTGCGAGAGATTCAGTGACATTGTGCATCATCTTGAATTGTTGTGAACCAGACATAAAGTAGATTCCTTTTTTCTTTAATGCATCACTTTTAATTTTCAGATAATGAAAAATTTCTGGAGAGTATTGAACTTCATCAAGAATCAATGGCAACTTATATCTTTCTAAAAAGTTTATTCCACTTTCCTTTAACTTCCTTTTCATAAAAGGATCATCAAATGTAAGATAGTCAAACTTTTTTCCATATTCAGTAAGCATAGTTGTTTTTCCGACTTGTCTTGCACCAGTCACAAGTACTACCGAGAACATCTTACCAAGTTCTTTAATTTCTTTTAATGCATGTCGATAAATCATATAATTGCTCCTTAGGCTATAATGGTATACTAGTCCCATTATAGCCTAAAACTTGAGAGTTGGCAAGTAGATTGAAAGTATTATCCAGCAAATAAAAAAGGTATCTTTTCACAGATACCTGTTTATACTAAACTCTAATTCTCGTTACACTACTTGCTATTTTTTTTAATTACTTTTTGTTCGATTATAGGTAGCACAGTTTAATAAATCCAGAGTTGCCTCCCAACTTGTAGCTGATAAAGTTGTTGTATCTGACGGATTCCATTTACAATAAACTATGCCATCTTTAGGCATTTGAAACTTTACTTTCACTCTGCCACCAGATGTCGTTGTATAATTAGTTGTAAGTCCATCTAAAATAATTTTATCAGAATCAGCGACATTATTGCTACTATCAAATGGAGATGTCGCGAATATGACATTTAAGTCAAAATTAGAAGCTGAACCATTCTTTTTTGTATTTTTAAATATTGGTGTCCACTCAATAATATCACCAGCTTTAGCAGCAAGTACCGGGAAGCCTTGGTAAAGATTTAATTGAGATGTTTTAAATTCAACCTTATCAACCATAGTTTTAAATACATCATTTGAATTTGTCTGCATAACTTCACCAGCAGTGTATTTTTTATTTACTACCCCAAGAGATGGAAGTATAGCAGTTGAAGTTGCACGATTTCCTGAATTAATTCGTGTGAACGAGTTTATACTTGTAAAGTCATTGTTTGATGCTACAGTTTCACCAGTACCGTTTGCTACTCTCATTATATACCACATTCCACTCATAGTAACTGCAGTTTTTAAGTTTTCTTCAGTAATTGTGTTACTGTCACAACGGCGGAGAGTATTCGACCAGTCGGTGTCTGAAAAGTAGTCTAGATATTCATTATCATAAGTTAAAATATGTTCTTTATCAATGGTTTTACCATCAACAACGCCTAGGTAAATATTGTGCCCTATTGTAGAAGCATCAACAACCCCATCAGCTCTATATTTTCCTTCAGCACGATATCCATCATACCAATAAAATCTTGGGTTCCATACAGCTAGTTGTGCAACCGATAAATCAGCCCAATAACCTTCCTCAATATGTGTAGCATTATTTAATTCCATATAACTCGCATCCAAATCATAACCACCCATATAACCACCGTTATTCATATTAATTCCGTTTTGGTGAGTGATAAGTAGTGGTGACAATTTTTCCCTATAATCTTTACTTATTCCCAACCACACGATGGAAGCAGGAGCAGTGTCACCCTCAGCACCAGCATCACATAACAAGCGACGTTGGTAATCCGTTGCTGCTCGTGTATAATTATTCTTCGAAAAAACGACCCATGTTTGAGTCCAACCGCCCGATGTGAATGCGGTATGTGGCGCTCTCGACCACTTTATAAATCCAGCATCAAAGTCCAACATTTTATAAGTATTTTTTTCTACACTTTTTATTTCTGTGATCTCGCCCCAACCTGCTAATGGAAGTTGTACTGTATCAACATTTGATAGATTTATACCACCTAAATAACTCGCTATTGCACCATCGATTTTAGCATCTATTGATGTATTATATTGATCTATTTGTGATTGGAAGTCATTTTTTAAACTGTCAAATTCAGCTTTTGTGATGAATGCTGAACCATCATTATCACTTACCACCGCCCCAAAACTCTCTATACTCATAAGCACAACTAAAAATAGTGCCAATAATCTCCTAACTATTCTTGTGCTTTTTTTCATAAATGTGTATCTTACGACCTACGGGCTCGCGGTGCTCCCCAGTACCAACCACCTACAAGTTGTAAAAGTTAGGGGGTGCCCATAGGGGGTACATACGATCCACTCAAAGCTGGTGGCGTAAAATAATTAGTTAAATTCCTTTTTCATTCAAGAAAATACAGTATTAGAGGGTTTATTTTTTATGCTCATTAAAACTATGTAGCCATCATTTCTAATGCTCTGCTTCATATTTAGTGGATTGGTGGGAAGGGACATTAGTATAATGTAAGCAGTGGAAAATGGCAACTGCTTTAACAAAACATGATAAAGTCAAATTTAAAAATCGGACTTATAAAATCCGATTTTATGTTTTATTTGTGCTATATTTATACTTATCTTGTAAGTTTTTTATGCATACATTTTTACCAATGCGTCATTTACTATATGCGACAATGATACATTCTCCTTTTTGGCAATCTCTATTAATTTCTTTTGTAATGTTTTTGTACATCTAAAATTAATTACTCCGCTTGCTGTATCATCAGAATTATAATAAAATGAAGTAGTTGCTTTAGGAATTGGAAGTTTTTCTTCCATTAGTCCTTCAATATGGAACTTTAATGCTTCTGCCATATTTTTCCTAGTTTCAGCTTCTGTCCTACCTGTAGCAATACACCCAGGAACATCAGGACAATAAGCACTATAATTCTTTTTTTGCTTTTCAACAATAATCAAATAATCTTCCATCTTTACACCTTCTTTATCCTAGATTGTTTATAAATACTATTCAAAGTCCCTCTATCTATTTCATCAGACATTTTACCTGCTATAGTGACAAGTCCTTTTATATTATCATTTTTATATTGCCTATGACTTCCACGTTGTCTAACTTGATACCAGCCATTATCTTTCAATAATTTTATAACTGCACTGACTTTCATTTTGTAATTATATATCATTACAATATTTTTGTCAATGTATAGATATAACCGCTTTAACAAAACATTATAGAGTCAAATTTAAAAAATCGGACCTAAAGTCCAATTCTGTATGATTTATGATTATATTTTATAAAAGTATGCAAGTCATAATACATAATAACCCTGAATGGTATAATTACTATAAAAGAAAACGTGAAACTAAAGAAACTTGTGTAGCTTATGGACATCTCATCAAAAAAGTATTGAAAGCCATATACTTTATTACAAAAAATGATGTTGCATACGACCCACTCAAAACTGGTGGAGTAAAATAATTAGTTAAATTCCTTTTTCACCGAGAAAAATACTACAATAGATGACTTGTTTTTTTATGCTCATTAAAACTATGCAGCCATCATTTCTAATGTTCTGCCCCATCTTTAGTGGATTGGTGGGAAGGGACATAGGTGGGAATCCCGATAGACTTTAAAAAGTCGTGCAATGTAGTTACATAATGAATTAATGCAAATAAAAATGCAGGGTTCTATCCCCCCCTGCATTCATATTACCTAAAAAACTATGCCTTAGCAAGTTTTATAAATGATTTTTCACTTTAAATCATAGTTATCACTAGTAGCAATGCTGTTGCCAATTTAAAATACTATGATTCTATAAATACTTCTTGTTACTCTGTAGTATACTTTAAATCTGAAAATATAACTTCTATGTCTCTATCATTATCTGGGACTATTTTAAAATATAGAGGTTCGCCTTTGATATCTTTTATACTAATGTCATAAGTCCCATTTGCACTTAAAGATATTACATCATTTGTTTCATTATTGATTTTCACATAACTAGTGTTTGTTGTTCCGTCAGTAAATGGCTTTTTCCCAGCTGCAATTTTATAAGAATTAGCTCCCTGCACCAACTGTTTACTTGTACCTAGATACCCCCAAGATTGCAGTGTAATTTTAAAAGAAACATCTCCTTCTGCTTTATCTGCAATTTTTATTCCACCAAAAGATTTAAACTTGTTTCCTTTATCATCATTAATTGATTGAAATAATTTATCCCCTGTAATTATTCCAGAATTAGGCAATATTAAGATTT
>JAGBOC010000004.1 GCA_017634065.1 Lachnospiraceae bacterium | reverse complement strand
GGGGGAATCGAACCCCCGACAACTTGATTAAAAGTCAAGTGCTCTACCGACTGAGCTAGTGTCTCATACAGGGCTAGGTGGATTCGAACCACCGACTGCAAGAGTCAAAGTCTTGTGCCTTACCGCTTGGCGATAGCCCTAAATATTCACCATATTATATACGGGTGGATAATGGGATTTGAACCCATGACCTTCAGATCCACAATCTGACGCTCTAACCAACTGCGCTACACCCACCAAATCCACGAATTATAATATTACTATTTATTCACAAAAAAGTCAAGATTTTTAACTTTACAAATTGGCATTTTAAGGCTATTATTTAACTATCGGAGGTAACTAGCTATGAAAAAAATGCTATCAAATATTTTAATAATTACCCTACTAATACTAAATGTTTTCGGTTGTGAGAAAGTCGAAAATACTAAACTTATAAATGCAGATACTCCATACTATTCTGTCACAACTGGTGCTTTTGAAAGAGATAGAAATGTGTATATGAATCTTGATGTAAAAATCCCTAAAATTACTTATTCAGGGACTGCAAATGATGAACTCGTAGATTCCCTAAATGCAAACATATCTTCTGCTCTTACAGAGTTAATAGAAGAGGCGAAGACTAATGCACTAAAAACATATGAAAGCTATCTTGAATCAGCCAAAAATAATGCAAAAAAGGATATTGAAAATAGAATTACTGATTTAGAAACTAAATACCAGTCAGTTCTTGGCGACACTGAAAGAGAAATCCTTTCAAGAGCAAATGCTGATGACCTAATAAATTATTCTTTCTCTTCAATGGGTAGGGCAAATACTTTTTCAAATCTAATCTCATCATACTCTGAAGCTAGACCTAAAAGACCAAATAGAATTGAAAGACCAGGCAAAAGTTTTCCAGATATGAATAAAGATATTGAAGGAACTGTAAATGGCTTCACTGGTTCTGATAATTCAATACTTTCTGGTCCACACAACAAAAATATAATTATCGTAGAAACTACTGAAGCAATGCAGTCTGAAACCACTATAAAAATAGAGGGAAGACCTGGTAGGTCATCGCGCTCTAATATGCAGATGCCACCTGATAGAAATGATTCAAATTGGAAACCAGAGTCATTTGAAAAGCCTAAATCACAAGAAAAAGATGAGTTAAAAGGAGAAAGCAATTCAGTTTTAAATGAATCGCTGGAAACTACTAAATCAAATGAAAATAATGATATTGCTCCTAGTGAAGAAGTTGATGCTGTAAAAAAAGATATTTCTAATAAAAAAGATATACCACACGATAAATCTTTAGCCACTAAAAAAGAAATAGCACTATCAACAAAAAGTGATATAGTATTAGATGATGATATAACACTTGACAATTTCTATCGTGACTTAAGAAAGATAAGAAGTTTTAGCTTCCCTGATGATTATTCTTTATCTTTCCAATATATACCTACAACTATAGAATGTAACTATGAGATAAAATGTCTTGATGAGGATTATTTATCTCTCTTCATAGAACTTCGCGAGACAAGAACAACCACCACTATAAAAAGATTGTTCTATAATGTTGATCTAAATAATAAGAAGTTCTTAAATCTAAAAGATGTTCTCGGCGACAATTTTAAAGATAAATCTATAAAATGTATAACTGATGCAATAGAGAAATGGAGTGATGAGCAAAAATCTACACTCATAAAAGACTACAATATAGAAAACTACATTAATGAAGATACTCCATTTTTCATAAATAACAATCATAAGCCTGTGGTAGAAATTGAGAAGTTTGCTATAACTATTGGTTCGACAGGTTATCACGAGTTTCAGATAGCATAAACTGATTATTATAAAAGTAGCCTCACGGCTACTTTTTATATTTTTATAATATTCTTTTTATCAAGCACATACATCGATATGAGAAGTATTATGCCAAGTATTGTAAGTCCTAGTCCAAGCATTAGGCCTCTTGGCACATATGTGATTAATATCTCATGTTCTCCTTCTTCTATATCAAATCCAAGCATAAAATCCATAACCTTCTTGCTCTCAACTTTTTTGCCATCTACAAGAATAGTAAATCCTTTGTCATATGGAAGTGATATGGTGCAGACACCTTTATTCTTTACATTCATTTTATAATTAATTCTATCTTCAGTAAAACTTTTCATCTTATATGTTGCATTTGAAGTTATGGCATCTACTACTTTCTTTAGTGTATCAAAATTAAATCTAAATACTTCTATCAATAATTGGTCATCATTAGTGTCATTCCTAAACCCTATTTCTACATCTTTATCAAGATAACCAAGTTCTATAAAATAACCACGATTTAAGTTTTTAAATGATTCTGATGTAGTAGGATAAGTTACTACTACTTCTTTTATGCCTTTATCGCGGACAAAAGCATAATAGTCGCCTTCCTCTTCAGTTTTAAACTTTGCAGTTGTGCCAGTTATCTCAACTGTCTTTTTACTTAAGACCGTTCCAAGTTTTAATGTTCTTGAGAAATTATTTTGCACTGTTGCTGGATTTCCAGATGACATATCATAGTTTTCTAGGAAATCATTAGTTAAGACAAAAGAAAGTGGCATAATATCTATATTTTGATATAAATATACTGTTTCATCATTTGCTATTTCACGTAAGTTTAATGCCTTTGCATGTTCTTCTTTTTTCTCATAAACTCTATACTTAACTGAAAGTAAAGAATCTGCAAAAGGCGTAGAGCCTGTTATTGAGTATGCATTTGTAGAAGCCTCCATACCTATTTTTTTGTAAAAGTCTGTCCCATCTGCATAGGCTGATGATGAGAAAATAGATGATGATGGGAAATGCATAAATGCTCCATCATCTTTAGTCTTCATATCCATTCTCTCAACTCTATAAAAATCATCTGTGATATTTTTTATACCATTTGTAATCGCCTTAATATTTTGAGTATTTTTCATATAGTCATCTCTCTTAATCGTAGATATAGAAGTTTGATACATATTCATAAATGCTTCAAAGCATACAAAGATTACAGCGATGTATAATAATATATTTTTATCAGTTTTCTTGCTCTTATATTTTAAGAAAATAAGCAAATAGATAAACATTATTATAATTGCAAAATATACAGAGTAAAAAGCAACCTTTTCACTTTTTACTATCTTCTCTGTAATCACAAGCAACAACACTGGTATCGCAAAACTAATTGTTATATCTTTTGGCTTTATACTATTAAACTTTAGAAGTGGCTTTATAGCCACTATAAGAAGCAAGAAAGTATAAATAAAACTCTGCCTACAAGGAAGTGAGTTTGGATATTTGAATACATGCCAAATGTAGTCAAGAACATTTATAGAAAAAGATGCAATAAAAAATAGGAAGATGAATGCATAACATATTTTCTCTCTTGTCTTATATTTTTTTGATAAAAAATACATAGTGATGAGTGGGAAACAAGCTACACCGCTATAGAGATTTGGCCAGTTTTCTATACCATTTTCCACAGTCGTGAATGGCAGATGTCTTCCTATCACTTCAAGTATAGTAAAGTATTCATTTACTTTTTTAGGAAATGTAGAGTCACTTGATGCAGTTGTATTAAATGCAAAAATGACAGGCGCCAAAAGTATAGAAGCTATCATCACTCCTATCAAAGAATAAATTGCTGTCTTTAATAAGTTTATAGCAAACTCTTTTTTCTTCTTTTCTTTTAGGATATTATAGAATACAAAATAAATAACAAAGAAAAAGCAAGTGATGGCACCGATATAGTAATTACATAGAATTGAAAGAGCAAGTGTTATGATATATAAATATGGCTTTTTCCCATTTTGAATATTTTCAAATCCAAGCATAAGTAGTGGGAAAAGCAATATATTGTCCATCCACATTATATTCCAATAGTATGCTCCAACATAGCCACTCATCGCATAAAAGATTGCAAAAAATATAGTCACAAAACTATCTGTATTATATCTCTTTACAATATAATAAGACATACATAGTCCAGATAGAGCAATTTTAAATACAAGCATCACAGTGATAAACTCTAGTACATAGTTATCACTCACTAATATCAAAAGAATATTAAATGGGCAAACTAAATAATATGCAAGTAAAGTAATAAAATTAGTTCCAAGTCCAACTTTATATGTATAAAGCAAACTTTTAAAACCCTTTAATTTATTCTGCAGTTCAGAATAAAATGGAAGATACTGATGGTAGAAATCTGTCCGAAGTATACACTTTTCACCAAAAGGAAATACATGCTTTGAGATAAGTATTGCCACAATCATAATTAGTGGCAACAAAAAAGATAGGAGATAAATTGCTTTCTCCTTCTCTCTCCTATCTACTATCTCTATAGCTTTACTTATCTTGTGTTTCATTCTTATTCTCTGTTTTCTTAAATATTATAAACTTACTAAATAAATAATTTACGATGATGACAACCACACTTGCAACTATCTTTCCAAGCAGTGGTTCTTTGCCTTTATAATCAATGATAAAATACATAATGGCTACATTTATTAATTCAGTTATGAGTCTTGCTCCGATAAATGAACCAAGTTCTACAAAAAGTTTGCTTGGTCTAAAACTATAACTCTTAAACACAACTAACTTATCAGCAAAGAAAGCAAATAACACAGCTATCACAAAAGCTATGACTTCAGCTACCTTCCAAGCTATATTTTCACTAACTATAATTTTTCCAACTAATTTAAAGAAAAAGTTCCAAGCAATTATATTTATTAATGTTGTGAGACCACCTATATAAATATATAAAAATATTTCAGAGAAAAATAATTTCTTAAAGAACTTCTTAAATACCAGTGTCAAAAACATAAATATCATTGCTGATATCGCTGATACACCTACACTTGCTACCATTCTTAAGTTGCTTAAATCTATGATATTTTTTTCAGCCAAGGTTGTGATTACTTGCCTTGAAAAGTAAAGCATCAAAATAAAACCAATTATTGAGTTTAACAAGATAAAGATGTAATACTTAAAAAAGCCTTTCTCCTCTAGTTTTGATGTGTTATCTTCTACCTTTGGTGCATCTACTTCTTTCTCTACACTATCTTCTTTTTGTACTGGTTCTTCCTTTACTTCTAAATCAATTGGTTTTTGTTCTTCACTTATAATTTCTTTTGTCTCTTCACTATTTTCCATATGCTTCTCACTATTTTCGTATTTTTTTAAAAAAAGTTTTTAAAATATCTTTGCAATTTTCGTTTTCCATATATTCTATCTGAACTTTATGGTTAAACTCATTATTATCAAGTATATTGATTATACTTCCGCAACTTCCAGATTTTAAACTCTTTGCACCTATGACTAACTTCTTTATGCGACTTTGAACTATTGCTCCTGCACACATTTGGCAAGGTTCTAATGTCACATACATCGTGCACTCTTCAAGCCTAAAGTCCTTAATCTTTTTACACGCTTTTGATATTGCTAAAATCTCCGCATGTGCTATAGCATTTTTTTCTTTATTTCTTTTATTGTATGATTTTGCTAATATGTCACCATCTTTTATCCCGGCTTCAGATGCAATTTCACACATTTTTTTATTTTTTTTATTTTCCCTATATACGACAATGCAGCCAACGGGTATATCACCTGCGTTCGCTGCAATCGTTGCCTGTTTCAAAGCCTCTTCTATAAAGTATTTATCATCTTTAATAATCACTATCTATCTATTGATAACTCTGGTGCAGAAGGAGTAGTGTAGTCAGCATCTTCATCATGATAAGTAACAATTCCAGATGAGTTTGTACTCCATGCGCTTCCATCTCCATCTTTTACTTTCTTCCTATTCTTTAATATAGTTCCACTTGCATTTACCAAATAAACTCTACCAGAGATTTCAAATCCGGCATATTTTTGTTCAGCAGATGCTTTCTGAAGTTTTCCCTTATAGTAAAGTTTATTTTGATAGACACCTGTGACACCTTTTCCATCACCTTCAAAATAGAATGATGAGCCATCATTAGAACCATCTATGTCTCTATTTATATATCCAGTCTTCATCGAGCAGTCTGTAACATCTGGTCCAAAATAGTAATAATCTCCACTTACTTCTTGAATACCATAAACCGCATATCCATATTCATTAAAAAGATAAGTCTTTTCTCCAAGTCTCACTTTCTGATACTTTCCTACGGGTGCTGTTCTTGGTTGACCTTGACCATTAAAATAAAAATATCTCACATCTGCTCCTGGCAAAACCTCTGTTGGTGGCTCAACAGAATACCAAGTATCTGTCACTGCCTCACCAAACTTAAACTCATCAGATGTGTCCTCAACAAAATACATCCAACCTTTCATAACTGGTTCAGTTTCTTTCATATGTCTCCATCCAGTTCTCATGATGCCATTTTGGTCAAAACAGTATCGTCTATTTCCAACCATCTTACTTATATATGGTTCATCTTCTGAAAATACTCTTTTATATGTATTGGTATCAAAATAAAACCAACCAGTTTTCTCTTTATCTACTTCAGTAGCCCAATCTCTTGGAATGTCTAATTCTTGGAAACCATTTATGAGAAATCCATCTTCAAGGTCACCATAATAAAGATAATCCTCTCCGCACCAACCTTTTTGAAGCTTTCCAGTTTTATCAAGATAATATTTATAGCCTTCTATCTCATACACTCCATCAGTCTTAAATACTCCATCATTTCCAGCATAATACATATCAGAGCCTACTTCAACCCAAGAGTTAAAAACAGCATAACCCTCATCATTTACATAATATAGTTTCCTATCGTATTCAACTATTTGGTCACGAGCAACAGAGCCGTTATCTTCAAAATAACGGTAATACTCACCTGATTTTTCAAATCTTCCAGCAAAGCATAAATTTGTTAAAGTTAATACAAAACAAACATTAAGCAATAACAATATTATTCTTTTCATATTTTCTCCCAAATTTACCCACAAAAAAGGTAGACTATTAAGTCTCCCCTCCATAAATATATTTTATCAATATTCATATAAAAAGTAAAGAAAAAACCGCTTCTTAAAAATAATTTTAAATATAGAAAAAGCCTATTTTTATAGTGTTTTATGTGGTAAATATAGTCGTAGCACCTTCAGGCAAGATAAGACCAGTAGATGATACTTTTAAACCTATCTCATATGAATCAGTTTTGCCAGTTAGTCCATTCTTAACCGCTGCTTTTTTTACAATATAATCCATCACTCCTGCTTGAAGACCAGTAGTATAAGAGTTTAAAACAAGAAATGAGTTTTTATTTGACAATAATTTGATAGTCAAGTCTACAAAGTCATAAATTGAATCTTCAAGTTTCCAAACCTCTCCATTTGGTCCTCTGCCATAAGAAGGTGGATCCATAATGATACCTTCATAAGTGTTTCCCCTTCTTAACTCTCTTTCTACAAACTTTTTGCAATCATCAACTATCCACCTAAATCTATCTTTTGGGATAAAACTTGATTCAGCATTTTCTTTTGCCCAAGTGAGCATTCCCTTTGATGCATCTACATGAGTGACTTTAGCGCCTCCAAGACTTGCCGAAAGTGTAGCACCGCCTGTATAGGCAAATAGATTTAGCACATTCATTTTTTTATTTTCACTTGTCCTATTTTTGCAAAAATCATAAATGAATTTCCAATTAACTGCCTGTTCTGGGAAAACTCCAGTATGCTTAAATGTAAATGGCTTTAAGTTAAAAACCATTTTTATATTTTTCTCAAGTTCATATTCAATCCTCCAAGTCTTTGGCAAATCAATAAACTGCCAACTCCCACCGCCTTTACTACTTCTATGGTATATAGCATTTACTTTATATTTGTCATAGTTTTCAGGATGCCATATAGCCTGTGGGTCTGGACGCCTTAAAATATATTTCCCAAACCTTTCTATCTTTTCACTGTCACCACAGTCTAATACTTCATAATCTGTGAAGTTTTTTACATACTTAATCATCTTCTATTTCCCACCAAAATATTATACTGTTTGCTAAATCTCTTCATCATAAATCTTGATAAATAAAAATTAATAACTATGCATACTATAGGAGACACTATAAATGTTATGCACTCTATAATAGTGTATAAATCAAAAGCTCCAACAAATATACCTACTGGTATAAACTTATACATTATATATCTAACCACAATCATTAACGCTTTTACAATCATATAATGTATAGCATATAAGAAAAAAGTTTGATCCATAAAAATGAAAATCTTCTGATAGCCAAAGAATATATCAAATATGTAAAAGATAAACATCGCTCCAAAAACTCGTGTGATAACGACTGTAGCAGTGAATGGATTATAATATTTTGCATTTGTAAGAAGCAAACTATATACATATCTATTAAATGCAAATGATACAATAAATAATAAAAGGAAAATTAATGTATACTTCTTACCAATAAGTGATATTTTGCCACTATTATATAGATTTGCAAATATCATACCAGTTACATAGTATATAAAAGCATCTTCATTTAGGTAGGGAACATCAATCCCAAAACTTATCAAAAGTTCTGCAAAGATAAGTAGGATAATTACCATAACAATTATAGATTTTTTTCTAAAGACATTAGGAAGTTTTTGATTCGTAAACCAAAATATTAGTGGTGAAATGATAGATAATAATATAAGCTGATACATAAACCAAAACGCTGGATTATATTTATATGTAAATGCAGAATCCAAAATCTCATCTAGACTAATCCCACTTCCAGGCTTTAAAAATAAATGTATCGCATAGTAGATGAGATTCCAAAGAAGAAATGGTATAAGTAAAGTCCTAACTCTTCTCTTAAGTTTCTCTACTGCATCTGCTTTTGATTTTATATTTCTAAAATACAAAAATCCACTTATGATAAAAAAAAGTGGTACGGCAAACTGGCCTATCCCACTCTCTATAGAAAAAAATCTTTCTAACTTTGTGTCATTATTAATAGAGTGTATTAGTACCACTAATACACTCATTATAAAATGCAAATATGAAATCTTATTTTTTTCACGAGTCAGCATTACTTTTTTGTATTACAGTATTGTTTTACTCTTGTCTTGATTTTCTCATATGGATCAAGATATTGACTTATAGAACTATCGTGATTTATGCTCTCTATTATTCGTGCCACATATTCAGTGACATCGACACTTGTATACCACTTTTTATCTACAAGTTCTGGTCTCTGGTAAATACTATTTGTTGTAAATATGCCATCAATTATGCCTTCTTCATAAGCCTTATCAAATAGAGAAAGCCCTTTAGTAAATAATCCAAAAGTGCAACAAGCAAATATTCTCTTTGCCTTTCTTTCCTTTATACTTTTAGCTGTCTCTATAAGAGAATCTCCCGATGCAATCATATCATCAATTACTATGATATCTTTGCCTTCAACATCTGCTCCCATATACTCATGAGCTACTATAGGATTCTTGCCATCAACTATTCTACTATAATCTCTTCTTTTATAGAAAAAGCCGAGATCCACACCAAGGACATTTGCAAAATAAATATTTCTTTGCATAGCTCCGATATCAGGTGAGATGATAGCAAGATTATCTTTATTGATAATTATGTCATCATATTTATTTAAAATAGCATTTACAAATTGATAGTAACAACTGAGTGAATCAAAACTTGATAGTGGTATCGCATTCATCACTCTTGGGTCATGAGCATCTATAGTTAAAATATTTGATACACCAAGAGATGTAAGTTCTTGAAGCATAACAGCACAGTCAAGTGATTCTCTCTTTGTTCTTTTATGCTGTCTTGACTCATACAAAAATGGCATTATCACATTTATTCTTTTTGCTTTGCCATTTGCCGCAGCGATTACTCTTTTCAAATCTTGATAATGATCATCTGGCGACATATGATTTTCGAAACCAAACATATTATAAGTTTCAGAATAATTTACTACATCAACTATTACAAAAATATCTGCACCACGAATTGTCCCATTGATGACACACTTTGCTTCACCAGAGCCGAATCTATCTATCTCAGGTTTAAGTATATAGGACTCCTTTACAAAATCATCAGCAAAAACGTCATAGACTTTATTTTGAACGAGAAGTTTTCTCCACTCAAGTATAAAATCATTTATCTTCTGTGTAAATGCCATAGTACCTTTAAGCGGCATAAGAAGAAGTGGACCTATTGGAAACTCTCCTAAATATTTACTTTGGATGTCGTTAGATGCTGACATTTTTTAACCTCCTTAAATCATTACCATACAAATACTCAATATCATAAGCATTTATAAGCCTTGAACTAGTAGAGGATAGATAAGTACTTTCTATATCATCTGGTGTGTAATTTGTAGTAATAATTGTTGATTTTTTATCATTTAATCTTTTATCAATTATATAGTTAATCTCTACATTTGTATATTCTGTGCTTCTTTCAGTTCCAAGGTCATCTAAAATAAATAAGTCACAAGCGATAGCATAATTCTTAAGTGGCTCACCATCATAATCTGGTTTTAGTGAACTTAAGTATTCATTGACATTTACATATAGAACTGACTTATTGTTTTTAAGAACTTCTGCACCTATGCATCTTGCTAAAAATGTTTTCCCAGTACCAGTTGCACCTATAAGAAGTAAACTAAATGGTTTTTTCTCTATGTCCCTTGCCTGTTCTTTAAATCTTTCGATCAGAGATTCCATAAGTTTTCTATAAGTTACACCATTATATTCTATACCACTCTGATTATAATAACTTAAATTAAGATTATTAAAATTATCCGTTTTTATATAATTTCTAAAATGAGAAATATTGTCAAACATTTCTATTTCTTTTTGAATAAAACAAGAGCACTTGTGACCATCGACATATCCAGTATCTTTACACTTCTCGCAAACATACTTTATCTCTTTGTAGTCATCTTTAATGTTATGCTCTTTTAGATAGTCTTCTCTTTCTGATTTAACTCTTGAGAGTTGTGATTCAAGATTAGATGCATCTTTTTTTTCTCTATTTAGTGTAGCGATATCAAAATAAAGTTTAAGCATCTTTAGATCTAAATCTTTTAATAGAGGATTATCTTTATAGATTTTTTCTTTCTTTTCATCATAAGCTAAATAGTCATTTTGTCTTATGTATTCATATTCTTTTTTTAAATCATTATAACTATTAAACAAAACAACTCCTTTAACTAATTAGAACATACTTATGGATTAATTTTATTCTTTAATACTGAATTCATAAACATCTTGTTATAGTCTTCTCTGCTTATCACTTTTGTTTTCTTTTTTAATCTAGAACCTGCTTTCTGTTCAAAACTCTCTGTGAACTTTTTAGCGTCATCTATTGTTTTAATTTTTTGCTCATACCATGATTCGGCTACTGCTGACATATATTTTGCATTTCTTTGGTCCTTTTTAGCACAGTATTCTAAAAGATATTGTATAAGACCTTCATCAAAACCATATTCATTGTAACACTTTGCTATCAAAGCCTGTTGCCTTTCTGACATAGTTTGACCAAGTAATAGTTCGGCTTGAAATAGTAAATCACTTTCTATCTCATCATAACTCTTTCTATTTTTATTAATCAATTCATTTTTCTTGGTTTGGAAATCTACAAGATTAGTGGTCTTTTCTTTTTGAGATTCTTTATTCGCCTTATCCTTTATAAGACAATCTTTTTTCATCAGTTTCTTTCTTATCCAGTATTTAAGTGCCATCTCAATTTTATCTTCCGGTAAATCTATCTCATCAGATACCTCTGATATTGTGTAGCCACCTTTAAGACCTTTCCATAGATAAAATAATAAAACTTTTATATATATAGGATCAGCATCTGCAAGATACTTATCTAAAAACTCATTTGATATTATTGTGACATTACTGCCGTATAAACTCTCGTACAACTCTTCCATCCCAATTCCCCTCCTTAATCGTTTGCAGAATATATCACAAGTTAATTTTTTTTTTAAGCACTATATAAACAACTTTATAACAAATGAATATTAAAAATGTTTATTACTTTTTTTATTGAAAAAATTATATTTTTATACATATTATTTTTATTATGAACATTATTCAAACTAATTATCTATTAAATCTATGACTTTATATATGTCTCCTGCCCCCATAGTAACAACAATATCGCCATCTTTTGCTTTTCCTGAAACATATTCTGTGATTTCCTTGAATGTTTCAAAATATTCGCAAATATTACTAATATTATTTTTATGCAATTTTATTTCTTCTGCAATATCTTTTGAACTTATTATCCCAAGATCCTTTTCTCTTGCTGGATATATTTTTGCAAGTATAACTATAGGAACTTTACTTAAAACATTTACAAAATCTGCAAAAAGTGCTTTAGTTCTCGTGAATGTATGTGGTTGAAAAATGAGATACAAGTTATTATAACTTATTTCCTTAAGTGCATTTAAACTCGCTTCAATTTCTGTAGGATGATGTGCATAGTCATCAATGTAAGTGATACCATCTTTAATTCTTTTCACTTCAAGTCTTCTTCTTGCGCCTTTGAAACTTTCAACACTCTTTTTAATTTCTTCAAATGAAATGCCAAAACTATCAAGTACAGCTAATGAAGCAAGAAAGTTTAGTGCATTATGCCTTCCAATTAACTTCTGCCTCATTCTTCCTATCAACTTTTCTCTATAATATACATCAAATGATTGATAGTGCTTGTCATCATAACTAACATTTTTAAAATAATAATCGGCACTGTCACTTTCACCATAAGTTATAACTTTTGCTTTAGTGTCTTTGATAAGTTCATTCACATCATCAATTTCATTATTTATAACAAGCATACCATCATCAGGGATAAGGTCTATAAACTTCTTAAAGGATTTTCTTATATCATCTATATCCTTAAAAAAATCAAGATGATCTTCCTCAATATTTGTCACAACAGCTATACTTGGGCAAAAGTCAAGAAAACTATTTGTATATTCACAAGCTTCGGCAACAAATAGGTTTTCAGTTTTTCCAATATATGAGTTACCACCTATTTCATCAACTATACCACCTACATTAATAGTTGGCTCATAATTTTTATCAAGTAAAACTTTAGATATTATAGCAGTTGTAGTCGTCTTTCCATGAGTACCAGCGATGCAAACTCTTTTTTTATAATTTGCCATAATCTCGCCTAAAATAGCCGAACGAGAAACAAGTTTTATATTAAACTCTCTTGCACCCTGTATCTCTTCATTATCATCATGTATTGCTTTTGAATAGACTACTATATCTATATCTTTTGAAATGTTTTCTTTTCTTTGTCCCAAAAATACTTTTATGCCTTTTTCTTTTAATGTTTTTACATTTTCACTTTCACTTATGTCAGACCCAAGAACTTCAAAACCATTTTTTAATAATATAAGAGCAATGGCACTCATAGATATGCCACCTATTCCTATAAAGTAGACTTTAAGTTTTTTATTTAGATCAAAAATCTTCATTTCCTATCGCCTCTTTTACTTTTCTATCTCTTATAAAAACCTATAATTCTTTAATTAGTTTCTTGAAAACTCTTGCAGTTTCAAGTTCTTATTTCTTTCAAGCACCATATTTATACTCCAGTCATGTGCAAAAAGAAGTAATGGTCTATCTTTCATATCACTTACTATTTTCATATCTGATGTTCCTGATATATCATTTAACTTTATCTCAGTATAGTTCTCAATCCACCTTATATATTCATAAGGTAATATCTCAAGTTTTACATCAACATTATACTCATTTTTTAATCTATATGTTAAAACTTCAAACTGTAATTCTCCTACTACTCCTACAATGATTTCTTCCATACCACTATTAAGGTCATGGAATATTTGTATCGCACCTTCAAGAGCTATTTGCTCTATGCCTTTTACAAATTGTTTTCTCTTCATAGTATCAACTTGTTTGCATCTCGCGAAATGTTCTGGAGCAAAAGTTGGTATACCTTCATAAAGTAACTTATCACTTTTCTTTGATATTGTCTCACCTATTGAGAAAATGCCTGGGTCATAAAGTCCTATTATATCTCCTGCATATGCTTCATCCACAACTTTTCTTTCTGATGCAAACATAAGGTCTGCACTATTTAATCTTATTTTTCTTTTTGCCACATTTATATTTACATCTATGCCCTTTTCAAACTTTCCTGAACATATTCTCATAAATGCAATTCTATCTCGATGAGCCTTATTCATATTTGCCTGTATCTTAAAAATAAATCCAGAAAAATCATCTGATGTAGTTTCTATCTCTCCAAGATTACTCATCCTTTTAAGTGGTGGCAATGTCATATCTATAAATGCATCAAGAAACTCGCCAACCCCAAAATTAGTTAGTGCTGACCCAAAAAATACTGGTGTGAGTTCTCCGCTATCAACTTTTGCCTTATCAAACGGGTCTGTCGCCCCATCAAGTAAGTCCAAATCTTCCTTAAGTTTACTTATATATTCTTCGCCAATTATACTATTTATAGTGTCTGTATCATCTATAGAATATCTTGTAGTTTCAAGCTCTTTTGCACCTGAATTTTTTGCTACATAAGTAGTAATCATCCTATCTCTTCTATCATATATTCCCTTAAAGGTCTTGCCACAGCTTATAGGATAATTGATTGGACAAACTTTTATACCGAGAACTTTCTCTATCTCATCCAAAAGTTCAAATATATCTTTTGCCTCTCTATCTAATTTATTGATAAAAGTGAAAATAGGGATGTGTCTCATAGTACAAACCTTAAAAAGTTTTATCGTTTGAGGCTCCACACCCTTTGCAGAGTCTATAACCATGACAGCTTGATCTGCCGCCATAAGTGTCCTATATGTGTCTTCAGAAAAGTCTTGGTGACCTGGAGTATCAAGAATATTTATACACTTATCTTTGTATTCAAACTGCATAGCAGATGAAGTTACAGAGATTCCTCTTTCCTTTTCTATCTCCATCCAGTCAGATGTAGCCATTCTCTTTGCTTTTCTACCTTTTACTGTTCCTGCAAGATTAATAGCGCCACCATAAAGCAAAAACTTTTCAGTAAGAGTTGTCTTACCAGCATCGGGGTGACTTATGATTGCAAATGTTCTTCGTCTATTTATTTCTTGATCATACATAAATTAATCCTTATTTATAAAATAATAGTCGCCATAATTGGCGACTATAAAATTAGAACAAAACCAAGTTTTAAATCACTTTTTATCTATTTTATCTGTTATAAAACTTGGTAATAAATTATTTGTGTTTGATTTTTTATTAAAGCCAATTTTACTCAAATCTACATTTAAGCTATCAATACTAACCGATTCAGAAGATGGTCCAATAGTTTCTTTTATTTCTTGATTTTGTTTCTTCTTTGGACTAAAGAAAAAACTACTTGGTGATTCATTTATTGGACTTTGCATCTGTGGTGTCGCCTTTACTTGCTCTTGGTTATATGTTGACACATTTGGTCTTACATATTGCCCAGCATAATTATAATTAGTATTTGGTCTATAAGTTGGATATGTGTTTATTGTATCTCTTATACCAGTAGCAATGAGTGTAACTGTCACAGAATCTTTTAAGTTAGCATCTTCTCTTGCGCCAAAAATTATATTTGCCTCTGTACTTATTTTAGGTTCCATTTCTTTCATAGCAGCATCCACATCCATAAGTGAAACTTCACCACAAATACTAACTATTAAATCAGTAGCACCATCTATCGTCGTATCAAGAAGTGGAGACTCCATTGCTTTTTTAATTGCTTGGCTAACTCTATTTTCTCCTTGACCTTCTCCTACAGCAATATGTGCAAGTCCTTTTCCTCTCATGACAGTAGCAACATCAGCAAAATCAAGATTGACAAGTGCAGGAAGATTTATAAGATCAGTAATTCCTCTTATACTCTGTTTTAATATTTCATCTGCTTTTGCAAATGCTTCTTTAAATCCATCTTTTACATCTACTATGTTAAGCAATTTGTCATTTGCTATACTTATAAGTGTATCAACATTTGGATACAATTTATTTATACCTGAAATTGCTCTCTGCATTCTGACTTTACCTTCAAATCTAAAAGGTTTTGTCACAACGGCAACAGTAAGTATACCTTCTTCTTTTGCTATACTTGCAACTATTGGTGCAGCGCCAGTACCGGTGCCACCGCCCATACCACAAGTTATGAAAACCATATCTGCTTTTTTTTGTGTCTCTGTCTCACGAAGAATTGCTCTTATTGCTTCTTTTGATTCATTTGCAGCACTCTCACCAATCTCTGGTATAGCACCACAACCTCTACCACCAGTTACTTTTTCTCCAATAGTAACTCTTTTTGAAGCACGACAATGTCTTAAATCTTGTATATCTGTATTAACTCCTACAAATTCAACACCTTTCACTCCATCATCAATCATGCGATTAACCGCATTATTTCCTGCTCCACCTATACCAAGTACTACAATCCTTGCTACAGGATCATAGATATTATCTTGAACTGGTAGAACTCTACTAGGGTATGTCTCAAATGTGTTCATTTTACCCCTCCTAATCAATCTTCATTACACATTATACTATTTTAATACATATTTTTCAATTATACAAGTATTTTTAGCTTGTCTTTTTGAAAATATACTGCTCATCCAGCATATTCTCCTTGGCATTTGACAGATCAAGCCTTCCGCTTAAAGTTGATATCTTTGGGAAAATGTCATTTAATCGCAGAAGCTTTATCTCCATATTGTCGGTATTTCCCATAAAGGCAATTATATTGTCTATATAGATAGAGAAATTCTCATTTGAATCAATTTCTATCATATTGCCGTGAAGATTATACTCTGTTAAAAAGGTAGATATATTGAGGATTGCATTTAGCAGTTTTTTATTCTGAATATCGATTTTTTCCCCTTTTTCGTAATTCCTAAAACTTACACCCATTACCTCGATAACATCAGTTCTTCTCTCTTCCGTACTCTCTATTATCGTCCCATCTTTATCAAAATAGACATTCCTTAAATCCCTTTTCATAAATGCCACTGCCTTATTTTCATTTACATTTACCTTGATGCTAAATGGAGTTATCCAGGAAACATTGTAGCTACTTATCAAAGGGATAGTCTTTTTCTTTCCAAAATTATTCTTTATAAAAAAAACTAAACTCACTCTCTCAAATTCATTTTCAAATAGCGAAGTAACTATTTCTGCATCACTAGCCTTATCATTTCCGACTATATCAATATTTTTTATTTTCACATTAAATAAAATGTTAATTACAAACATCAGAATAAATAAGTATATAATAATTTTGAATGCTCTTCTCATACCTTTATATCTTTTTCAGATCTTACCACCGACATCACAATTCCAATTTCCATATATAAAACTATTAACGAAGAACCACCATAACTAACAAAAGGCAAAACAACTCCTGTGTTTGGAAGAAGATTTGTCACAACGCCAATATTTAATATAACTTGTATAGCTATATGCACTGCTATCCCAAATACTAAAAGCATAGCATTCATACTTTTTTGTCTAAAACTTATAATAAGTATTCTATATATTAAAACTACATAGAGCACGATTAAAAGTAGAGCTCCTGCTATCCCAAACTCCTCACATAAGATTGCAAAAATCATATCGTTTTGTGCTTCTGGTATTATTGCTTTCTGAATTGAAGAAAGATATCCTCTTCCAAATATTCTGCCCGACCCTATAGCATAGATACCTTGAAGTGTCTGGTATGCAATGTCTGGATTATTTTCAGGATCTTTCCAAGCGAATATTCTTCCAACCTGATAATTTTTGAGAAGTCCTGCTGTCTGCAAAACTTTCGACATCGGATATGCAAACATATAAAACAGAACTATGATAGTGATGATAAATATAAAAATTAATTTCTTTCTTGACACAGTAAAAATCATAGTCGTAGCAATTATGAAAAGTATAATTCCTGTAGACAAATTACTTAAAGCGACAATAAATGTCGGAACATATGAAACTAATAACACTCTCACAAAATTATCTTTTTTTTCAAAGTCACCTTTTATTTCTGACAAAACTTTTGCAAGATATATTATCATAGCAAGTTTCATTAATTCTGAAGGTTGAAAAATTATACCCCTAAGAACTATCCACCTACTTGAACCCCTGCTTATCCTTCCAGCAAAAGCAGTCATCACAACAAGCATAAGGCAAGTTAAAAAGATATATTTTGAGAACTTACTATATATTTTATATGGAATAAAAGAAATTAGTAATGATAATATGATGCCTATACCACAGATGATGCTCTGTCTTATAAATAAATAGTATGTGCTATCATATAATCTGGTAGATGATACAGAAGATGCAGAATAGAGAACTATAAGTCCAAAAACAGCAAGAAATAAAACGCAAGTAAAAATTGTATATTCAAAGTTTTTATTTTTCTCTTTAATCATTTTAAGCTCATAACTTTTGTCTTAAACTTTTCTCCTCTCTCTTCATAACTTTTGAACATATCGAAAGATGAACAAGCCGGTGAAAAGAGAACATT
>JAGBOC010000026.1 GCA_017634065.1 Lachnospiraceae bacterium | reverse complement strand
TACTTTCGCATAATTACTAATCTTTAACTCATCATCCTTCATCAGGATGACTTTATCAATACTATTTTTCATTTAAACTTTTGAGGTTGTCCGCTACAACTTCAAATAATTCCGTTCCATCACTTGCGTCCGCTTGACAAGTGATTTACATTTATTAGTATAACATAAGCGGTTGGAAATCGCAATCGATTTAGCAAAACAAAAAAAGTCAAAATACTAAATTATTCAATTTCAACAAAAAAGCGATAGCTTTTTCACCACCGCTTATAGTTTTGAAGACAACCAACTTTATATAATCTCTAAAGTTGCTTGTATTCCATTTTTCAACGATACTCCAGCCTTTCCATCTAGTGTTGTAAAATATAAATATACAATATCGCCTTTATTTACATCATCTATTATTATTTTATTTCCACTTTTACACTTAATTGCTCCCTTACCATCGCCAGAAGTAATTTGAGTAAGTGTACATTTACTATTCTTACTATAATAATTAGTAGGAGCTGTTTCAAATGGTACATTTGAATCCGATGGACCTTTTAAGCACCAAACTAAATATGTGTCTGTCGTATTTTTAAAAATTGGCTCAAATGATAATATTCCGCTATCATCAACTTCCCACATAGGAAAACCACGATTCCATGAATAATTTTTTAAATAATTACTTAAAGTTGTTGAAACATCTACATTAATTATGTCCCTATTATAATATGCTAATTTTGACTTATCAAGAGCTTTATTAAAATAAACCGAAGATATTAAAAAATCATAAGGAATGGTGTTTGGCCATTTCGTATCTGCAGCATTATACCAAGGAGTTATTCCTGTATCTAGCACAATGTCTTTTGTTTCATATGAATTAGTTACGTCCATATAAAGTTTATTTGTCTCATACCATCCGTTCTTATAAGGAAGCTCAAATCCATAAAGAAACATTCTCCCTGTTATATTATACTTTAAATCCTCTTTTGCAATATGTTTAACAGTTCTCGCATGTGTCACTCTTAAATTATTACTTTCATTATCAAAAAACTGCAAAGGACGATCTTCCCCTGTGCCAACTAACCCAAGTAATGACATATTCTCTTCATTAGTCACCCATTGCAAACTACTTTGTATGTGAGTCCCAGCTGCACCCATCATATAATTTGAATTTAAGCCTGTTGCTACTGTCAAGTTAACAAGATTCCCATCATTTGGGCGCGACGACCAAACTAGGGCGGCATCTTCCCCATCAGCAGTAGCATAAGCATATTGAAGCGGATTGTTCGGATATGCATTTGGTGCTTTATAGCTAAATGGAATTGAATCCAGTTTATGTCCCCAACAAAGTCCAGATTGCCAATCCACATCCTTATAAATATCATAAATATTCCCATTCACTGTTTTTTCCTGATTATACATTATATTCCCAAAGCCAAACATTGCTAAACCCCAGTTAGTTGTCATATATCTAGAAGTAGTCGCATTTATAGAATTAAGATTTACTGAAACATTTCCATTCAAATATCGTTTTGTTTTTCTAGGATTTAAAAAATTGCCATTAGTTTCTTGTGTCACTTTATCAAAAGTATAAAGTTCTTTTTGATTCGGACTATAATTTTTTGGACTCCAAGAGGATATAATGGTTCCGTTCCTCACTTGATCTCGCCAACTATCCGTAGAAGCAATATTAGTTTGGAACCACCATACATTTGCTGAAGAATACATACTTACAGCCATTTCGGGTCTGCACCAACCTAGGGCCGCATCCTTGCCAATCATTTCTAACCAGATAATTTTTTTATCAAGTAAAGAATTAAAATTTGAAAACCTTGAAGTCTGTATTCCAGCCAAATATGATGCTATCGCTCCATCAATCTTACTATCTATTGAAGTATTATATTGATCTATTTGACTTTGGAAATCATTCTTCATACTGTCAAACTCGGCCTTCGTGATAAAGGCACTTCCATCATTATCAGAAACAATTGCACCTAATGTATTTATACTCATAAGCACAACTAAAATTAGTGCCAAGGCTCTTTTTGCTATTCTTGTGCTTTTTCTCATAATTTATGACTTATGACCTATTTAGTTAGGGTTCGCAATGCTCACCCCTACAGCGATGCTCCCCAGTACCAACCACCTACAAGTTTAAAAAGATAGAGGGTCGGCATAGGGGGTTCAAAAAATACAGGGTTTTGCCCTGCAATATTCATTATAATATCTATTTATATATTTTTTTTTTTAGATATACATCTATTTTAGTGAAATTCTTTATTCATTAAAAAATACGAAATCAGAGGGCTTGTTTTTTATGCTCGTTAAAACTATGTAGCCATCATTTCTAATGTTCTGCCCCATCTTTAGTGGATTTATGGGATGGGACATCAACTATGTTTCTTTTTATGATAAAGTCAAGTTTTTTATGCTTATAATTTTATATAACAAAAATATTATTGTTTTGTTAAAATTATTGATGAAATATTAACTGTTCCTAAATCACTTGTTGATGTCGGTTTAAAAATCAAAAAAACTTTGCAACCATTTTTTGAATCTTTTGTTACCTGCACATTAATAGTCGTTTCTGTATTTGCTGTGTTAATTGTTTGTGTTTTAGAACCATATGATTTACTATTATCCCAAGCATTCTTAGCAGAATCGCCAAGTGCAATAAGAACATCTCCCTTTACACTTGTTTTTAATTTTACTGCAACAGATGCCTCTGTATCAAATTTTGCATTTGTACTTCCAATGCAAACCCCATATTTCAGTTGTTCATTATAAGTTGATTTTTGTTTCAAATCGTATAATACCAAATCTTGAGATTTAAGGTGTTTATTTGATTCTAAAGAAACAGTTTGGTTCGGATAGTAGGTTAGACTTACGTAATCTGATCTACTCCATGTAGTATCAAGATCGCCACTTTCACCGATATTCCCTTTTGCCAAAGTAGCTCGTACTCCTTTATCAGAGGCATTTTGCAATTCATGTTTTTCCTCATAATAATATGTTTCAGCTGTTGAGACTGGTGCGATTATTGGCGTCCAACTAATATCGCTTTGATCAACATACAAAGTATTATGACCATCATACCACCATATTTGTCCTTGAGTGATAGCCGTATGAACAGTGGTTTTTTCAGCCATAGAGTTAGGCCAAAAGTTATACCATTGAATAACTCCACAGTCGCCCCCCAAAGTTACCTGGGAGCCAGTACGACCAAAGTAAAGTAGACCTTCCCAACGGAAAACAAGCTGCTTATATTTGTATTGACCATTATCAATCACCATCGTGTTGTATGTACGGTCAGCTTTTGCAATTGGTTCAAAAAACCAGTGGGAATAAAAAGCAGGGTACGGCTCGAGCGTTCTATCTTTAAGATCCACAGCAGTACGCGTATAAAATAATAAGTTAAAGTAAAACTTTTTGTCAGATACATTATCATAAGAATAAGTGGTATCACTTGACCACTTCCAAGAATTATCATATAAAGAATCCATGTTCTCTGTTGTTGCAATTTGTATTCCTCCAAGATATGATGCAATGGCTCCATCAATCTTGCTATCTATTGATGTGTTATATTGATCAATCTGAGATTGGAAGTCATTCTTTAAACTATCAAATTCGGCTTTTGTGATAAATGCTGAACCATCATTATCACTAACTATTGCTCCCATTGTATTTATACTCATAAGCACAACTAAAAATAGTGCTAAAGTTCTCTTTACTATTATTGTGCTTTTTCTCATAAATATGTATCTTACGACCTATTTAGTTAAGACGCTCCCCAGTACCAACCACCTACAAATCAAAAAAGATAGGGGTTGGCATAGGGGGTTCGCCAAACTTTAAAAATCTAGGCAAATTTTACATAAATGTATTTCTTACAAACACAATAAAATACAGGGCCATCATTTGCCCTGCAATATTTAAAAAACCATTGTCAATAATTATGATGAAAATTAAATGCTATTTTCTAGTAAAAAATCTATTACATTTATCACCTTAATTCCATCACTATCTGTAGTTGGCATTTTATCATATGATATTATATATTTTTCATAATTATCTTTAATCATTTTTAACGGCCTTATTTCTCTTAAAAAAGTATTCTCATCAAGAACCGAACTCGCTACTTGATAATACTTTTTTATACCTGACTTTTCTGCTACAAAATCAATTTCTGTGTCACCCATTTTACCAATATATACTTTATACTCTCTTCTCAATAGTTCAAGATATACTATGTTTTCAAGTATCCTTCCTAAGTCTCTATTGGCAATTCCCAATATATAATTTCTACTAATAAATTAAAGTTTATAATACACACCCTAGACTTAAAAACTATTCAGCTACATCACATTTTTTCATATCCATTTATGCAACTGTTTTAATTTTTAAATTCTTTATACTTACTGCCAATCCTTCTGTGTCATCTTCTGGCTTTATTCTCAACCAAACACCATCAGTATCGGTTCTGCTTGTTATGTTTTCCTTATCCACCGTAATAATGCAGTGATTAGATGTTTTATTGCTTAATGCATTTTTCAAAGTAGTAACTGAAGTTCCATCATTGATAGTACCACTATAATAATCATTTGTACTATTCAAATAATTACTTTTTTTAATATCTACTCTAATTCCTTCCGTCGTAGCAGTTGAAGGAACAGTATCCCAAGGACGACTAAACTCATAATCGAATTCAATTACAAATCCTTCATTCTTCCCTAAAGTACTTATCAACGGTAACCCCTCACCAATCTTCAAAGGAACTTCTCCATTATAAAAACTACCATTTGAAATCTTTCGCAAATCAATTTTTTCTGGATAATAAAGTTTTACCTTCATTGTTTTTATATTACTTTCAGAATAAGGTACAGCCCAATTATGGTCATTAATTGTCCAATCTCTCATAGCATTTGCAGCACATGTTGATACGCGTACATAAAAATCAAATGATTCAGACAAGTCATTTCTTACTTCAAACGATTCATTTGAGCCAACTGTTCTATAGTCGTGGTGTCTTCTAATATTTACAATTTTTTCATCATCTGAAGATAGCGCCAAATGTTTAATTTGATTTATCGCAACATCGTTATCAGTTCCCCAGTTATATAAGCCTGTTGGATTTTTAGTCCAAACACCAGGCGAACAACTATTTAAATTTCTTGGTGAAAGATTTGGCCCATGAGGTCCATTTTTCGTCCACTGCTGTGCCCACCACACTATGTTAAAAGCCATTTCCCAATATTTATATGATATTGGCACCTTATATACTTGATTTGTACCAGCCCCCTCAAGGAGAACCTCTAAGTTTAAGACCTCATTATCAGATAGTTCATTGAATTTCAACCAATCACCAACCATCGCATGTGTATCAGGTAAAGGCCTTATAGGTTGGCCTTGGCCACCTGGTCCACTCCAAGTTGTTCCACCATCAGTTGACGAGTAAGGATTTAATTGTATGAACCCACCAAAATATCTTTCAATAGCACAATCAAACCAACCAAGAACATCAGTATCTGTTAAAACAATCACATCTTTTACTGTATCATATTTGCAGTCCAAATAAGCAGCAGCCGGTGTTCCATTTTGTCTCTCGACAGTATTTAGGATTGATACCGTTTGATTATCCTCAACATACCATTTACCCCCCAAATAAATTGACCACAATGTATAGTTTCCACGTCCACCACTCACATTTATTGAAAAATCACGATTTCTAAAACCAAATAAAGTATTCCAAACTGGTTCAAACCATACGTCAGTTTCTTTTACAGTATTAGCAGCGGTATCATCAACCCATTTTATGTAATCGCCTTTTATAAACCATTTTTTAACCCATTTCATATCTTCATAATTCGTAACTGGACATTTGGCTTGGGTTTCCTTTGCAACTTGTATTCCAGATAAATATGATGCTATCGCACCATCTATCTTACTATCAATACTCGTATTATAATTGTCAATTTGACTTTGGAAATCATTTTTAAGTGAATCAAATTCTGCTTTCGTGATGAAGGCCGAACCATCATTGTCACCAACCACCGCTCCAAATGTATTTATACTCATAAGCACAACTAAAAATAGTGCTAATAATCTCTTAACTATTCTTGTGCTTTTTCTCATAATTTATGACTTACGACCTATTTAGTTAGGGCTCGCAGTGCTCGCCCCTACTCTACCACTCGGGTTCGCACCCCAAGGGTGCTTTGTCGCACTTCCTTCGCTACGCTCGGAAAAAACGCTCGGGCGCGTGCTCGCCAGCCGATTTCCGAAAAGCGTTCAGATGCTTCGCATCTTCACGGAAATCTGGCATAGTGTTGTACTAGGCTCACAAAATACGTTCGCAAGTACAACATCTACCTACGTTCGGGTTCGCGGTGTTCGCACCTCCCCAGTACCAACCACCTACAAATCTAAAAAGTTAGGGGGTTAGCATAGGGGGGTTAATGAATAGACTTCAAAAAGTAGACATATTAAGCATAAATATATTCATGTAGCGAATTAACGCAAATAAAAATGCAGGGTTCTTTCCCCTACATTCATATTACGCTAATGATTATGCCTTAATAAGTTTCATAAATTCTTTTTCACTAACACCAAGTTCTTTCGCTGCATCAGTTATTTTGATGATACCTTTCTTAAACATATTACAAGGCGAAGTAGTCCAGTAGTCTTACTAAATGATGCTATGAATGGTGCAATACTTGAAAATAATTTTACAGTTCCTGTTAATTTAATATAATTTTCACAACATACGAACGATATGAAAATGAACTATCTGTTAACTTTCAACTTCATATTTTATATCTCCAACTACTTCTATCTTTAATCGCTGATATAATGTATTGTGTTCAGGTTTTATATAAATATAATCACCATCAGAAGTATTCCATATCTTTTCTTTATCAATTTCTATATCTGTTTCATATACTTCAACTCCTGGGTCCACTCTTTTTTTATACAAAACACGCTCAACACCATCTTCAATAAGTGAATCAGGGACACCCGAATTTGGGAAAGGTCGATCCATAATTCTGAAAATATATTTTAATGGATCTGTATTTCCATCAGTTCTTGAATTAGTGATTTTTAATTTAAATTTAAGTTTTCCTGGCTTATTTTCAGTTTTGCAAATTGGTATTCCATAATATTTATAAAAAGGTATATTAAATCTATTGTTCCAATACTGAGTTGTTAAATTGGACCACTTCTGTTGTCGCACAATCTGCTGATTCCAAGTCCATATAAAAGTGGCACCAGTGTTAATACGAGGCTGACCAGCGACAGTATACCAAGAAATATCACTTCCATCAGATTGGCGGTTAAAAACTGAAATAGTCGAACCTTTTGATGTCGTACTTGTTTCTATTGTGTAATTTTTTTGATTTAATGAACTATAAACATCTCTATAGTCAAAAACGACAGTATCAGTGTAGGTATCCGGAATCGTACCAGACAATTGGTATTTTAAAAATTCGTTGTTAGCCTCATCGCCAGACAGGTCATTATATGACCATATGTGTGATATTGTAGATTCAGGTCTGGCAGAATATCCAACTAAGTTGAATGTCGAAGTCCAATCAAATACACCAGGACCATTCATTGTTTCAGAGCGTGTACTAAAGTCAGTTACTACATTTCCTGTCACATGAGTAATGCCGGTCGGCCAAACCACATTTTGCGGACTCTCACCGAAAGAATTACTAACTGTTTTTAGTGAAATTTTTAATCGATGTCGAGCAAGATTATCAAGTACCCAGGGATCACTATTACCAGCAGTCACTGTTCCGACATCATCAAATTTCGCAAAAGGTAACTTCGACCAATAATAAGAAGAAGTGTAGTTTGGATTTTCTGTACTTCCATCTGGATAATACGACCAGTTGAAAGCACCGCCAGCATTAACATTACTTACAATATGATAACCATGAACAGTCCGCGTACCCTGCACATGATACCCACATCCGAAGTTAGCACTTAAGAAAAATCCAGCACGCACATCTGGCACATCTGATGTTGCCACAGGTGTATTCCAATATTGAAATGTAACATTATTAACACTATCTTCTTCAGCTTTTTTTAATTCATTTGTTAATATACTAACTTTTGTGAGATTTATTCCCGCAAGATAACTCGCTATTGCCCCATCTATCTTACTATCTATAGAAGTATTATACTGATCTATCTGAGCCTGAAAGTTATTTTTCAAACTATCAAACTCCGCCTTAGTTATAAACGCTGCTCCGTCGTTGTCGCTGACTACGGCAGCAAAGTTCTCTATACTCATAAGCACAATTAAAAATAGTGCCAAGGCTCTTTTTACTATTCTTGTGCTTTTTCTCATAAATGTGTATCTTACGACCTACGGGCTCGCAATGCTCGCCCCTACAAGCTACTCTCCTACAGATGCCCCTTTATACTAATTCACTGTTTCAAACGCTCTCTTGCCTACCCTAGCAATCTCAAAAAATGCTTCTTTTTAGCATTTTTTGAAGAGCGGAGCCGATGAAGCGTTAGTGGAATCGCGATTTCGCGGTTCCACGATAGCGAAATCCGGCGAACGCGATGCTCCCCAGTACCAACCACCTACAAATTTAAAAAGATAGGGGGTTGGCATAGGGGGTTCGGCTGATATCGTTAATTATGCATTTACAATACAAAACCGACGATAGACGTGGCAACTAAAAATACAAAACAAAAAGGTTCCCTGTATAGGGAACCAAGAGTGAATCTTATACTCTCTCTTTACTTTTTCATATACATACAATGGAAGCCTTTTAGCTACCATTAATTCAATAAACTATCCTCAATTTCATCAATATAATTATCTTTTCCTCTTTTTTTAAGACAGTATATTCCTACACCTTCATATAGTTTAAGGAGCGGTATAATTAAGTTAATATGTTTTAATTCTCTATTCTTATAATTAATATTTGGGTCTTTAAGCAATCTATTATAATTGATTTTTACTTTTTCGTTAAACTCTTTTCTTCTATTACCATATACATCTTCATATGAATTAAACTCATAATTTTCTATAAGTTCATCGTGAAGTCTGCTACAATACTTTTCTATAGAATCTTTTGGATTGCCATATCTCCACCCCATTTGATATTTCTCTATGAGCCATCTTCTGTGAGACAAAATTGCAATTTTCTTTATCTCATCATCATAAAAACTTTGAACTTCACTATTAGATACAGTTTTATTTGTATAAAAGCAATTTACTTTTTCTAAAAAACCCGGAAATGCTTTTGCTTTATTTATGTTAAACATTTTATATTCAAGTGATAAACCTTTAAACTTATTTTCAATGTCCAACAATGTATTCTTATCATTTATCTTATCAAGAAAAGTTTCTATTTCTTCTTCTTTTATCGAGTAAACATAATTAAGTATTTCAGCAAAATTATTCATATTTGTAAAATTGCTATCAGAAAGATATCCTGAAGAATATTCATTAAAACTGTCAATTATTTCACTTGACTTGCTCTCATTTTCTATTAACACATTAATTTTAATTCTATCAGTATCAATAATTCTTTCTATATCACTTTGAAACTTATTTTTTTCTTTGATAAAAATGTGTTTTCTTGTATTAAATCTTTCTATCTTTTCATCTAAATCCAATCCTAAACTTCCTTCATAAAAAGAAGCAAAAGATTTAAGTTTTGGTCTACTATCATACCAATTTTCTATTGTAGTTTTACCCTTATTATCAATTTCATCTTTTTCTTTATCACTTGGTTTCTTATTTAACCATTCAACATATTTTTCTTTATATTCATCAATTTTTTTCTTACTTTTATTAAAGTCAAATATGTAGGAAGCATTAATTCTATCTTCATCAAAAGTGATATTAACATCTACAGGATGCAACTCTTTTGTTGAAACTCTACCATATGCAGTTCTATCCCAACATTGCATTTCATCACATAGCATAAGCAAGTATGCCAAAGGGTGTAAATCTGGCTTTAATGGTATGTTTATCTCAGGGTCATTATAATCAGCCACGCTGAACTTATAAAGACTATTATGTAATATTATAGCTGTCATTGCATCTATATGTTCTATTGTAAACTTAGATGTATCCTCTATGTTAGCAAATAGTTTTTGAAATACTAAGTTTGCACTAAAATATGCATGATCCATATAGTAATTGTACTCATCGGGATTACAAGGTTTTCTTGATAGTATTCTTGTCATTTGCTCTTTTGTAAAATAATATGTTTTCGCAAGTCTATCAGTTATGGCATAAGCAAAAAGTTCATTCGTATTTTCAAATACAGCAAATATATCATCTTTATAAATATCATTTATTCTTCGTGCTATTTTTCTATCAATTTTTATGAGATTATTTAGGTTTGAATATGACAAAAATGGTGCATCTTTTCTTTTTTTATTATCAACTTCAAAATATGATTCAAGTTGCTCAAATGGAAGTTCAAAAGGATAACCTATGTCGTGAAATAATGATGTTAGACCCCAGTATTCCAAGAAATGATTGTCTGCCACATTGCCACTCACCTTATAAAAACTATTATATGTATCACGGAAGAACTTATTTGAATTATAGATAGCAAGTCCTAATATAAATACAAATGCACTATGCGAATAATGATCTCTATGCTTCATAAGAAGTCTACTGCCATTTGACTCATATTCAGATAGAAGTTCCACCATACTTTCAGTTCTACTATAATCACCTATAAACATCTCAAGGAAACAATAGAAAATATTGTAGGCGTCTTCTTTATTGCCTGTATATAAAAAGTTAATTATAGAGTTTTCTAAAGTATATCTATCGAGGTCTTTTTCCATATTGAATGGGATCTGACCGACTTTCGTGCATTTACCAGTATATGATTTAGGATTATCTTTCTCATTCTCTTTAGAAATATCAAATCTTAGTTTTTCGCATTTATTTCTAATAAAATCAACAGCAGAAAACTCAAAAGAGTTTTCTCCAAACTTCATTTTTATGCTCTCCAAATCCCTTAACCTATTACTATCTAAATAAGAATATGACATATTATATAATCTCCACTACTAAAATAATTATATAAATTAATTCAAATACTTTCGGTATCCTTGTTTCACTTTAAGTAAAAGAAAAGTATAATGCCGACTATTAGGATATCAAATAATATATTCATCAGTTTATCCTTAACCTTATGAAAATATATAATCTGCCATTCTATCTGCTGCATTATTTGTTGCATTTTCAATATCAATTTTTTTCCATTCAGGCTTACTATTTCCTTGATTATTATTTGACAGATTATTTTTATTGAACAAATCCTTCGCCATCAAGTAATTACTATTATTATATTTTAATAATTTATTTCTAAACCAATCATTTCCTATCCCTCTATTGATTTCTGATTCTAATAATATTTTATTCCCAACTTTATTTACATATTCTTCAAATTCCTCTTTATTAGATATTCCAGCATCATTTTGAATGGATTTTATATTTCTTCCACTATCTGGCATTATATGTTCAATATCACATCTATCATATATATTAAATCGTTGTTTATCAAATAAATACTCATTTAGATAAACTATTGAACCACCTTTATACTCAGTAATATATTGTTTTAAAGCGTTTACATTGTTTCCCCAGTTTACAGCGATATGATTTTTGAAATCAGTTTCAATTATTGATTCAGATATATTTATATCAACTAATTTCATCTCTTCTTCAAACAAAAATGTCTTAAATTTACTACTTGAATATCCTATATCAACTAATTCAAGAATTACAAATAGTTTTAACAGACTACTTATAATTTTATTCAAATTATCTACAAAGTGTTGGTCTTTAAATAGTTTATCTAGCGAGTTTTCTTCATTAGTAGATTGCCCTATAATACTCGTATACTGATTTCTATATCTAAATAAATAACTAGCTAAAAAAAGTTTAAAGTTCTGATTAAACTTAAAAAGAACTTTTGCCAATGGCAGTTCATACACTCTCGACCACATTTCAACCAAATACAATAAGTCATCAACAAAAGATATTGGATTTTTGCTTACAGGGTTAGTTTTATTATAATTACCAATTTTTGAAATTTGAGTAAATTTATTATTTAACGTCATAAAATAGTACTTTACTCCAGGTGTCGTTACATCTACACCACCACTACTTGTTCTAGTTTCACCATTAATTGTTCTTAAAAAATACATATATTGCATCAATATTGTATCAATATTTCCTATATTTAGTTTTTCCAAATTCTCAACTCGTTTAATAAGGTTCTGCCATTTCATATTAAAATCATTATAGTAATTATTTTTAATAGCTTCATTTGACAACATGGCAGAAATTATATCTGCATCATTCAATGGCATTCCAGCTGAATTTAACGAATTAAACATCGTAATAGCTTGTTCCTCATTAGTACTCCTAATTTTCAAAATTTCGCATTTACACATAAAGCCTTCTGAGAATTCAAGTAATACTCCCGCATCTAAATCCTTTAACTTTTCATAAAAAAATTTAAAATTTCTAAAATAATTTGTATATCTGTTGTCGCCTTTCTTATATTTAATTACTGTCGTTCTATTCTTAACTTCTTCATAATCATAACTTTTGAGAATTATTAATAATTCATCACAATATTGTTCATTTATTGATTCATTTTTTAATATATTACAATTAGCAATTATCGGTTTATCTAAATTAACAAAATCACTTACTTTTTCAACCTCTATTTGCTTTGCTGGAACCTGATATAGAATAATCATTATACTTTTTCTTATTTCCTGTAGCCCTCTTCTTACTTCATCTACACCTTGTGCATTAACACCAAATAGTTTTGTTAATTTATCATTAACTATTATTAGTAACGCTTTTAATAATAACAAAAAGGTTGTTGTTCTTTGCTGACCATCTATCAAATTTCTTACATTTCCATCTTCTTTTTGATCTATAATAACAGAGCCAAAAAAATAGTTCTCATTATAATTTAGTTTAATATAATCAGTAATATCATTCCATAATCTATCGCATTCATCTTTTCCCCATTTATAAGCTCTTTGATATTTTGGAATATTAAAATATTCGTTTGGCTCTAACTTAAAATATTCTTCAATTTTTTTTGCTTGTGCACTAATGCCCATAATTGTTCTCCTCATATAATAATATTTATATTAATTATTTTTATTACGGCAACTCTATTTTACTCCCTTTATACACAATTTTTTGTTTAAATGGTTTCCCATTTCTTTCCATATAGTCTAAAAATTCATGATAATTATTAGGGGATCCGCCACAGCCTTGATATTCTTTTATAGTTCCATTTATAATAATATTGCATACTTATGCTTATTTAATTTAATTCCAAGTTATATTTGCTTTTATAACTGCTCTAAAACTATTTAGCACTTATTATTATAAAGTTTCATCTTTTATCGGAATTAAATATTCTTTGTTCACCATCTTTCTAGTTCATTTAATATTCCACCCTACAATACTTAGTACTTCTTCCTACACCATGGCTTTTTACAAAACCCTGTTGTATAAGACTATTTAAAAGTTTAGTTGTTTTTGTCTTTCCCATTCCAAGTTCAAGTGATAATTCTGTTGCCGACATAAGATTGACTTTATTTAATGTCTCATACACTTTTTTTTCATCATCGTTTGTGATTTTGATACTGCTCTTTATTGGCAAAATGGTTTTAATACTATTTTCAAATATTTCGTATTTAGGCTTATTGAAACTATTCTCATACTCTTTGTTAATTCTTCCTATTCCCGTGCCTAACTTTTCAATCATATGCAATCTAAAAAATATATTCGCAATGATAGGATTCCTAAGTTCAGAAATGTCTGAATACAAATATTCTTCTTTTGAGATATTGCTTGGCAAACCCCCTGGAGAAATTATTTCTATATACTTATCATACATAGAGATTTTTATATTATTATTTACATCCCAAGTTCTGTGTACAAGCGCATTTGCTAATGCTTCTCTATATGCATTATATGGTATTTTCTCTTTAAATGTTCTTTTTCCTTCTTTTATTTCTTCATATTGATAATATATTTTATATTTTTCAATGGCATCATCATATTGTTTCAATATTGATATGTTCTCACTTGTTTTTCTATCTAAAATAGTATTGATATCTTCGCCAAATCTGACTAAATCTATACCTGGTAAATTGTTTTTATCCGCTAAACATTCTGCAGCAATATTGTAACCTTCATTTTTATTATACAATCCAAGCGAAATCAAAGTATCATTTGAAAACTTTTCTATTCCCAATTCTTTGATTATTTTTTTTGATAAAACTTCAAATTGTAAATCTTGATTCTTAGTTATAATTCTATCATAAGTTATATTTTCTCCTTCAAGTATCAATCTTTTCAATTCAATATTATCAATTTCTCTTGTCGAAGCATCATTTCTCTTGTATGCTTTAGATTTATAAAAGTATGGTTGTTTCATTCCTTTGTAAACTTTTAATGTGACTATTTTGTTCTTATCGTCTACCTCTAAAGAGTAATCAGGAATCGGCACTATTGTATCATTAATTTTATTCTCTATCGCAGCACAAAAGTTTTTAGGGTCTTCCACACCTATTTCTTTACCATCATCTCTTACACCAAAAATAATGATACCTGTTCCATAATTTGCATAAGCGCTAACCGTCTTTAAAAAGGTATCTGTCATTTTCTCTTTTAATTCTATATATTTATTCTCTCTCATATTACCAAAAATACTTTACGGGCATCTAGGATTTGTCTTTATCCTACCATAAAACGAGCAAAAATGCAATCGCAAAGTTTTCGTTCGCATTTTCGCTCGTTTTTAGTGTGAAAAATCACTTTTCTTTCATATTTACAAGGGATACCATTTTTATAGCCATCCTTATTACAAGCAAATTTATGATTAAATATAAGTTGTTTATTATATTTAATTAAAGCTTTATCCACATAGCAGGTCTAATTCCTCTAATAGTGAAGCCGCTACTTTCTGACCCCATATGGCATATGTTGTTTTTATCTATGGTAATATACTTACGATTGTATGATTCAGTAATTATGTCCATATGATCATCATATTTATACTCTGCTTCTAGACACCATATATCCTTGATTTCATTAGTCTCATTATCTCTGCTGATAATTCTCTTATTCTCAACATTATCAATATCGCCAAAATATTTAGTATATTCAAATGCCGAGAGTATAAATAAATTATCTTCTTCTACTTCAAAGGTCTTGCTTGGAACATTTCTTAAAATTCTATTTCTAAAATTATCATCAAAAGTGTTAAATAAATCATCATTCAAATATTTACGAGCATCACTAACTCCCCAATCACCTTGTGAATTAGTCTCATATGCACCATCTCCTAACCAACTATTTTGCAAGTATCTTGTAGTTCCAAAACTAGTATAATAAAGTATTTTTTTACTTATTAATAAAACTTTGTCCTCTTCTTTTTTTAGCACAAGCCATTCAATTTTTCTTTCTTTATTATTAGTAGTAATATAGTCCATTTCATTAGGATCTGTTTCATTATCATATTCACTAACACATTTTGCATTATTTAAATCATCTGTTTTGTTATGAATATTTTCATCCTCAGAATCACTAAAATCAAATTCTTCTTCATCTTCTTCAAAAATGAATTCGTCTGTAATAAGTTTATTGCCACAATACACACAATAATTTATGCTTTCAGGGAACTTTGCATTACATACATCGCATTCAACATTGTATAAACCTTTTTTTTCTTCAATTTCATCATAAAAAAAACTTAATGGTAGAGCATTACATTTATCGCAATCTGCTCCAATTTTATCTAGTTTCTCACCACATTCATAACAAAACCTGATTTCTTTTTTGTTATTAACTTTCGCCCCACAATTAGTGCAGTAACTATCCCCATCAATAATTTTAGTTCCACATTTCCCACAAAACATAACTACCTCCTAAGTAATTAATATACTTAAATTATACTATTATTCCCAATTTAGTAAAAATAAAAACTATCAGACAATTATATATTTTAAATTGCTAACATAATTATTTTACTTTAACCCTACACTGCATCACACATATATGCTTTTCTCAAAGTCTTATAAGTTCTCACCCCTTCCTTATATGTGTCAAAAACTCCGACAACTGTGACTTCATCTTTCTCTTTAGGAAAATCATCTGGGAACTTATATTTGTCATCAAGTTCAAACTCAATCCCAAGAGTGCAACACGCTGTCTCATCATTTATTTCGCAAGTAAAAAAGTAAATGTCTCTCTTTTCGTCATGGAAAATAGAACAAATCCCATTCATCTTTACTATCTTACCAAGATATTCTTCTGACATCATATTCATACGACTTGCTGTAGAATATGCAAGTTGCTTTGGCATAGCAGTCAAATCAAAATCAATATTTTCATATGGACTTTCAATGCTTTTAACTTCATCCTTTTCACTTGTTTCTTCTATATTTTCACTATTTGAATTAATGCCAGATTCAAGCACAGACATTACCTGATTTAAGCCTTCATTTCTACTTTCATTTGTGCACGAAGTAAAAACTACTGCCATCATCATTACCAAACTTATTTCAATTATTCTTTTTCTCATAGTCATTTCCTTTCTATATTTTAATATCATCTATTATTAAGGCTATCAAGCATTCCTCTGATAAATGGTCTAATCAATTCATTAATCTCAATATTATACTTATCCGACACTATCGTCATTATATCAAGTGGAAGTGTCACGTGTGATTTGTATTCTTTTTTCCCAAAATATCTTCCAAGCCCAAAAAACTCTATTTTTATTTCAATCAAACTTACATCATTTCCCCATAGCCCATTTACTAATTTTCTCATACGTATGTCATTTAATTTATTATATAAAAATCTCAGTATATTTGCTAATAAAAATGAAATGGTAAGCATAGCGACAAACGAAACCATAAAATGCGCATATATTGTAAAATAGTATATGTCTTCCCAGCCACCAGCACTTTCTCCTTTAATTACAACTTCATATATATAAATAATCGCATAGATAAAAACTGGGATGACAGTTAATGCAGCATCTTTGATAGTAAATCTATAATTTGACTCCATAAGGAAAAATGATATTAGTATTAACGTCGGACATATCAAATGCAGATAAAAATTGTAACCACCAAACGCATTTACAATATCAACTCGACTAATTACAAAAACAGCAAAAATCATTATAAGAGTCGTACACATCGTTCCACTATAGTAAAAGATGAGTGCCCATTTCGGACAATAAAATCTTTTTTTGCGGAAGCCCTCTATAGCATATGGAATAATCATCGCAGATGCAAGTGCAGTGATTGAATTTGTATCAATAGTGAAATACTGAAATAAGTTTATAGGAAGTTCACCATTCCTTGCATAAAGTATTAGCCCAGAAGTTATGGCATATATTGCTGTAAATAATGAGATGAAACTTGATATTACTGCAAATAAACTTCTATTCTTTTGTAAATTGATGATATATTGTCTCTCACAAGTATTGTTACTTGTTTTTGTATTTTTACTTTCCATGTCTATGCTTTTTCTCCTTAAATAAAAATGGAAGGTATATAGCAAAGATACAAATTATTGCTAATACAAACCTAAACACTATATAAATTATGTATTGTGATTTTGTAGCCATCACTATGCCGAACTGATTATTATATGAAGAAAAATAATTCACAGCATATTGAAGGCCAATCAAATTATTATTTTTATAAACTGGGACGCTAAATATTGAGTTCATATAAAAAGAAAGTAAGTCTAATAAAAGTAAAATAATGCAGGTCCACTTGACATCAGTGAAACGAATATAATTATTTTTATCTCTTGCTATCGATATAGCAATTACTATGAGCATAGCATGATATATGTAAAACTCCCAGGCTCTTAAAGATAATAAAAACTCACTTGTTGATTTAAACCCGGGTGCGATAGGAGAAATAAATATAGCAAGAGCCCCGCCTATAAGAGCTGTGACATAGATAAATGAGTAAATACGTCTTTTCCACACTTCATTTTTTACTACTCTTGCTAAAAACAAAAAGATAATTTGATACGAACATAATTCAAATGGCAAATGTTCCGCTTTAATATATGGTGAAAATCTACCAGTCTCTTTATATACGATGGATCCATTTTCAATTACTGATTCAACTATTGGTACTATCTCAATAATCGTAAAAATCTTAACTATCTCACAAAATAAAGCAATTATGAAACAGACCTTAATCAAATCCGGAACTATTATTTTTTTCTTTTCAACAATCAGTACTCCAACAAATGCCATCAGTAAACTTATTATAATGAAAATAATATGTGCAGTGCTATACATAAGTAATATCCTTTCTACTAATACTTTAAAAGCAAGTTTGTAATCATTTACCTTTTAGAAATCCCCCTTAAAGAAAAAAGTTTTCTCTTGCTATTTTTATATTTATACATTATAAACAAAAACATTAAAATAATCGCAAATACCATACCAATGCATACTCCAAATTCATAAGGCACATTCAGATGTCCCAAACATTCTGGTGCTATCATAAAATAAGTTATCACAACTACTGACATAAATATGGCTGGAATCACGGTGATAAAATAATTCTTTTTATTATTTAGCAGATAGACACTTTCTGCCCATAAAACAATCGTGGCAAGTGCCTGATTAGAAAATGAAAAATATCTCCAAACTGTAGTATAGTCAAGATTTAATATTAATTCTCCGGCAGTAAGTAGAACTGTAGTTATAAGTAATCTATTTCTCCAGTTAGACTGATTTATCTTAAACCAGTCTGCAACTATAAGTCTTGCTGACCTATATGCAGTATCACCTGATGATATAGGACATACGATTATACCAAGTATTGCTATAAAGCCACCGATATTTCCCATCGTCCTCATGCATATATCATAAACAACATTACTACATCCTGAACCTGCATCAAGTAATGCCTGTCTTGTCTCATAACAAGTAACTCCTGCTGCAGCCCACACAAGTGCTATGACACCCTCTGAAATCATTGCTCCATAAAATACTTTTCTACCTTGCCTTTCATCTGCGAGACATCTCGCCATAAGTGGCGACTGCGTTGCGTGAAAACCTGATATAGCCCCACAAGCTACTGTTATAAGCATAAATGGCCACCAAGGTAATGCTGGGTGTTGATTATACATATTATCCCATAACTCTGGCATATTGAACTCTGGGCTTATGACCATCACACCGCCAACACCAAATGCCATAATGAGAAGGCATATGCCAAAAATCGGATAAATCTTTCCAATAATTTTATTAATTGGGACAAATGTCGCTATAAAATAGTAAATCATAACAATGATTGCCCAAAGCTCTGTATCATTTTTACTAGGTGTTAGCCTTGCAATCAAATCTGCTGGTCCTTTTGTAAATACCACACCACACATCACGAGTAGTATAACTGAAAATACTCTCATGACATTTTTCATACTCTTTCCAAGATATTGTCCAACTATTTCTGATACACTTACACCGCCATTTCTTTCTGAAAGCATTCCGCAAAAATAATCGTGTACTGCTCCAGCAAAAATACAACCAAAGACAATCCATATATATACTATGGGACCAAATATCGCACCTGAAAGTGCACCAAATATCGGACCCGTACCTGCTATGTTGAGAAGTTGAATAAGATATGTTTTCCAAAGTGGCAAAGGAACATAATCAACATTATCCATCTTTACAAATGCTACAGTTTTCCTTTGATCTGGTCCGAATGCATTTTCAATAAATCTACCATAAAAAATATAACCAACTATCAGTAAAACTATGCTTAATAAAAAAGTTACCATCTTTGCTCCTAATTAATATTTTTTATTTACACTTTAAGACTCATTAACTTTCTTTCCAGTCATATGGTCGATTTCAATTTTGATACATAGTACACGTGAAAGTGCCCTATTAATCTCATCTTCTAACTCTTTTTCATCTGTGCCAAATTTCCACCAGAGGTCACTACATATTTTTTTACATTCTTCTAAATCTTCAATGAAATATGCCTTACCAAATACAATGACACTTCTAACATCATACGACCAATGATTCTCTCTTTTAATTCCTTTTTCAAATATAGTAAATGATACTTTGTTATTTCTCTTTATAGCATCTACTTTGTGACCCTCTTTTGCGCCATGAAAATAAATACAGTTGTCATCTTTATTATAGTAGTGATTAATTGGTATACCATAAGGATACCCATCATCTCCAATAACAGATAGCACTCCCCTTTTTTCATTTATTAAGATTTCTATACATTCTTCATTACTTATCTCTTGCTTAAACCTTCTCATTTTCCTAAACATAAACATTCCCCTTTACTATCGGGCATTTACTATCTTAATATCACCCCTTATCGCAAGTTTATAATCAGCGCTTCCTTTATTATACTATTTTTATTGATTTTTATAAATAATATTTTTAATAGATTTTTTCTATAATATAGTTATATGCCATAAAACTTGCATAATATTTATCTCCCCATATATTGACTTATTTATAATACTTTGATATGATTTTTGCATTAATAGGTAGAGGCGCGGTGCGAATATAGGTTTTAATAAAAGAGGCATCTGAAACCAAGGTCAAACCGCCGAATAGATACATAGGGGCACCTAGTATCTATGGGGTTCACGAGAATATCATGAACACTGTCGCGAATATCGCGGAGGGCTATCATAATTTAACACTGTTATTAATATTTGTGTTAGTTGTGTAGCCACGACTAACACTTTTTTATTATGAACACCAATATTTACTAAAGCTTATACGTAAAAAGTGGTGGCACTCTAACTAATTATTTGGAGGACTTTATGACATTTATAGGAACATTTTGGGCGTTAGTTCCAGCACTCGTTGCTATCATTCTTGCGCTCATCACAAAAGAAGTTTATTCTTCTTTATTTATCGGTATTGTTATCGGTGCATTATTTTTCACAGGTTTCAATCCTGTAGCAGCTTTTGACCAAGTCGTACAAGGTGGTCTTATCAAAGTTTTATCTGACTCTTACAATGTAGGAATACTCATCTTCCTTGTTGTCCTTGGTGCTATGGTCTCACTCTTAAATAAAAGTGGTGGTTCAAAAGCATTTGGCGAATGGGCTTCTAAAAATATAAAATCTAAAGCAGGAGCACTTCTCGCAACTTGGTTCTTTGGCGTTCTCATATTTGTAGATGACTATTTTAACTGCCTAACAGTTGGTAGTGTTATGAGACCTGTTACAGACAAATATAAAATATCAAGAGCAAAACTTGCATACATTATTGATGCTACTGCTGCACCAATATGTATCATAGCACCTATCTCATCTTGGGCTGCTGCAGTCACTGGATTTGTAGAGGGTGAAGATGGTCTCGCACTATTTATGAAAGCTATCCCTTATAACTATTATGCCATATTCACTATGATATTCATAATTGCCACAACATTACTTGGTGTTAATTTCGGCAAAATGAAAAAATGTGAAGACGCAGCAACTAATGGTGATTTATTTTATGGAGAACAAGTTGTAAATAGAGAGACTTCTTACAATGAAGAAAAGATACTTGGTCCAGGTAAAGTTATAGACCTTGTCATCCCTATAATCACACTTGTAGTTCTCTGCATAATCGGCCTTATCTATAGTGGTGGTTTTTATTCATCTGATAGTGAAAGCTTTGGCAATTTCGTAGTTGCATTTTCAAATGCTGATGCATCAGTAGGTCTTGCCCTAGGCTCAATGTTTGCTCTCATTCTCACTATGATTTATTACTTGGTAAAAAAAGTTTTATCATTTAACGAGATTATGAGTAGCCTAACAGAAGGATTTAAGAATATGGTCCCAGCGATATTAATTCTCACATTTGCTTGGACACTTAAAGCAATGATAGATTCACTTGAGGCAACTGCATTTATAGATGGTATCGTTCGTAGTAATGTAGCAACTATGAGCACTTTCCTTCCAGCAATTATTTTCTTACTTGGTGCTGGTATATCATTTGCAACTGGCACATCTTGGGGAACTTTTGGAATACTTATACCTATAGTTGTCTATATACTTAAAGCAATAGATCCACAACTTATGATTATAGGAATCTCTGCAGCTATGGCTGGTTCTGTGTTTGGAGATCACTGCTCACCAATTTCTGACACTACTATAATGTCAAGTGCTGGTGCACAATGTGAACATTTGCTCCACGTATCTACACAGCTCTCTTATGCAGTATATGTAGCTGTAGTATCATTTATCTGCTACATAGTTGCAGGTATCACAAAAAGTCCTTTCATACCACTCATCGTTGGCGTAGTTGTATTATTAGTAGGACTATTTGTTCTTAAAAATAAAAATGTTTCTGCATAAATACTTTTTCTAATAAGAGTAACCTAGTAAAACATTTAGGTAAAAACTCGAAAGGAATGTATGAATAAAGAATTGATTTTTAAGGGTGTCGGTACTGCCCTCATCACACCAACAACTGAAAATGGTATTGATTATGAAAATCTTGAAAAACTTATTGATTTTCAGATAGATAAAGGTATCAATGCATTAATCATTGCTGGGACAACCGGTGAAGGCTCAACTCTAAATGATAAGGAACATAAAGACTTACTTCGCTTTTCAAAAGAAAAAATTAGAAATCGTGTTCCTATGATAGCTGGTGTTGGTTCAAATGATACAAACTATGCTATCTCTCTTACAAAGTATGCTTGTGAAATTGATGTTGGTGGTCTTTTGGTTGTAACTCCTTACTATAATAAGGCCACACAGTATGGTCTAGTACAGAGTTATACTGCTATCGCAAAGGCATCTACTAAACCTATAATTCTTTATAATGTGCCATCAAGAACAGGTGTGAATATAGAACCTGAAACTTATCTTGAATTATCAAAAGTAGATAACATAGTTGGTATAAAAGAAGCTAATGGCAATTTATCTAAAATTATGGATGCTTTTAATTTGGTAGGTGATAAACTTTATATCTATTCTGGAAATGATGATGAGATAACACCATTCTTATCAATGGGTGGATATGGAGTCATTTCAGTTTTATCAAATATGTTGCCAAAAGAAACTGTAGAAATATGTGACTCATTTTTTGCAGGAGATGTAAAAAAGAGTAGTGACTTACAGCTTAAATATTTGCCACTTATAAGGGCACTATTTTCAGAAGTAAATCCTATACCAATAAAATCTGCTATGGCTAAACTTGGTTATTGCAAAAACTTTATGCGACTACCACTCACTCCGATGGATAAAGCAAAAGAAGAAAAAATGTTTAGTATAATGAAAGGTTTAGGAATTATCTATTAAAAGGCTTCCATGCAAGCCTTTGTAGGGGCGAGCACTGCGGTAGCCTTATAGGGGCGAGCACTGCGATAGCCTTGTAGGGGTGAGCACTGTGAGCCTTTGTAGGGGCGAGCACTGTGAGCCTTTGTAGGGGCGAGCACTGCGAGCCCGAAAGGATTCTATGAAAGTATTGATAAGTGGTATAACTGGACACATGGGAAAAATCCTGTCTGATATGATAAGTCAAGATAATGATTTAGAAGTTACCTGTGGTGTCAGCAAAAATCAAAATGATACAAATATTAAATGCTTTCATAGTTTTAGTGATATAAATGTTGATGTCGACATTGTAGTTGACTTCTCTCACCATTCTCTCACAAAAGAGATGGTAGATTTTGCAATCAAGAAAAATATAGCACTTGTGATTGCTACTACTGGGCAGACTGATGATGAGAAAAAAATAATTAAAGAGGCTTCAAATACTATCCCTATTTTCTTTGCATCAAACTACTCTATGGGTATAGCAACTTTAATTGAATCTGCTAAACAAGTAGCAAGTCGTTTCAAAAATGCCGACATAGAAATTGTCGAGACACATCACAATAGAAAACTTGATGCACCAAGTGGCACTGCATTAAAAATCGCAGAAAGCTTAAAGGGAGTTAGACCAGATGCTAATCTTGTTTTAGGGCGAAGTGGAAATACGAAAAGAGAAAAAAATGACATTTGCATTAGTTCTATAAGACTTGGAAATGTCGTTGGTATACACGAAGTGCTTATATCAACAGAACACGAGTGCATAAGTCTAAAACATGAAGCATATGACAGAAGACTTTTTGCAGAAGGTGCTATAAATGCAATCAAGTTTATGAACGGAAAACCTAAAGGGTTTTATACTATGGACGATATGATTAACATATGAAGTAGAAAGGACAAATTATGAAACTAGGAATCTATGGGTACGGAAATATAGGTAAAGGTGTAGAACTTGCCTGTTCACAAAATAAAGATATAGAACTCTTTGGAATATTTACAAGAAGAGATAAAAGCTCTGTCAAATCAATACTTGGCACCAAAGTTTATAGTGCAGATGAAGTAATGGATTTTAAAGATAAAATTGATGTCCTTGCAATATGCGGTGGTTCTGCGACTGAACTTCCAACTATGACACCAAAACTTGCAAGAGATTTTAATGTCATTGATACATTTGACACTCATGCAAAAATACCTGAACATTTTCATAATGTAGATAAAGAAGCAAAAGAAAGTAAACATGTTGCTCTCATATCTTGTGGATGGGACCCTGGAATGTTTTCGCTAAATCGTCTCTATGCAAATGTCTTACTTCCAAATGGTAAAGACTATACCTTCTGGGGGCGTGGCATAAGTCAAGGTCATAGTGATGCTATAAGAAGAATTGAAGGAGTTCTTGATGCAAAACAATATACTGTCCCAGTTGAGAGCGCTGTAAAAAGAATACTTGATGGAGAAATGCCAGAACTCACTACAAGACAAAAGCACATAAGAGAATGCTATGTCGTAGTGAAAGATGGTTATGACAAAGATGAAATTGAAAAGAAAATCAAAACTATGCCAAATTATTTCGATGAGTATGACACGATTGTAAACTTCGTAACACTTGATGAATTAAATAAAAATCATAGTGGTATGCCTCATGCTGGTTTTGTGATAAGGACTGGCACAACTGGTAAAGATAACGAACATAAACATACTATTTCGTATAATCTCAAACTTGATTCAAATCCAGAGTTTACAGCAGAAGCATTGGTTTCTTTTTCAAGAGCACTCTATAAAGAATACAAGCGTGGAACCACTGGTTGCCTAACTGTGCTTGATATTCGGCCAAAAGATTTGTCTATTAACTCATATGATGAATTATTGAAACATACTCTATAAAAGAAGTCCCCTAGTAATGGGGACTTTTAATATTCTTTACTATAATTTACTTTTTTGATAAAATATTTACAAATATTAATTATATGGAGATGGGTATATGAAAAGTAGTGATTTAAATCTTAAAACTTCTGACATTGCTAAAAATTATTTATTTCTTGGAATACTTATTGCTTCTATGGTTCTCGGATGCGTCTTTGGTGCTATAAATCCCGAGGCTTCAAAGCAAATCAATTTCCTTGGTACAATTTTCATCAATATGATGTTTTGTATAGTTGTACCACTTGTATTTGCATCAATAGCTGGTGCAGTTGCAGGTATGAAGAATAGACATCGTGCAGGAAAAATTATCGGATGGACTATTCTCACATTTGTAGTAACTGGTGCGATTGCTGCTATCATAATGTTTGTGCTTATGAAAGTATTTCCACCTGTTCTAAAAGCATGGGAAAATGTACCATCTGAAGAACTTGGTGAGTATGCAACTATTCCTCAAATGATAACTAACTTTTTAACTACAAGTGATTTCACTGGACTCTTAACTCGTAGAGCGATGCTTCCACTTATAGTTTTTGCACTCATATTTGGATTTGCAACTAACCTTGTAGAAAATGGTGAAGGTCCTGTGACAAATATTATTCTTGGGCTTAGCCGTGTGATGGTAAAGTTTGTCAACATCGTAACTTTTTATGCTCCTGTCGCATTCTTTGCAATATTTGCAAATCTGATGGCTGACTACGGACATATGATTACAGAAGCTTATGCTAGAGCAATGATTGTATATTATCCTCTCTGTTTTATATATCTTTTTACTGCATTTCCACTTTTTGCATACTTTGGAGGTGGTAAAGGTGCAGTAAAATTAATGTTCAATAAACTTGCAAGACCTGCCATTGTATCACTTGGTACTTGTTCTTCAGTTGCTACTATCCCAACCAATTTAAATGTTGCTGAAGAAACTGGCATCTCAAAAGATGTATCAAATATAGTTGTGCCACTTGGTGCTACAATGCATATGGATGGTTCTTGCTTCTCATGCGTTCTTAAAATCGCATTTGTTCTCGGTGTCTTTGGCCAACCACTCTCTTGGAGCAGTCTCATACCTATCACACTACTTGCTGTATTTTCATCAGTTGGTATGTCTGGAGTCCCTGGCGGAGGATACATTGGCGAATATATCATCTGTTCAGTTTTCTTCCCTACAAGAATGGAACTTGCTTTCCCAATACTTGTTGCTATAGGAAACTTAGTTGACCCACCTGCTACAATGATAAATGCTTCTGGTGACTATGTAGTTTCTTATATAGTATCAAGATTTGTAGATGGTAAAGATTGGCTTCAGAAGAAACTTCATCCAGTATCAGCAAGAGTAAATGAAGTAAAAACAAAAATCTCAAAGAAGGCAAATAAATCAACTAAGAAAAAATAATGAGCACTATCTGCAAAAACATAAAAGTAATTGATAATGAATTATATTTTAATAATTTTAAGGTAACTGACCTTGCAAAAAAATATGGCACACCTCTATATCTTATGGATGAAAATCGCATAAGAGAAAATATTAATATATATAAATCTGCACTCAAAAATTATTTTGGTGATAGTGCTATGATGCTCTATGCTAGTAAAGCCTGTTCTTTTAAATACATTTACAAAATTATGCAAGAAGAAAATGTAGGAATAGATCTTGTCTCAAGTGGTGAATTGTATACAGCAAAAAAAACAGGCTTTGATTTGTCAAAAGCATATTTCCATAGCAACAATAAAACGGATTTTGATATTAGTTATGGCATAGAGAATAATGTAGGATATTTTGTCGCAGATAATATAGAAGAAGTAAATGTGATAGAAAGAGAATGTGCTAAACTTGATAAAGTACAAAAAATACTTCTTAGGCTAACCCCTGGCATTGACACTCATACTTATGAGGCTGACCAGACTGGAAAAATAGATTCTAAGTTTGGAACTGCTATTGAGACAGGTCAAGCACTCTCACTTGTAGGAGATGTCCTAAAACTTCCACATATTAAACTTATGGGATTTCATTGTCATGTGGGTTCGCAAGTATTTGAAGAAGATGTCTACGAGAGAACTTCTGAAATTATGCTTGGTTTCTTTTCTAAAGTAAAAGATGTCTATGGTTTTGATACTTTGGAATATGACATAGGTGGTGGTCTTGGTGTCAGATATGTAGAATCAGATTCTGTACTTAATATTGATAAAAAACTAAAAGAGCTTTCAGATTATATAAAATCAAAATGTAAAGAGTTAAACATCATAGTTCCTGCATTTAGGATGGAGCCAGGCAGAAGCATAGTGGCTGATGCTGGTATGACAATTTATACTGTTGGGACAATCAAAAAAATACCTGGTTATAAAAATTATGTATCAATAGATGGTGGAATGGCTGATAACCCAAGATTTGCTCTATATGGTGCAAATTACACTTGTATGGTTGCTAATAAAATGAATGAACCTCTTGATTTTAAGGCTGACCTTGTAGGAAGATGCTGTGAATCTGGAGACATAATTCAGAAAGATGTGATGTTCCCATCATCAGTTAAAAGATATGATATAGTTGCAGTAGCTACTACTGGAGCATACAACTATTCTATGGCTTCAAATTATAATAGATTGCCACGACCTGCAGTCGTAATGCTAAAAGATGATAAAGATTTCATAGTTGTCAAAGCTGAAACTTTTGAAAACTTAATTCAGAATGATGTGTAATCAGCATTAATTTAGTATCGCAATCTTTTATTCATCTTCCCCCTTTTCATTAAGTTCCTTGATTTCCTCTGCAAACTCTTTTTCGAAGTCGCCAGTAAAAGGTCCTATATTTTTTAAATCAAGCCTTTCTTCACTTAATGGCAATATACTTTGATCGTATCCTTCTCCTAAAAACTTAAGCGACACTAATCTTTTTATTCCAGCGGAATTACGTGTGTATTTAATTGTTAGATAAATATTTATAAGTACCTCGTCAATTCTATCACCTCTGCAGGACTGAACTATTGTCCATGCTTTTCGATCGTTAACATCTATATACTCCACTCTATAGTCCGCAGCACACATAAACATCTCGCCCGTTTTTTTCTCTATCAAGCACATGACATCGGAATTAACTACATTATCTTCCAAATATTGTATCACAAAGGGGCACGGTCTTTCATGTTCCAATTTATAATCAAAAACTTTGGTTTCATGATAATTTCCAAGATAGTAAACCTCATATTCACCTTCACTTATGACTTGTTCTGTAAGTCCTGTAATTTCAATATCGTTACTTGCATCAGTTACTTTTAATACTTTATAAAGGTTTTTATCTCTGTAGGAACAAAACTCAAATAAAGATCCACTTATGTCTCCAGGTGAAAACATATGACGCTGAACACTTAATTTACCATTTTTGTCCATACAAACACAGTCATAATGTTCACCGCCAAGGTAAGCGTAACTCTTATCATTTGTTTTCATCATATACAAAAACTTATTATACTTTTCATTGTCTCTTCTAGTCGGAGCAGCTTTTGCGATTTTGATTCTAATTCCTTCCCCAACAGTTTTAGTGAACTTTTCAAGCTTACCATTTTTATTTAGATAGAAAAAATCATATTCACCTGGACCTACATAATAATCATTCATCAAAAACCTCTAAACTAAATCAAGTATTCCTTTTGGACTATCAACGAAACCAACAAACTTTTCATATTTCTTTTCATCATCCGTTAATCCCTTCATTCCAGCACCATAAGTCACTGCGATGAATGCAATATCAAGATTAATTGCACCACGGATATCGTGCTCGGTGTCTCCAATCATACACACTCTACTATAATCAGATATATTACAATCTTCTATAGCTAATTTCATAATATCAGTTTTAGTGAGACCACTTTCTTTAATTGAACCTCTTAAACTATCAAAGTATTTTGCCATATCATAGTGTTCAAAGAGTGGAGTCACACATCTCATAAGTTTATAAGTTGCGAGTGCTATTTTATATCCATTTTCCTTAAGTGTGATTATAACTTCCTCCATCCCTGGAAATGGTTTTGCTTTCAAGAGTTCATTATCAATATAGTACTTTCTATACAACTCTAAAAGCCCATTAATTTCATCAGTAGTCAACTCTGGATAATATCTCGCAAAAGATTTTACTACGGGTGGTCCTATAAATGTACTAATCTCATCCTCTGTCAACTCTCGAAGTCCTGCCATCTTAATAGTTGCAGCAAGTGAATCAAGTATTGTTTTTGCCGTATCAAAAACAGTCCCATCTAAATCAAATAATATTAAATCATACTTATGTTTCATTTTTTACTCCTGAATCTCACCTTGTATAAAATTATTCTTACTATTTGGGTCTTCAAGAACTTTAATTTGCTTTTCAAGTGCTTTAATCATATGATTATAGTATTTAATTTGTTCACGACTCTTTCTTTCCATAGGTATAGTTCTAAACATTTCAGGTAAGATTCTTATACCATAGAAATGCCTTAAATCTTTTTTCTCTCTTTTGAAGTTTCCATTGTATGCGAGATCAAATATCTCATCAAATATTTTTTCAATGGTGTTATCTTCTTTTAGAGAATGGCTCATAGACCTTGCAATGATATAGGCGATATTATCTGCTATCTGAAGACCTGCCAAGTCCTCTTTCTTTTTTCTAACAGAGAAATGAGTGTTGCAAAGTTTTAATGCTTCATCATTTATATAAGTTATACCTTTATTATTGGAAATGATTCTCAAATAATCTTTCTTTAGCAAAAAGTCAGGGCTTACATTCCACTGCTGACCTTCTGCATTTCTTGCTTCATAAATAGTCTTTCCATAAGCATTTCGGTAAAAAAGATAATGAGTATAATTTTCTATGACTTTTTCAAGTGCTATATTGAATGGATTATCCACAAGAGCAAAGTTTATCTTTTCATTTTTTGTAAATGAAGTACCAAAAAGTTCTACAAGTTCATCAAGTTTTATCACTGTAGCAAATATATTTCCATCAACTTCACGGACAATTTTAATTAAGTCTACAAAAGCCTGTGGATATCTCTTTATATAATCAGTCGCATGAAAAACTTTACTATCTTTATTCTTTGAGTCCTTCCAAACTTTATTTTTTAATGCTGCAAGTTTTTCTTCAATTTCATTTTCTCTACTTATATGACAAGCAAAACCACCGATTACAAAAATATTGTCAACTGATTTACTCTCGTCTAAATACAGTGTGTATTCGTTTATCATATCTCACCTTCCAATGTTCCTTTCAAAAGTTTTTCAAACTTACTTGATATTTTAGATGCCGTTTCTCTCACATCATCATCACTAAGTTTCTTTTTTGAAAGTCCTGTCCCCATATTAGTTATCACACTAATACCAGCTACCTTAAGCCCTGCATGATGAGCTGCTATCACTTCAATAACAGTACTCATACCTACTGCATCAACTCCAAGTTTTGTCAGAAGTTTTATCTCTTCTTTCGTTTCATATGAAGGTCCCATTAACTGACAATAGACACCTTCTTTAAGTTTTATTTTATTCTTTGCTGCCGATTTTTTTATATCCTTTATCATATCATTATCATAGACATCTGTCATATCAGGAAATCTTGTCCCAAGTTCCTCGACATTTTCACCAAGAAGTGGGTTTGGTATAAAAAATGATATGTGATCTCTAATAATCATTATATCACCAGGTCTGTAATTCTTATTTGGAGTTCCTGCCGCATTAGTCACAATTAATTTCTTTACACCCATCAAAGAAAGAAGTCTCACAGGTCTCACTGCTTCAGCTGCACTATATCCTTCATACATATGAATCCTACCTTGCATTATAAGAACTTTTTTGCCATTAATCTTTGTAAAAATAAATCTACCCTTATGGCTACTATTCGTAGCTTTAGGGAAGTTCTTGATTTTTGCATAATCAATAGCAAAGTCAATTTTCAAATTATTAACAAAATCTCCAAGCCCCGAACCAAGTGTTATGGCAATCTCTGGCACATATGGAATTTTCTTCTTAAAACTATCGTATGCTTCCTTAAGTAATTTGTATTCTTTTGACATAGTTCCTCCTTCTTAATTAGGCAATGTCCCTAAAACTATATTTTTCTTGTTTGACTAAATTATAACATATTTTTTGATAATCTCAAACAGAACAATAATATGAATTGTCAAGTTATCTTTGACTATTGTAAATAATTATACTATAATTAGTCGAAAAGCTTGAAAGGACCATTGATATGTTTGACAATTCTCAAAAACCTAAATTATTTGACACTATGAAAGGATATAATTTTAGCACCTTCACAAGTGATTTGGTTGCTGGAATTATAGTGGCTATAATTGCCCTCCCACTTTCTATCGCTCTTGCCATAGCATCAGGAGTCGGTCCAAACGAAGGACTATACACGGCAATAGTTGCAGGTTTCATAGTTTCTTTTCTCGGTGGAACTCGCATACAGATATCTGGTCCAACTGCTGCATTTTCATCTATAGTAGCATCCACAGTGATAAACCATGGTATGGAAACTTTAATTGTCTCAACAATTGTGGCAGGAATCCTACTTATAATTTTTGGATTGCTTAAACTCGGTAAATATATAACAAGAATCCCTAACACAATAGTCATCGGTTTCACTGCTGGAATAGCACTTAATATCTTTGTAGGACAGCTAAAAGATTTTTGTGGCATCACATATCTAAATGGTGCGAACCCCATAGGAAGTGTCGATAAGTTGATAGAGTTTTTTAGAAATATACATACTATTAACCCACTTGCACTACTAACTGGTTTTGTTTCACTTCTTGTGATAATCATTTTCCCAAAAATATTTAAGAAGATTCCTGAGATTCCTGAATCTCTTATATCAATTCTTGTAGCGACATTTATAGTAATTATATTTAAGTTAAATGTTTTAAAAATAAATGATTTATATGTCATCACTAATAAACCTATGACATTTCATATGCCAGACTTCATACTCTTAAAAAGTCCCACAGTATATATGACTGGCTTCACTATAGCGGCACTTACTGCCATAGAGTCGCTTCTTGCATGTATGGTTTCTGACAAAATGATAAATGACAAACATCATTCAAATGCAGAGCTCATAGCTCAAGGTGTAGGAAGTATAGCATCAGTGCTATTTGGTGGAATCCCTGCAACTGGTGCTCTCGCAAGGACAACAGCAAATGTGAAAAATGGCGGAAAGACTCCCGTATCAGGAATGATACATTCTATAGTTTTATTTCTTATCTTGATAGGACTTATGAAGTATGTGGGCATGATACCTATGCCTACTGTCGCTTCTCTTCTTTTCATAGTTGCCTACAATATGTCGCAAATAAATGCTATAAGAGAATATATCAAAATAGGAAATAAAAAAGATCTACTCATTATCTTTGTTTGTTTTATATTTACATTTATTATAAATCTTGTCGTTGGTATCGCGATATCTTTAGTACTTTGGTTTATACTTTATAAAATTATGAAATAGAGGTTTTTATGAAAAGAAGTAGTGGTGTTTTAATGCCAATTTTTTCCCTACCATCTAAATATGGTATAGGAACTCTTGGGAAAGAAGCTTATGAGTTTGTCGATTTTTTGGCAGATACAAAGCAAACTTATTGGCAGATGCTTCCCATAATGCAGACAAGTTTTGGTAACTCACCTTATTCTGCTGTATCAAGTTTTGCTGGTAATCCTTTCTTTATTGATTTCGATATGCTAAAAGATGATGGGCTTTTGCAAAAATCTGATTATGATTTCTTAATCACTGATAAGAATCCAAGAAGAGTTGATTACGAAAAACAATTTGAGCATAAATTCAAAATATTAAAAATTGCCTGTGATAATCTAAAGAAACATAATAAAAATGAATATAACGAAGTACTTGAAAATACACGCATTTCTATTAATGACTATGCATTATTTCTTACGATAAAAGATTTTTTCCATGGTGCTTCATTTGATGTATGGCCAAATGAGTTTAAACTCTGTGACCCAAATACATTAAATAAGTTTTCAAAAGAAAATAAAGATACTATTGAGTTCTACAAAATTGTGCAACACTTATTTTTCAAACAGTGGTTTAATCTAAAAAAGTATGCAAATGATAAGGGAATTAAAATCATAGGTGACTCTCCTATCTATAGTGCTTATGATAGTTCAGAAGTGTGGGCTCACCCAAATAACTTCTTACTTGACCACGAAAAGAAACCAATTGATGTTTCTGGTTGCCCACCAGATGGATACTCTGCAAAAGGTCAGTTGTGGGGCAATCCTGTATATAACTACAAATATCTTGAAGAAAAAGGCTTTGAATATTTCATCAATAAGTTTACACACTTATTAAATCTCTATGATGTTTTGAGAATCGACCACTTTAGAGGATTTGATGCTTACTATGCTATCCCTTATGGAAGTACTGATGCAACTAATGGCAGATGGGTTGATGCCCCAGGTAAAAAACTATTTGCAAAAGTTAAAGAAGTGCTTGGTGATGTAAATATAATAGTTGAAGACCTTGGATTTTTAACCGAGTCTGTAAAAGAATTATTGGAAGAGACAGGCTTCCCTGGTATGAAAGTTCTTGAATTTGCCTTTGACTCAAGAGATAAAAGCAACACAGAATATCTTCCACACACATATACTGAAAATAGCACTGCATATCTTGGCACTCACGACAATGATACTTTTATGGGTTGGATTTATTCCATAGATGAAAATGATAGAAACTATGCTATAGAATACTTACATCTGACTGACCCAGCTAATTACTATAAAGAAGCACTAAAAGTTTTATATGAAAGCAAATCAAATCTTGCAGTTGTTCAGTTTCAAGACCTACTTGGCACAGGAAGTGTAGGGAGAATGAATGTCCCATCTACACTTAGCCCTATGAACTGGAGTTATCGTCTCCTTCAATATGAACTTGATGATGATGTGAAAAACTTTCTTCGCGACCTAACTACAAATACCGGAAGAGCATAGAAACAATATAATAAATATTTAATTAAAAAAGCCAGTGTTTCATACACTGGCTTAATTATAAAAGAATATCTATTACACTTTATTTTGATATTCTATTCACCCAATCAATAAATGTTCCTGTAGACGTCCCCTCATTATTTCCATGTGTCATATTCCATACTAATGAATAATCAACATTTATTCCTCTCATAGCGGCTGCAGTCAAAATATTAAAACCTATACCAAATGATGTATGTTGATCTGCTGTGCCGCTTCTATTTCTATAATACTTCACTGGATTAACTGCATTTAATCCATCTGTTCCAAGCAATATATGGGTCGCATTTAATAGAGCTGTCTGATTACTTATGAAACTTGCATCTACACCATCAAGTGTATCTTCTATGTATGCATCTACTTGCTCTTTGTCAAAACCCTCAAGTTTTGATAATTCCTCATAATTATTTTTGAGAATAGCTGCAACTGATTTTGAAAAATGAACTGTATCAACCTCTGCTCTTCCAAATGCATTATTCTCTGCCGATTTATCTTTTGAATCAAACCCCGGAATTGCTTTATTTCTATTCTTCGCTAGTCCCGTTCCAATCATAAATCCTCGTAAATCCGTAACACTATATTCACCATCTTTATTTTTTGTAAGCCAAGAATTATAATCTTCATAAGTATCTTCAACATTTATTTCTCCAGCAAGGACTAATGCATTTAATGCATCTGAGATATTACGTAATATCTCATCATAATATGTGCCACTTCTTAAACCTGTCAAAGTTAAACTTGTCCCATTTTCATCCTTCAAATTGAGTGAATTCAAATATTTTATATATTCTTCTGCTTCCAACTCTTGAAGTCTTTTCTCAAATAAAGTAATGCTATCATTATATATGCCACCATCATCTACAAGGTCAACCCACCACCAAGCATATGCAAGGTCTGCATTTTCTATATCTGCTATCGGACAATAGTTTTGTGCTGCAAAAATATTATCTTTATATGCACTCTCATAAGTTCCATCTGCATTTTTTGTTACTCCAAGAGTTCCTGCCTCATACATATAAGGATAATACTCTTTCATATCGCCACTTGCACCGAGGATTGAACTCATCTGCCCACCACCAGATGTACCAATAGAGATGATTTTATTCTTATCTCCTGGTATCACTTCATCGTTTGCACGAAGTTCTACAACACCGGATTTTAAATCAGCCATCTGCATAGGTGCTTTTCCAGTGTGGATACTTCCATCACTACTCATGGCATCTCTACTTCTTGCACCACAGGTGACATAGACAAATCCTTCATCAATATACGAAGTCTCGCAAGACCTTGGGCTACTTGATCGCCATCCACCACATTCATTTAAGAAAATAATTGGAGCAGTTTTTGCTGTATAACCATTTTTAACATTATCATAATTGATGCTTTCGACATTTCCATTTTCATCAGTATTAAAATATTCTGAAGGAGCATATATAAGCATAGTTTGATTTTCAAGATTTGTTATATTTGCATTAATATACACTCCTCTCATAACTTCAGTATTTTTCATCATCATCAGTCCACCAGGAATACCTTCCGACATTTTAACATTATCACCTTTTGGTATTTCACCTATTGGACTTTTTTTATTATCAATTCTTTCAGCATTATTAGCACCAACATTAATGCTTGCTTCTTGTGACTTTACAGGATTTCCACTCTCATCAATGTAGACAAATGTATAATACTTTCCGTCATCACTCTTTATCCATTTATACACTTTCTCTTCAATGCCCTTCTTGTAATTAAGATAAATCTCTGGGTCTATTGTTTTATTTACAACTTTTGATGTTAAACTTGATATATCAATGACACTTTCTGTTTCTAAATATGCGCTTGTACTTTCATTTTCTCTTACATTGATATCATCTTTTTCAGCACTACATGAAAACAACATTATTATAAGTAAGATGCACACCAATAAACTACTAATTCTTTTCACTTTTATACCTCCTATTGCACCCACCTACCATCTGCTCCGACTCTATAGCCGTCTGATGTCGTAGTATTTGTCATCATACTTCCATCATTACTACTGAAGAAATACCAGGCACCATCTATTTGCTTCCAGCCAATGCAAAGTTTTCCTTCATCAAGAGTCTTTTCATTATTAAAGAAATACCATTTATTATCTCCTGTCTTTACCCATCCTGTCACCATATTTCCAGTCTCGTCAAAATAATATGTTTCTTGCACTGTCTTTGGAACCAAGTTATTATTTTCCATAACCACTGTAGTTTGATTTAAGATATAAAATCCATTTGCTGCAACTGTTGGAGCTCCCATCAAATCAAGGGCTGATAGTTTCCAACTATTATTTACTGGGTCATATTGCCACTGGGTAGTAAGTCCATTAACTACTATTTGATCATTTTTATATGTTGGAACTGCTTTCTGTGGCGCTTGTGTAGCTCCTGTCTGCATCTGCACTGGTTGTTGCAACTGATTTTGTGGTATCGGACCACCTACACTTCTACCACTACTATTTCCAGAACTTCTGCTATTATTATTTCTACGACTTGGAGTAGGTGTTGGCGCTGGAGTTGGGTTCTGTTGCCACTCTGCGAAAAGGGCTATGTCACCAGTTAATTGATTTGTATTTAGATATACATTTCCAGATATATCTTTCCATCTTATGAATGTATATCCTGACCTTGTAAATACATCTGTCCTAATCGCAGTGTCATCACCAAGAGTAAAAGCTTGTTCAGCTGTGGCACCACTATAGTTATCATAGAATGTGATTATCTTTGTTGTATCAAGTCTAGTCCAACTTGCATACACTTTTTTATTATCTGCAAAATCTCCTGCTATCTCATTTATAGGACCAGTGAAGTCACTATTCTCAAACCAACCAGCAAGTGTATATCCGTACTTACTTATATCTGCATTTGTTGGAAGTGTAACGGCCGTTCCATACAATCTCTCAACAGTTGGGTCAAAGCCTGTCACCCACTCACCATCATTTCTTATATATGTGATAGTATATTTTTGAAACTCCCATTTACCAAAGAGGAACTTTGCTGTATTTACTACATCAGTATCAAAGTTCCAAGGTGTTTCAAATGTTTCATCTGTATACCAGCCTACAAACTTATAACCAGTAGCAGTAGGCACAGCTGGTGGTGTTATAGTTCCTCCAACCACTACATATTGTTTTTCTGGAACGTTTGTTATATCAGAAGTAGCAGATGGATGAATCGTGCCACTTACTAAATTAAATAGTACTTCGCATGTTGACACATTATTCCATTTTGCATAGATTGTTGTATTTGCAGTTATTGGTGTTGTGAAATTATACTCTGTTGTGAGAGTAGAATCATACCAACCTACAAACTCAAAATTACTTGCTTGTGGATTTACAGTAGGTTTTACTGCAGGACTTCCACTTTCTACATTTTGAGCATCTGGCTTATGTGTGATTTCTGATTCTGCTGGAGCTGTACCTGTAGTCAAGTTAAAGCTAACTGTAAAGGACTCTGCCCATCTTGCATAATACTCTTTATTTTCCGTGTCAGTTGTACTTATCTCTGTAACTTGCACTCCCCAGTTACCATTTGTCCCATCAAGAGTCCACCAACCTTTAAACACTGAATTTGCTTTCGTCACATTTGTAGGAAGAGTTGCTCCAGTGCCATATGTATATCCTGTCACATCTCCTGAATTGATTGTTCCACCATCTGTATGTAATGTGACAGTGTAATTCTCTGGAACCCATTTAGCATAGAAGGTCTTGTGACTTGCTGTATTGGCAAGAACATCCGTTACTGCTGTATCTGAAAAGTTCTCCTGCTCGTGCCAACCCTCTAATCTATATCCAGTGTTCTTTATATTATCATTTGTTGGAAGAGTTTTTGCTTCTGTATACTTTCTTGTACTTGGTATTTCATAGCCTGTCACAAAGCTTCCACCATTTCTATTAAGTATTATGTTGTATGTATTCTCTAACCATTTAGCTACTACTGTTACATCCGCATCAGTATTTGCATTAATCTTTGTAATCACAGTTTTAGTAGTATCACCATCTTTATACCAACCAAGGAAAGTATAACCTGTCTTTGTTATATTGATTGCTGTTGGGAGTATTTTTTCAGCTGTATACTTTCTATTAGTTACACCTTCTGTCACAGGGTCATAAGTACTAGCCCAGTCACCACCATCTCTATTATAAGTTATTGTGTGCTCATTTTCATTCCACTTTGCATAAAGTTTCTTTGGTTCACTTACTGTATATTCTGCTCCAGCTGAACCGATGAGTGTCGCTGCAACTATATCTGAACCATCATACCAGCTATTAACTAAATCAAATGTATATCCAGTGACATTTGCTATACTTGGGAGATTTGTTCTCTCGCCAAGAACTACATCAACAGAAGAAGGATTTGTACCGTGACCATTTGCATCATAAGTCACTGTAGCCTTCCATCTTGCATAGATAGTTTGTGCATCAGTTCCATCTGTCAAATCATCTCCTGTATATGGTGTCGTGTATGTAGCTTCCTTAAACCAACCATCAAACTTATATCCTGCTACTATACCTGTTGGAGTTGGCACAGTATATGGAACGTCATATGTCTTTTCTTTTGCAGTCATACTTGTAGCATGACCTGACAATTCATAATTTATATTGTACTTATGTGGATTCCACTTTGCATATATATCTTTATCCACACCATTACTTGTACTTAAGTCAGATGTCCCATCATAAGGGTCACTAAATGTAGTATTATCTTTATACCAACCATCAAAATCATATCCAGTCTTTGTAGGAGTTGTATTGAGTGTGACAGTTACATCATAAGTTTTATCTACATACTCACCATCAGTAATTGATGAATCATCTATATTTTTATAGTAGATCTTATATGTTATTGGTGTCCACTTCGCATAGAATGTCGTAGGCACTGCGACATTTACAGTATCGCTCACTCCTCCTGCTCTATTTGTATCTGAAAAATCACTATCACTTCTATACCAACCACCAAAAACATATCCAGTAGCTGTTGTGCTTGGAAGTGTTATATCTGTAGGTCCTGTGATTTCTTTAGATGCTGGGACACTTGCATGTATGTCATTTCCATTATATAAAACGCTAAATACTACTGCTCTCTTCCACTTTGCATATATGTAGACAGTCACACCATCATCTGATGTCAAATCCTCATCACCTGTCCACTCATGCTCAAGTGTAGACTCCTTATACCAACCCATGAACTCATATCCTGATGGTATCACAGATGGATTTGCAAGTTCTCCAGCAGTAAGATCTTTATCAAAAGTTTTTGTGATAGTTGAAGTTGGTGCCGCTGCACCTGCACTACTTGCTTCAGTTCCTAATACATAGTCAACTGTATACATATGTGCTTTCCACTTTGCATAAAGTGTCTTTGGTGCTACGACAGTATAACTATCTCCTGCTTTACCAATGCGAGTTGCGGTAGTTATATCAGAATCATCATACCAGCTATCAGTTGTGTCAAATGTATAGCCAGTAACATTTGTCAAACTTGGAAGTGTGATAGAATCATTTAAGAAAGCTGCCACTGCTTCTGGTGCTGTCCCATGTCCATTTGCACTATAAGTGATAGTTGCCTTCCATCTTGCATAGATAGTTTGAGCATCAGTCCCATCTGTTAAATCATCATCTCCTATCCAAGGTGTAGCATATGTAGATTCTTTATACCAACCTGCAAATGCATATCCAGTAGGAATATTAGTTGGATTTTTAAGAACCCCTGTCGCAAGTGGCTCATCAAACTTCTTTGTTATAACACTTGTTGGCGCAGTCGCTCCCACTCCACCTAAATTATAATTAACTGTATATTCATTGACAGTAAACTTCGCATAAATTGTATAAGTGCTTGTTCCTGCTACATAGATATCATCTCTTGTCTTATCATATACTGTTCCAAATGTAGAGTCAGTATACCAATTTACAAAAGTATGACCTAACTTTGTTGGAACTGCTAAATCAGCTGTAATTTCAGTGCCATAAGTTTTATTAAATGATGTCGGACTTACTGTAGCATCAGTCCCTGCATCATAATTAATTGTATACTCTACTGGTACCCATTTAACTATGAGTTTCATCTTTCTTGTATTATCAACTGGCAAAACATTAGCAAAATTATATGCAACTGTATCGCTTGTTCCTTCTTTATACCAGTGAGAGAAAGTATAACCTAAGGCTAATGGACTTGTAGGTTCAGTAACTGCATTTCCCTTTGTAAATACTTCTACATGATTTGTTCCTTTGCCATCATAGTCAAATGTCACAGCCAACATATTTTTGCCACTAAAGTATCCTGCTGTATTATTCTTTCCATCTATCTTTGCATATGTCTTATTAACAATACTACTATTGTATGCAGTGTCATTGCCACCTACTAAATGAGTACAACCAGAGAACATTTGAAGATCACTTGAACTTCCAGTAAGATTTGTAGTAACAAATGAATCAGAAACTAATATAGTATTAAGCATTGTACATTCATAAAACATTTTAGTCATGTTTGTTACATTTGCTGTATTAAAGTTTGATATATCTACAGATGCAAGTGATGAGCAATTTGAAAATAACGAACTCATATTCTCTACATGACTTGTATCAAAATTAGATAAATTAGCAGATGCAAGGGAGTTACAAGACTCAAACATACCTTTCATATTAGTAACTCTGCTTGTATCTAATTTATTCAAATCAATTATTTCATGCACATTATTAAAGTAGCCACCACCTGATGTGCTACTACTAAATAAGTATGAACTATCTGCTGGTGCATAGATGGCACCTTTTTCTGGTCCATAGATAGTTATCTCTGCTCCATCAGTATATCCGACAAGACCATTACTAGAAGGTATGTTCCAACTTGTTCCTGCTGGTACTGCATCAGGGTATAAAGATAATGTAATTCTTGTAACTAAAGATTTTGATATACCTGCACTTGTAGCATTAAACCAATTTGTAGGTAATGTATACTCTTTTGCTGGTGCTTCTGTGAAAAATCCTGGAGCCCCTGCCTTATCAATTCTTGCATATGTTATTCCTATTGCATCACTGCTTGATACACCACTCGCCTCAAGACTTGCTATCGTAGTACCATTTTGTCCTGTAAGAGCTGTAGAGCCATCAAATATTCCATAATTCACAAGTTCAGGGTTTGTTCTATTTACACCATCAAGTTTAAACTTATCTTCATTAACTATTATTTTCTCAAGCCTTGGACAATCACTAAACATACTTGTCACACTCGTTACATTTAATGTGCTAAAACTTCTTAAATCAAGTGTCTCTATATTAGGGCAAGAACTAAACATATATGACATATCTCTTGTATTTTCAAATGTTGCATTTCCAAAGTTTATACTTTCAAGTGACTCGCAACAAGTAAACATACCTTTTGCACTTGATACAGTCGCAGTTCTAAAACCATTTAAATCAATGCTTTGAAGATATGCACTCTCTGAAAACATAAAATCTGTGTTCTCAAGACTATGTGTATTTAGAGTGCTAATATTTATATTTCTAATCGCTGATCTCTCAAATGTATAAGACATTGCTCTTACATTACTTGTATCAAAACTTGATAAATCTATTTCCACTGCTTTTGGACTTGATGAGAGCACAAACATTGGTAAAACCGAAGTGTCACAAATGAGATCACGACCGAAACCTGCAAACATCCTATGCATTGTCGTTGCAGTGCTCATATCAAGTAAGTCTAGTCCTTCTATCTTTTCACACTTTGCAAATATTCCATGGTCCCAATCAGTATCTTCTGTACCTCCAGCAAATAGTCCATAAGGAAGTGCATTGACTTGTATCTTACCTGATGCAGTTTTATCAGGAGCATAAATATATACTTCTGTTCCCTTCCTTGCGATAGTAAGACCCTTACCTCTTGGGCTAATACCTCCTGCACTATTTACTGCTTCATATGAAGCATCAAGGTCTGCTGGAAGAGTATCTGGATACATCAGTATTTTTATACTTGTCACATCTTTTGCTTCCATACCTGATGCAGTATTGTTATACCACTGACCATTAAAATTATATATATTCTCTTCCCACTCTGCTGTAAGAGTTACAGAACCTGTGAGAGTTATATCTGCCTCATCTTCATATTCATTTCCCAAGTTATCAACCCAGTGAGAGAATCTATAGCCATCTTTTTTAAATGTACATTTACTAATTGGAGTAGCGGTCCCTGTAGATATTTTTTGGAAAGCCATACTTCCTACACCACCATTAGCATTAAATGTGATACCAGTGGCAGGGTTAGTTAATGCTTTTATTCTCCAGTTATTACCATAGAGTTTACCATCTATTGTTCTTATGCTGTAGAAAGCTCCTGCATAAGCAGGGTTATTAACATTTATATCACACCAATAATCTGCAGTGTCATCCTTATGTTTAAAATAGCTCTGTCCTAATTCTGCTTCATTATATGTATAATAATATCCTGCATGACCATCATCTAAATAGTCCATAAATACGAATAAAGTATCTCCATCACAAGATACAGGTTCTATCACTATAGAAAAATAAGTATCTTTTGCAAGACTAACTTTAGTGTCAAGCTCAAATGTATAGAAACCTGCAAGTTCATTTGAGCATCTCTTTGTAGAAGCAAGTGTGCCATCTGATGGATTAGACATAGCAGTGGCTTTAGTATATATCTTTATATCATATGTAGCATTTGTAGAATTGACACCTACATTTACTGCTTCCAAAACCTGATCTTCAGTCCCACTAACTTTAAATATATTTGCATATTGTGTTTCGTCAGCATAAGGTGCTACACAATCTGATGCTCCTGTTGAATCATAATGATAATTGTATTTATATGTGTCAGCCTTTATCGCATCAATAGAATAAAATGTATCTGATAAACTTGTCTCATCATAAGAAATATAGAAATATCCATCAGCAAGGTAAGGTGGATCTGTATCCCAGCTGTTTCTGCAAAGCCAAGCACCATTATGTGTCGCCTTCCTTGTAGCAGATGTCCACTCTGCATCTGTTGGTGCTTTATAATAAGTATAAGAAGCATCATGTGTAGGTTGTGCTCCACCATAATAGAACTTCTTCGCATCTATATCATCATCCCATCCTATAATCATAATTGCATGGTTTGAATCAGTTCTTGCATTTGAAAAATAATAACTTTTCTTATCAGCACCACTACCTTCCCAGTGGAAAGCAGGAGAATCAGCCCAGTAGCCTTCAGAATCTTTTACACTTGGTTCTGAAAAATATGCAAATCCTACTGAACCATTATCCATAATTGCTTGTTTGATAGCATTTTTATTATTTTTATTTATGTATCTTATGTTATTTGTTACAAAAGCATTTTTCTTATAAGCATAATCTGAAGGCAACCCAGAAGTCTCTGCAGATATCATCGCTGGGGTTTTTGTTCCATCATTTGAAAACTCTGTAATTGAATCTTCTATGACAGCACCAAGATATGCGCTCATCATCTTGGTTGAATTAATTTGATTTCCACCACAGTCATACCATACTGCTTTAGCTGGATTTGAGTAATGACTTATATTAATTGCATGATAATCATTTCCTGCGATACCGCCGAGATTGTCATAATCTGAACTATTTGTTGTATCCTTCAAATGATATCCAAAATATGCAAGTGCTAACTCACTTAAGTTAGAACTTGACTCATTATCTACAAGCCCTTTTTTTCTAATGGAAGTTTCTATCATACCTATAGTAGAAAATGCCCAGCATATACCATAAGGATTCTGACATCTAATTGGTGGCACATAGTTTAAGCCCGTTGTAGCATTTGTATATTCTCTTGCATCATACCTTGTTGGCAATGGGCTAGTGGTATATAAGCCACTATCTATCGTTTCGTCAACTTCTGGCGCTACATAATTATCATCTATATATGTAAGATGCTCATCATTAATTTCTTTATATCTATATACTTTTGGAACTTCACTTTCACTTGCTACATTATCTGTCTCACCAAAGAGTATGTCTTTCTTCACTTCACTATCTGTAGCGATATTAAGAAGTTCTTCATCATCATTTTCTATATTCAAAATCTCACTTGTCATGGCAATATCTTCTTTTACAATTTCTTCATCCTCAATTATCTCGCTATCAGAACTTATAACTATCTCATCACTTGTATCACTTATTTCAGTCTCAATAGTTTCAGAAACTTCTTCTTGTGTCTTGACATTTTCTGTGACTACATCCGTAGTCTCACTTTCATCACTTGATGACACAGTCTCAACTATACTTTGTATAGTCGTTGTTTCAGAAGTATCAGAAGTTTCCTCCTCATACTCTTCACTACCATCATCACTTAGAATGGTTTTCTCATCAAAACTAGAACTTTCATCCAGAGTGTTTGAAGTTTCTTCCGCAACCGCTTCTTCCGTAACCGTTTCTTTCGTGACTACTTCCGCTTCCTCGCTACTTGATGTGATTATGCTTGTTTCAGCATAATCATCTATGCTATCAGCAAATAACATGATGCCCCTTGTAGAAAACATCATACTTACCATCAAGACGATAGCGATAATTCTTTTCACCATTTTCATATTGCCTCCTAAAGTGTTAGATTAAGTTTTTTATACTTTTTTAAAATATTTTTAATATTAGGGCACCTCGAAAAAGTCATAATTTTTGACTTTTTCGAGTTATGGTGGCCGCAGGAACCCCTAAAAGTTCGCACTTTTGAAAAACAAGTTTTTCAAGTGCTCACTTTTTAGAGGTTCCCATTATTACAAATATGCACACTACTTATTTGTTTCCAAGCTACTATATAATATGCAAAGCAGTGTAGACCCTATCGCTGGTATTATATGTATATAATTAATTGATAACACTGTTGAAGCAAGGGTCATAAGAGCAGATAGAGATGCCACTCCAAGAAGTCCAAATACTCCTGCAAAACTTACTAATTCACCAAGCATTTTTTTATCAAACTTATTTTTTAAGTCAGCTGTGAGAAGTGGGATTGTTGGTCCTGACATAAATCCAAGCACTGCAGAGTTTAAATATATAAGTCCCAAACTTTTATATGGTATAAATAATGCATACACAAACAAAGTGCCAACAAATGCAAGGAACTTCACAGACTTATCAATTCCTATTTTATCAGCGACAAAGCCCATAACTATTCTTCCGATAGTTAATGAAAATAAATATATACTAACTGCCGTAGCACCTTCAACTACACTTATACCTCTTGTAGCTACCATAATAGTGGCAAGCCATGCATAGACAGCGCAGCTCGAGCCATTTGCAAAAGTAAAGCAAAATAGCATTCTGAGGACTCCCTTCATCTTAAGTACATCTATCATCTTTATATCACTATTTTTTTCTTCTTCCGTCACTGAATGAAGAGCGAGTACATCTTTATCTATATGTTCCCTCTGCTTTATCCAATTTTGCTTTAGGTATAGAAGCAAAATAATCGTTATGACAATTATCGCCAAGACAAACTTAAAACCATTTCTATATGATGATGTATAGACAATTGCAACGCTCATTATTATTGGTCCTACTGATGAAGCAAGTCCCCAACAAGAGTGCATAAGTGATACCCACTTTGCATCATAAGCCTTCACAACATAACTATTTGAATTAGTATCTACAAAACCATTTCCAAGACCAAGTATAGCCATCGCAATTATAATCATAATTGGATTTCTTAAATTAGCAAAAATAATCAACCCTATTACGAAAAACGATAAACCAAAAACATTGGTATAATTTGTACCAAGTTTTTTTCTGACCATAAATGTCACTAAACTTGAGAAACCCGATGCAAGATAATTGATTGTAACTGCCAGACCAAGAAATGATGCACTAACAGCAAACTCTTTTGAGATCTCTGGCCAAATACTTGTGACGATTGGCGAACAAAGACCTAAAATTGCATAGCATAGATAAATTGTAAATAAGAATTTTTTCATACGTTACCCTTCTGATCTTTTATTTTCCACTTTACCAACTATATATAAATAAAGCACAAGCAAAACTATGACTATAAGAATTATAAACCATTGTATAACTCCCACACCAAAGGTTCTAACTATAAATGTGGCAACAAGTGATGTAACTGCTACACCTGTCATACTAAACACAGCACAATAACTTATTATGGCTCCTATAATATCTGAACCAAATAATTCTTTTAGATAATGAATAAGGAATGGAATAAGTGGTGCTATACCAATACCTAAAAGCATTGCATTTGCATATATAAACATAATATTTTTTTCTTGTACAAACATCATTGCGACACCGAGAAGGGAAATTATGATGCCTCTTATAATTACTGTCTTTGTTTTAGAATTACCTGCTATGAACCCTAAAATAATTCTTGTGATAGTTAAGGTAGCAAAAAACACAGTCGCCGTGTTAGCACCTTCAACCACTGATATATTTCTTTGTGTCACAAATATAGTTGCAATCCAAGTGTTTATAAGTCCATTGAAACCATTTGCAAAAAAGAAACATATCATAACAACTGGCACAAGTTTTATTTTTATTACATCACTAAACTTTATTAGGGAAGCTTTCTCTGTCTCTGATACTGAATGTAGTTTTACCAACTCTTCTGATAACTCACCCTTATGTGCTTCCCAATTTCTCTTCATAAATCTTAATATGAGAATCACCAATATATTAAATCCAGCACCAATCGCAAAGCCAAGTCTATAACTATTTAGAAATGTCATTGCAAATACCATTATTATTGGTCCAACTGCTGAACCAATTCCCCAACAGGCATGAAGCATAGAACCAACTTTAGCATCATATGCCTTTACTATATAGCTATTTGATGCGATATCAACTATGGCATTTCCTATGCCAAGAATTACAAATGCTATCCCAATAGTAATTATATTTGTCGAAAAGCAAAACATAATAAGACAAATCGTCATACACAAAAGTCCTATTGAAATAGTCCTATTAGTTCCAAGATGTCTCCTTATCCTATGAACTAAAGCACTGGTAATGCCTGACGCAAGGTTGCAAAATGTCGCTACAATACCGAGAAGTGCTACTTCTGCTGATATGTCATTTGCTACCTCTGGCCACACGCTATTTAGCAAGTTTCCTGATAGTCCATAAAGCACATAGCCACCAAAAATCATAAATAAGAAATTATTCATTGACATAATGATACCTCTAAATAATTATTCTATAGTTGAAAATGATTTATAATTAAGCTCTAAATGTTTTTCAAATCTCTTTTCTAATTCACTATATCTACTCTCTTCTACATTTTCATAATTCCACTCATCGCCTGTATTACTATATGCGATGAACCAAGGATTTTCTTCATTTGCATATTGATCATACTTAAAAGCAATCTGTGGCATCAACTCTGTCTCATTAGTAGTGAGTGCATAGATGTGGACTCCACTTTCACTTGCACCATTTGAATATTCATTTGCGATGAGACCACCTTCTACAGCATAATATCTATTTCTATCCCAACCACTTACTACATGCATAGGTTTTCTATCCACCATCGTGTATATATCATAAATGACATTTTTCCATTCACTATCTGTTACTTCACCTATAAGTAATTCTTCTATCCCATCAAGATTCAAATCACAATATGCATATCCAACTTTATCTTCTTTATTATCTCCCATCGCCATCGCTACATACATTGGACTCATATTTTCAGATTCGTATTTATTTGCATCCCAATTTTCTTTAAGTGCAGTCAGATGTCTCTTTAAGATTTCATCATAAAGTCCTTCTCCCTTTGCTCCTGCACCAATTAACACCTTCTCATCTTTAAGGCCTGTGACATTTGATGCTATGTCATAACGTGCATCATAAAAGTTTTTATATTTTTCTGGCATCTCTCTATCCACACCAAACTGTGTCTCGGTTGGATAAGCGATGACTACATCATAAAGTTTTCCATCTTGAAGTGTTAGTTCACCAACTTTTTCTATCGGTCCACCAGCCCACTCACTTGGATTTTGATAGACATACAAACCAAAAATCCATCCTGGATTTCCTTCACTTATACATTCCTTGTCATAAAAGTCTATTGCGTTATCTTTTACTTCAGTATTAAAAAGTCCATCAAATCTATCTGGCACCACTACTTTAAAAATACCATTTGATAAAACTGGCTCTACATTTTCATCACTCGCCTTTTTTTCATTAACATTTGTACTACAAGCTGTTAATGCAAATACCGCTAAAAATAAAATACTTAAAAATCTTCTCATTTCTAATACCTCTTTATAATTTTTTTGGCACATCAAAAGCATCAAATCTCTGCTATATCTGAAAACTTGCCAAATTGAATATTTTTCCATATCAAAAGCAGTGTGGCCTAGCCACACTTACTTATTACTATATAAATACTATAATAATACCAAAAAAAGCCTTGAAAATCAATGATTTAACGGCTTACTTGATTTTCCTGATTATCCACCCATAACTCGCACTGATTCACGCTTTTGCCAATCTATAGTTTTATTTCGCCTTAATGTTTCTGTTAATTCTTTAGTTATAGCAATTAGTTTAAATAAAAGTCAATAAAGTAGGTCGGTAAAATGAAATATTTATCTATTCAGTAATAAGTTTTTATTAAATTCTTTCATCACTTTACAAATCAAATAAATTGCTATAATAAAAGTGAGTAAATCTGATAAAGGCATAGAATATAAAACTCCATCAAGCCCAAAATATTGTGGTAGTAATAAAGCAAATCCAACACCAAATACAATTTCTCTTACCATCGACAAAATCATTGACTCTTTTGCTTTTCCCATTGCTTGTAAAAATATAAATGTGGCTTTATTTATACAAGCAAAAATTATCATGCATAAATATATTCTAAACGATTTTATAGCAAACTCTGTATAATAAATGCTTTCGTTTGTTGCTCCAAAAATATTTATTAAAAACTTAGGGAATACTTCAACTATTATAAATGAAATAATCCCAACTATAGTTTCAGCTTTTAATAATAGTATAAATATATCTTTGACTCTTTTATATAATTTTGCTCCAATATTATATCCTACAACAGGAATAGAACCAGCAGCCATACCAACTACAATAGATATTACAATTTGAAAAAACTTCATTACTATACCAACTACTGCCATTGGTATTTGTGCATATTGCACTTGACTAAATACTTGATCCTGTAAACTATACTTTCTTATCATATTATTAACTGCAGCCATTGCAGCTACAAGTGAAATTTGTGATAAGAAACTTGTTACACCAAGTATTATGGTATTTTTTACAATACTTATATTTAAAACAAAACTTTGTTTTTCAAGTTTAACAATTTTCATATTGCACAAATAATATATAGCCAATATTACTGTTACAATTTGTCCTATTACTGTCGCAACTGCTGCCCCCATCATTCCCCATCTAAACATATAAATAAATACTGGATCTAAAATGAGATTTGTAATTGCACCTGCCACAGTTGATAACATTGCAAACTTAGGACTACCATCTGCTCTTATTATCGGATTCATAGCTTGTCCAAACATATAAAATGGTATTCCAATTGTTATATAATAAAAATACTCTTTTGCAAATTCAAATGTTTCATTATTAACAGTACCACCAAACATTGTAATTATTTGATTTGAAAATATTAAATAAGTAAGCATTATAACAACACTACTAAAAATAGTTATTATTATTGAATTTCCAATACTTAATTTGACATTTTCTTTTTTATTCATGCCAAGATTGATACTAACATATGTGCAACATCCATCTCCAATCATAACTGCAACTGCTAATGCTATAACAGTAAGTGGAAATACTACAGTATTCGCCGCATTACCATAAGAACCAAGATAACTTGCATTTGCTATAAAAATTTGGTCAACAATGTTATATAATGCTCCTACAAGCAATGAAATAATACAAGGCACTGAATAACTCATTAATAATTTACTTACTTTTTCTCTTGCTAAATTTCCATTTAACTCCATAACCTTTCCTTTCAGACATCTATGCAATAAAAAAGCGAGATGCCCTTAGCTGGATTTACGCCAACGGCTACTCGCTAATACTTTTTTTTCTTTTTATTATAACAAATAATTAAAAAGTTTTCAAATGAATTGAGTTAATTGACAGGTCAAAAGTTTAGCAGTTAAAAACTATAAAGGCAAATAACATAACCCTTATTATTTCAAGAATAATGGGGACGGACCTCATTATTTTTTTCACATTTTGAACACATTTAGAATAATGGGGACGGACCTCATTATTTCCCATTATTTTATTTTTAATATTAATTTAATATCGCAATAGCAACATTTAAATATCCAGCAAAGGTTATCCAAAGCAAATAAGGTATCATAAGATATGCTGAAATTTTATTTAGC
>JAGBOC010000025.1 GCA_017634065.1 Lachnospiraceae bacterium | reverse complement strand
GTATACTAAGATACATTATAATCATATAGCTGTATATAAATTATAACATATTTGTATACATAAATAATAAGGTGTGTATACTAATTCTCTTATATGTATACAAAGGGTATAAAATATGTATACAAAAAGTATAGCAATCTAGCCCCCTATGTCAACCCCCTAACTTTCATAACTTGTAGGTGGTTGGTACTGGGGAGGGAGCCCCCTAATTAAATAGGTCGTTAGATATAGATATATGAGAAAGAGCACAAAAATGGTGAAAAAGCTACTGGCTTTATTTTTAATTGTGCTCATAAGTATAGAGAGTTTTGGGGCGGTGATAGGTGACAACGATGGATCGGCATTTATCACAAAAGCAGAGTTTGATAGCCTTAAAAATAGTTTTCAGAGCCAAATAGACCAATATAATACATCAATTGATGCAAAAATAGATGGTGCCATTAGTTCATATTTAGCTGGTATACGAGTTGCTAGAAAGCGAAATGCAGCACTTTTATTTCCCGTTACAACCTCATCATCTTATAAGGTTTTATCAGTGGAAGATGGTTATAATACTATCGCTAAACAAACATTTCAGGGAGGAACATACTTAAACTCTCTATTTACTGATTACTCAATAACTTGGCCAGCAAAGGGTTATGAAGGACTTGCTCCTTCTAATGGGAATTGGAACCAGGCTGGTTGGGCTGGACTTGATTGGAATTGGACTTGGCTTTCTTTACTTGGTCGTTCCTATTACGACCAAATGGAAGGTTATGTATTTTCCAAGGATAAAAATGAAATTCTAACAAAAAAATATGCTTATGATAATTGTAAATTGAATTTAGCGATGACTAGCGCTGGAAACCAAAACTATGGAGCTGGTGGTGCTGGAGAACGAATGATGACAGGAATTTATCCCGGTACATTAACTGGTAAAAGAATTAATATAACATATACATCAACTGCTGGTATTGGGCATGGAAATACACGTGATGATGTTTGGGCTGCGAGGTATGATGGTTGGTTCACTGAAGGAGCATTAGATGCAACAACAGTTGAAGCAAATTGGTGCGATGTACTGCCGGTAAATAAAGCTTATAGAGACAAATATGTTACGCAATATACTAGTACTGCGCAGTCTTACCCTGAAGATACGATCAATGCTACATATCGATTAACACATGAGTCTAAAAATGAAGATAAAAACTTATATATTTACACATCATGTCATGATGTGATATATGCATATGAAGATGGGGCTACGGAGATAGAGGAATATAGTGACTATATGGATAAGATAAATAGTTTGCCAAATAAAGATGATTTGAAAATTGGTGGTGCTCTAACTAATGTATATATATCTGATATTACATCAAAATGGGCTTGGTCACGTGCACCATGGAATGGTACTGCTGGTAAACCACAATTTATTGATCCAGTTCCACAAGATAAAATAATTGGGCCACGTAGAAATTGGAGGTTTACACCAAAGTTTAAATTAAAAAATACATCTACAGAAGTATTACCAAATACTCCAAGTGTTACTGGTGGCACAAATTATTGGAATACTTTGAATCAATTTAAAAATGGTTATCTTGAATTTAATGATTATGAAGGTCTAAAACAAGTACCACATTTTTATGGTGGATTGCCATTATACTCATTTGGTAGTGATTTAGTTGATGAATGGACTTTCGATTTACAAATTACACCAACAACTACTACCAGTCCTATACCTACAGAGATTTGTATTCAAATTAAAAAAAGTGAGTTCCCAAACGAGAATGATATAAGCAGTTTTTCCTCTGATGATTTAAATGCATTGGTTCCTTTTACTGGAACTTATAACAATACTGTTTATAACTATGATGTGACAAATCATTATCTTAAGATTCCTGTAGATAAAAAAGTTAGTATAAAACTTACTGAACCTGAAAGAAAGACCACATATTACATAAGATGGTGGGAAAATGGGAACACTAATTTTAGTGGTGGGAAAATAGTAGAGCTAAATAATAGTAGCATAACAATTACATAAATACTGTTTACTATTTTTACATTTATAAATTATTTATAAAGGGAATTGAATTATGTATGTAAAAGAAATAAAGAGTTTGATAATATCAATAGCTATGTTATTATGCACTAGCACTTTTTCAGCCGTAGTAAGTGATAATGATGGATCAGCATTTATTACAAGGGCTGAATTTGATTCACTTAAAAGTAATTTTCAGACTCAAGTAGATAGTTATAATTATAGTATTGGTAATAAAATTGATGCTGCGATTGATTCATATTTAGCAGGGTTAAATGTTCAAAACGAAGAACAAATATCACTCTTTTTTCCTGTAAATAGTGCTACTTTAAATAAACCTAAAATGGTAAAAAATAAAACAAATAGTATTAAAAAACAAACATTTCAGGGTGGCACATTCATCAATTCATTGTGGGCTAATTTTGGTGCTCCAGTTAACTTGGAGTTTATGCCATATACTTATGGTAATCTTACACAACTATCATTGCTTGGGAATGGTTATTTTGATCAAATGGAAGGATGGACATTTGATAAAGAGAACCCATCTGTACTTATAAGCAAGTATGGCTATGATAATTGCAATTTATTCTTGTCTACAACAACTACAATGAATCAAAACTTTGGATATGGTGGCACAGCTGATACTTGGGTAATGGGAGTACAACCGGGTACATTTAATAATAAAAATATCAATACTGTATATACAGATGCTACAGGCATTGGTAATGGTGTAGGTAATTGGGCTTGTGGGACACGACAATCATGGCTTGCAGATAATCTTACTGATACTCTTGTAAAAAATAATTGGGTAGATGAATTACCAATTCCACGGGATTTCGCAGAACGATATGCTAAAAGAGCAAATACTTCTAATTATGGGGAAGAAGTAAGGGCAATAGAATATTTAATATCACATTCAACCAATAGTGAAGATAAAAATGTATATTTGTATACTCTATGCGAAGATGTTATATATGCTCATGAAACTGATGAGACAAAACTTGAAGAATATAGAGATTATATGGTTGATGTTGAAACTGCCGATGTTATAGGCGGAGAAGCTACAAATCTATACATAACAGATAAAACAGAAAAATGGATGTGGTGGATTAATTGGGGTACTGATCAGGGGCAAGTGATAGGGCCAAGAAGAAATTGGAGATTTACTCCAAAGTTTAAACTAAAAAATACATATTCTGAAGTAGCACCTAATACTCCAAGTATTAGTGGTGGCACAAATTATTGGAATACATTAAATCAGTTTAAAAATGGGAAATTAAAATATACTGATTATGAAGGGAAAGTGCAATATGCTCATTTTTATTCTGGGATACCAATATTTACTGTAACTAATAATGCATCAAGAGTTAGATTTGATGTTAGAATTTCACCAACAATTAGCAATACGGTATCAAATATTTGTGTGCAAGTTATGAGTGAAGAGTTTCCAAATGGTTATGATATGAATACTTGGACATCTCATAAAAAGAATTCAATTAAAAAGATAACTGGTAGTTCAGTTTCAGCAGGAGCAACAACAAATTATTCATATGACAGCACTAATAATTACTTAAGTATACCAGCAAATACTACTGTTACTATAACAATTGATAACCCGGATACTAATAAAACATATTTCTTAAGATGGTGGGAAAGTGGGAATGCAGATTATGCAGGTGGACAGATTGATTTACTTGAAAATGGTCGAATCTTGAAGAGCTAGTAATGTTGCATAATGTTTTTTCCGCATACAATGATTAACAATGAAAAAAAGTATGTATTATGATAATATAGTATTAAAGTTTCTTTATATAGCATAAGAAAATGATAAAACGATTGATATAGTGAAGTTGATTAAAATATTTTAAATGCAGGGAAGTGCTACGAACCCTGCATTTTTATTGCTCTTTTTAACCCCCTATGTCAACCCCCTAACTTTCATAACTTGCAGGTGGTTGGTACTGGGGAGCGTCGCCGTCGGCGCACTTCACTACAAAGTGTCCGCGTAAACGCGAACACTTAACCGTTTCGTGGCCTCCGCTCTTCAAAAAATGCTAAAAAGAAGCATTTTTTGAGATTGCTAGGGTAGACAAGAGGGTATTTGAAATTAGGTCGTTAGATATAGATATATGAGAAAGAGCACAAAAATGGTGAAAAAGCTACTGGCTTTATTTTTAGTTGTGCTTATGAGTATAAATAGTTTTGCTGCTGTAGTTAGTGATAATGATGGAAGTGCCTTTATCACAAAGGCAGAGTTTGACAGTTTAAAGAATAACTTCCAAAGCCAGATTGACCAGTATAATACATCCATTGATAGTAAAATTGATGGGGCGATAGCAGCATATTTAAGTGGAATTAGGGTAAATAAAGAAACAAAGGTAAAAATTGCTGTGGATAATTATGCAAACATGAGATTTTATAAAGATTTTAAATTATACGGAAGGGTATATTCACTTAACACATCAAAAACCAAGTCAGTAAGCACTTTAGGTTGGCAGGATCTAAAACTTCCTCAATCTTCACGAGGTACACGTGGTGGAATGTGGAGTTTTACAGGTGCCTATGGTTTAGTAAATCAAGTAAGTGTAGCACAAACTATTTTCGGTGGGACGATTGGATATACGCAACCAGAAAACACTGACTGGGCCGGAACCGATTTGAGGAATGCATGTACTGTTCCGCACGAAACTTTTAGATTGTTACAGGATAGCAAAAAGAGATATTATGTGGTTGATTATCAAAATCGTATTTACCCAAATCAATATTGGACGGTAAACTTTAAGAGAAAAAATCGCAATGGCTCACTTGACGAAAGAGCTATGCACTTATACTGGTCGCAAACAGATGAGGATCACACTTTTAATGTTACTTTAAATAATGATAGTTCTAAAGTTTTGTCGGGAACATTTACTGGAGCGCAACTTGCGGGTAGTACTAAATCAGATTATACGTTGGATTTAGCTTTTAGCGCTGGTGATATTTATAATGGCATGTATCAATTTATAGGTGGAAATGGTAATACTTCTGAAAGTATATCGTCTACCTCACATTATGGTGCTAATGGATCTGTACAAATCACACGAAATTTGGAAGCTGTAATACCTTATAATATGAACTATACTAATAATCTGATTAAATATGGTTCTTTCCCATATTCTGCAACGAAACAATTTCAGGGCTGGAAAGTGGATTCCGATGGGAATATAGATTATTCCGAGGTTACTGCATATAACAAGGCCAATTGCTCTGTTCGAACAGCAGTGTTAGGACATGCTTCGTTAGTGGATTGGGGCTGGAGTACTACATTTAAACCTATTGCCGCTAGTGGTAATGAAGCCACCGGTGTAATGTATCTTCCAATTCCACCAAGTTATTATTTAAAGGATTATGGCAATGGACAATTCATAACTAATAATGATACAATGCTAAAATACTGCGATGGTCTTGTATTAACAGAAGGTTTATTACAAAATGGTGATATAGTTATTAAGTTAAAAATTATAGGGTACGATGCTTTGACAGAGGCAATAAATAATGATGAAAAAACTAATATATTTATAAGTAACAAAGAATTGTATGATAGTCCAAATTATTTGACAGGAACTATAAATGATGGTACAAGTAACATATATACTGATAGGGTATTGAATAATTTGCAATTAGATTGTGGAAAACAATATACAATTACTATTCCTGAATATAAAATCCAGAATACAGATATTGGTGATAAACTTTATTTACGCTTTATTCCTGCTGACCAATCTAGGTACACTAGAATAGAAGCTAATAGTCTTGACATAAAGGTAGTATCTGAATAATTATTAAATAATTTTAAGTAATCATAATATAATTCTTTCATAGTATCATATTTATTAAAAATATGCCAAATCGATATTAGTAGATATTTGGCATATTTTTTTTATGAATAATGAGAGATAATTTAAGTTTTCATAACCCTGCTTCTTTACTTCTAAAATCCGATATTGAAATGTTTTTTAGACAGTGGTATAATAATAATAGTTTCATTTTGTTTCATAATGTTTCATATTAAGGAGGATTATTATGAAGTTAATGGCAATTGTGCTATGCATCTTGTATTTTGCTGTACTTACCATTATTGGTATAGTAGCTGGTAAAAAAGCAAAAAATGCATCAGAGTTTTCAAATGCTGGTAGAAGAATCGGCCTTTTCGTTGCAATCTGTACAATAGTTGCATCTGAATGGGGCGGTGGAAATGTCATGGGAACAGCATCAGATGGTTTTGCGTATGGTATAAGTGCTTATATATTCCCGGTTTCTATGGGTATCGGAATTTTCTTATTAGGTGTATTCCTTGCAAAGAGTTATTGGAATATTGAAGAAGCTTCAATGTGCAGATACATCAATAAGAGATATTCTAAAAGATGTGAACTTCTTGCAACAATTCTTATGCTTTTATCAATTATGCTTGTAACTGGTTCTCAATTTAAAGCAGGTGGAAATCTTGCACAGACACTTTTTGGATGGAATCCAATCGTAGCAATCACAATATTTGCAATTGTTGTTTCAATTTATACTTGTATAGGTGGACTTCTTGCAGTAGCTTGGAATGATACTTTCAATCTATGCTTTGGAGCACTAGGAGTTATATTAGTTCTTGTATTTGGTTTGAAGAATGTAGGTGGTATGGGAAATGTTATGGCATCACTTACTCCAGAAAGACTTGACCCAAGACCATTTGGTTCTTGGATTTGGGCAGTAGACTATCTCACATCAAGTACATTAGTTATGCTTGCAGTTCCAGAACTTATCCAAAGAATCTGGGGATGTAAGACTGAAAAAGTAGCAAAGAATGCATGTATTATTGGTGGTATAGTTTATATAGCACTTGGTATGTGTAGTTTATTCCTAGGACTTATAGCTTATATGGTTGTACCAAATGTTGAAGCAGGTGTCGCTATGCCAGAACTCGTTATGTATTTATTCCCAAATGTTTTAGGCATTACAATTATTTTAGCAATACTTGCCGCTCTTGTATCAACTGCTGATACTATGCTTCTCATCTGCTCTAATATGATAGTAGAAGATTTGATTAAGCCTTTCAGAAAGACTCCTATGAGTGAAAAAGAAAATATGTTTTTACTTCGTTTATTTATATTCATAGTTGCTGGGATAACAGTATTATTTGGAACAGCATTTGATAGAGTATTAGGACTTGTGCTATTTAGTTATTATGTATATATTGGTATATCTATAGTATTTATTTTTGGAAGAGTTTGGAAAGGTGCTACTGAAAAGGCAGCATTTTATAGTATGCTTATAAGTTTAGTTTTTGCAATGATATGGCAGTTCACTCCACTTCAATATAGTTCTCCATATCTTACAACAGGTATAGTTGCGCTTCTTGCATCAGTAATACCTTTCTTCCTTATAAGCGTTATAGATAAGTCAGCAAAAAAGTAAATATTAATTAGCGGGTTTAAAAACCCGCTATTTTTAGATTGGAGATATATATGTCAAAGATTTTAATTAAAGCAAAGTTTACTCTTACTGAAAAGAATAATGAACAAGTAGTTCTTAAAGATTCATATGTGGGTATCACAGATGATAAGATAACATATGTAGGAAATGAAAAACCATCTGGGTATGAAGATGCTATTCTTTTAGATAGACCTTATGGATTTGTGATACCAGGGCTTATAGATTTGCACTACCATAGCGATTCACCTGCAAATAAAGGTTTCTGTGAAGATTGTGGCACAGTAAAGATGGATGGCTCTATATTATATGAGTATCTTACTGCGATTTATTCTGCTACAACTGAAGAAGAATGGAAAAAGATAGCAAATCTAACATTTTTAGAAATGATTTGTGGTGGCATCACTACTTGTGTAGAGTTTAATTCTTATTATCCAGAAAAAATGGCAGAGCTTTTAGGGGAATGTGGCTTAAGAGGATACATTGCTCCTGAAACAAATTCACTTGATGGATTTCCATATTCACCTGATGGGGAGCATGTCATTATAGAACATAAGAAAGATAAGGATATGTTTAAGAAGCTTGAGAGAAATTGTGACCTGATAGAAAAGTATAACGGAACCTGCGATGACAGGATAAGAGTGACACTTGGACCTACAGAGCCACCTGCATGTAGACCAGAACTTCTAAAAGAAGTTAGAAAACTTAGTGCAACTTACAAAGTTCCTATCACGATGCATGCAGCAGAGACTAAAATTGAAAGAGAATATATAAAAAATGAATATGGAAAAGATTCGATATTCTATCTATATGAAAATGGAATAGTAGGACCAGATGTCATCTTGGCACATACAGTATATGCAAATGAAGAAGAGAAGAAGCTTTTAGCAGAGACAAAGACAAATGTTGCACATTGTCCTTCGGTATTTGTCATAAGAGGAAGATATATGAAATCACTTCAGCACTACACTGACCTTGGGATAAATGTCGGCATAGGAACTGATACCTTCCCACAAGATATGATAAGGGAGATGAGAGTTGCTACATCAATGTCAAAGGTAGCAGATAATGATTTCAGAAGTGCAAAATCAGAACTTCTTATCAAGTGTGCTACAAAGAATGGTGCAAAAGCACTTAATCGTGATGACATTGGATGTATAAAAGTGGGAGCAAAAGCAGATATAGCAATCGTAGATATGTGTGACTTTAATACTGTCCCAGTAAGAGATCCTGTCAGAGTTCTTATAAGCTGTGGAACTTCTCATAATGTGACAGATACTATTGTAAATGGCAAGATACTTATGGAAAATAAGATAGTCAAGAGTATAAATAAAGAGCAGGTTTGTAAGGAAGCACTTGTGGCAACAGAGACGATATGGAGTAGAATTCCTAATCTTAACAAGTTATCACCACTAAGTGTAAATATAGAATAGTATGAATTACATTTGGAAGTAAGGAGATAGAATGAAAATTGCTTCAGTTCAATTAAAATCAGAACTTGGAAATAAAGAAAAAAACTTTACTAAAATCAAAAGTTTTGTCACTAAAATAAAAAAGGAAAGTCCTGACACAGATTTAATACTTTTTCCAGAATGTGCCATAAATGGTTATGAATGTCCAGAGACATTTGAAGATACGGCAGAAACTATAGATGGTGGCATCTATATAGAAAAGATGAAACTTCTTGCGAAAGAAAACAAAGTTCATATTGCTTTCGGCTTTGTGGAAAGAAGTGATAAATTGAAAAATAATAAGTTTTTCAATAGTGCCGCACTAATTGATGATGAAGGGAAAGTAGTTGGAGTTCATAGGAAAACTCATTTGGTTAGAGGCTTTGAGATGTATGCATTCAATATGGGAAAAGAATTTGAGGTCTTTAACACTAAACTTGGCAAAATTGCGATGATGATATGTTGGGAATCAGCATTTCCAGAAGTTGCGAGACAATTTGCTGTGAGAGGAGCAGATGTCATACTTGTATTGGAAGCAGTGGAAAAGGGAATTGAAAATGAATGGGAATTAATTTTGAGAGCAAGAGCTATGGATAATACTATACACCTAATTTCTGCAAACCATGTAGGGAAAGATAGAACTCTTGATTTTTCTGGAAATAGTATCTTCGTGTCATCACTTGGTGAAAAAGTAGAAGCACTTTCTGATAAGGAAGGAGTACTGTATGGAGAAATTGACTTTGCAAAACAAAAAAAAGACCGAGAATATTTCTATATGTTAAATGACAGAAGACCGGAGATTTATAAATTATAAAAAAATAGGGGTGAGTAAGTTACTCACTCCTATTTTTTATTTTGCAAGATTCTCTTATACAAATTTTAGGCTGGACTACTACATTTTTTACATATTTTGTATTTCGAGATTCGATTTGTTTTAATAAAGTTTCAGCAGTGATGATACCAAGTTGTTTGATAGAGAGATCCATTGAAGTGATTTTTGGATTACATAGTTCAGAGAGTTTGGTGTCTATGAAACTAACTACTGATATGTTTTTTGGGACAGATATTTTCATCTCGTGAAGTGCATTTATAACCATAAAGGCTATATCGTTATCCAAGCAGAAAAAAGCATCTACTTTTTGGTCTTGACTTATTATTTTCTTTAACTCGCCGACAATATTTTCATAAGTCTTTTTAATTTTTACGACAAGTTTATCATTATATTTTCTTTTATTTGCGAAAAATGACATTTTAAAACCTTCTACAATGTCTGACTCTTGATAAGTATTATCGGTATTTAGAAGAAGATAAACTTTATTTAGGTCTTGCTTTATAAGAAAATCTGTCATTTTCGTTGCTACTATAGATAAATCTATATAGCAATTTGATAATTCAGAAGGTGAATCTTTATATTTTCTCGAAAGAATTACTGGGACATTATTCTTTATAAACTTATTTATTTCTTCAAGGTGCAATTCCTCTAAAGCCCATATTACTCCAGCGCATTTTGTAGTACATAGCATATCTATAACATAGCTTCTTCTTATATCATCATTTGCTATGGGACATAGACTTACATAGATATTCTTTGAGCGAAGTATTGATTCAAAACCGCGATACATATCGCTATAAAGTTGTTCGTAATTAGCATCATATATAAAATACACAAGATTATTATTAATATCTTGTTTCTTACTATACTTTCTTACTGTAAACTCTTTTTCGCCAAGTTTAGATAGGATTTTATCACGAGTATCAGTACTTACAAGCTCTGGGTGATTTAGTACTCTTGACACTGTACTAGGTGACACCTTACAAAGTTTTGCTATTTTCCTTATATTCATGATAAAAATTATAACACAGTTTAGAGATGAATTAAATATTTTTTTCATAATGTTTCATAATAACTTTAATTAAATGTGAAACTTACCTATATGTTTCATAATGTTTCATAAATAAGTTGACTTTTAACTTATCTATGCTATAATTAAACTAATTGATAATGCAGTATATTATCAATTCATTTTTCCAAAGCTTTTCATACTAGAAAGCTCTGCAAATTTTTGTGGAGGTGAGTATGAATATAAAGAAACTAATAATCTATAAATAATTATCACCATTTTGTGGTGATTTTTTATTGCAAAACTTTTACTTAAAAAGTAATGATAAAGTACAAAAGCTTTGAAAGTCATAATGTGGACTTTTGGATGTACCAGTATAAAAATATTTTTGGGTGTGACCCTGAAAGGAGAAAAAATGAGTGATTTAATCATTAGAAATGCATTAACGAGAAAGACAGGAGGTGATCAAGTTGACATAGCGATTAAGGATGGCAAAATAGTTGAGATAAAGGAAAAAATTAGCGATAAGGGAAGTGAAGAAATTGATGCAAAGGGTAATCTTGTAACTGAAAGTTTTGTAAATGGACATTTACATCTTGATAAAGTTTATACTCTTGATAGAGCAGGTCAAAAAGCAATCGAAGAGTATAATGATGGAGGTATGAGTAATGCTCTTTCATCTATAGCATCCGCTGCAGAGTTTAAGTCAGAGTATAATGAGAAATGGATTATAGAAAATGTTCGTAAAGCTCTTGACCTTGCTGTAAAGTTTGGCAACACTCATATAAGAGCATTTGCTGATGTAGATAGTAAAGCAAAACTTGAAGGCGTGAAAGCACTTCTCAAGGCAAAAGAAGAGTATAAAGATAAGGTCACACTTGAGGTCGTTGCATTTCCACAAGATGGCATAGCAAGAGAGCCTGGTGCTTATGAATATGTAGAGGAGTCTCTTAAACTTGGTGCAGATGTGGTAGGTGGCATTCCTTGGATAGAGTTTACTCGTGAAGATGAGCAAGACCATGTAGATAAGATGTGCGACCTTGCGAAGAAATATAATAAAGATATATCTATGCTTTGTGATGACGTAGGTGACCCAGAAGAAAGAACTTTTGAAATGCTGATAAAAAAAGTTTTGGAGATGGGATGGTATGGTAGAGCGACAGGACAACATTGCCGTGCGATGATGTTATATCCAGAGAATCAATTTAGGAAACTTTGCACTCTTCTTAAAAAAGCAAAAATGGGTGTTATATCTGACCCACAGACAGGACCACTTCATGCAAGAGTTCAAGATTTAATTAAAGAGGGTATACCGGTTGGTCTTGGTCAAGATGATATAAATGATGCTTATTATACATTTGGACAAAATAATATGCTTGAAGTTGCATTTCTAGGAGCACACTTGCTTAGGATGTGTAGCGATAAGGATTTGGAATTAGTCTATGATATGATAACTAATATGGCTGGAAAAGTATTAAATATGAAAGGCCATGAATTAACTGTTGGTGGAAATGCTGACTTGGTAGTGCTTAAAGAAAAAGATGTAAAACACGCTATTTGGTATCATGAAGAACCAGTTAAAGTAATAAAGAATGGAAAAATAATTTGAAAGTCATAAATATTCTTCTGTCGTAATGAGATATTAAAAGCTTACTTATAATTAATTAGTTACTTCTAGAAAGTCAGCCAAAGTGCCCGGCTGACCTGGCTTATAGATAAATTAGCGGTCGCATCAATGCGATAACAAAGGAGGAAATATGGCAAATGTAAAAACTGAACACGTAGACATTGATTACACATTTGAACGTGTTCCAGAGACCAACCGAAAAGGGTTTTGGTCAATGTTTATGATTATGCTTGGTTTCACATTTTTTTCAGCAAGTATGTGGACAGGTGTAACACTAGCAAATGGACTTGATTACAGTGGGTTTCTTGCAGCAGTACTTTTAGGAGGTGCTATTCTTTCGGCGTATTGTGGAACTCTCGGCTATATTGGAGCTAAAACGGGTCTTAATTTTGACTTGCTCTGTCATAGAGCATTTGGCGAAAAGGGCTCATACCTTCCATCACTTATGATAGGCCTTACTCAAATAGGGTGGTGCGGAGTAGGACTTGCAATGTTTGCTTATCCTATGAGAGAAGTTTTCTTTCCTAATGGTGGTACTGGTACACTATGGGTTATGATTATCATAATAGGATTATGTATCATGGCATCAGCATACTTTGGAGTTAAAGGACTTGAAGTAGTTTCGTGGATTTCAGTTCCACTTATTGCTATTCTCGGTATCTATGCAATGTCTATTTCGCTTACAAAAGGTGGTGGGATGGAGGCGGTGTTTGCAAAAAGTGTAGGTGGACTAACTATTCCAGCTGGTATGGCTATGGTTATAGGTTCATTTGTATCAGGTGGAACATCAACTCCAAATTTCGTTAGGTTTTCAAAAGTAAAACCTGCAGTCATTACTACAGTTATAGCTTTTATGATTGGAAATACACTTATGTTTTTCTTTGGTGGAGTTGCAGGAGCATTTACTGGTAAGAATGATATTTTTTATGTAATGGCAGAACTTGGACTTATGATACCAGCAATTATAGTTTTAGGCGCAAATATTTGGACTACAAATGATAATGGACTTTATACTGGTGCACTTGGTTTCTCAAATATATTTAAAATTAAAAAGAGACCAATGGTTCTTATAGCAGGTATCATTTCAATAGTTGCAGCAGATTGGCTTTATAATAATTTTGTAAGTTGGTTAAATATTTTGAATGCTACCCTCCCACCAATAGGTGCTATCATTATGATAGACTATTTTAGACATACTAAAGATTATATGGAAGATAATTTTAAGAAAGAAAACATTAAATGGCATTCTGTAGTTGGAGTTTTAGCTGGTGCAGTAGTAGGAAATACTCTGAACTTTGGTGTTAAAGCTATAAATGCAATGGTGGCAGCAATAATAGTATATTTCATAGGCGAAGTTATGCTTGGTAAGAAAAAGGCATAATATTTTGTGAGAGTTTGAGTTGTTTTAGTAGGGATGATATGACATATATCATCCCTATGTTTTAAGAGTTAATATTTAGAGGAGCAGAATTATGATTGATAAGACTTGGACGATAGGTCATGATACTGTAAGAGTTGATGCGTGGGCGAAAGTGAGAGGCGAGGCTAAATATGGTGATGATTTAAGACTTGATAGACCTCTTTTCTTAAAAGCTGTCTATGCTGAATATGCTCATGCAAAACTTATAAAAATACATAAAGAAGATGCATTAAAAGTTGATGGAGTTGTAGGAGTATTTGATACAAATGATGTCCCAAAAGAAAAAATGATTGGGGAACTTTTTGTCGACCAATATGTATTCGTTGATGATAAGACAAGATATTTTGGCGATGTAATTTGTGTAGTTGCAGGAGAGAGCCAAGCGATAGCTGATGAGGCTTCAAAACTTATAAAAGTAGATTATGAACCACTACCTGTACTTACGGACCCAAGGACAGCGATAGGAAATGAACAGGTTATAAATAAAAATTATAAGGATAATGTTTGTGGTGACATTCATGCTATAAAAGGTGACATTGAAGAAGAACTTAATAACTCTGACATAATAGTGGAAGATAAGTTTGAGACAGACTTTGTAGAACATGCATATATTGAACCTGAATGTGTGGTGGTTGAGCCAAGCCTTATGCGAGATGAACTTACAATATATGGTTCTCTTCAAGCACCATATAATTTAAGAATATCAGTTAGTAGAATGACTGGTATACCAGAATCACAGATAATTATTAAGCCAAGTAACATTGGTGGTTCTTTTGGTGGAAAGATTGAGACAGCAGAGGCGATGGCTTGTAGAGCTGCGATAGTTGCAAATATCACAAAGAGAAATGTACATTATAAACTTACGAGAGAAGAATCAATAAGAGAGAGCTATAAAAGACATCCAATTTATTTTGATATGAAACTTGGTGCTGACAAAGATGGAAAAATAAAAGGTCTTAAAGTTGATTCTATAAATGATGCAGGGGCATATATCAATATGTCAGTGGGAGTTGCTTATAAGACAGCGACACTTGGTCCTGGACCTTATAAGATGAATGCACTTGACTACGATGCCAAAGCAGTATTAACGAATAATAGTCACACTGGCTCTATGAGAGGATTTGGAACTCCACAGGCAATATTTGCTATGGAAAATCTTATGGATGAACTTGCAGAAAAAGTAAATGTATCACCTTATGAGATTAGAAAAAGAAATATTTTACACGATAATGATATAACACCATGTGGTCACAAGCTTGATTTCATAAATGTTTCCATAGGCGAATGCATGGAAAAATGTGCGAAGGAAATTGACTATGAAAGTAAGTATAAAGAGTTTAAGGAATATAATAAAACTCACAAAAAGAAAAAAGGTCTTGGCATTGCACTTGCTATGAGAGGTGGAAGCATAGGTGCCGATGGAAATGGATTTGATGTGTCAAGATGTCTCATAGAAATTGAACCTGATGCAAGTGTTCACTTTAATATAGGTCTTGTAGAACTTGGTCAAGGTTTAAGGACTACTCAAGCAATGATGTGTGCAGAAGGTCTTGGGTGCAGTCTTGATAGAGTTACGATAGGTGAGACAGATACTTCAAGGTCGCCGGTGACTGGTGCATGTATAGCATCAAGAGGAACGATGCTTGGAGGTGGTGCTATAAAAGATGCTTGTGATAAAATACACGACATTATAAAAGTAGCACTTGAGAAAGTAAATGATGAAGAAATAGATAACATTATATTTGAAAATGAAAAAGTTACATTTAATGGTAAAACAATATCATTTGAAGAGGCAGTAAAAAAATGTTACAGCATAAATATGACTCCTATGGCAGTAGGAACATATCAGGTGCCAAAGACTAACTGGGTCCCATATAGGGGTGGTATGACTGGAGAGCCATTTTATACTTATACATTTTCTTGTGCGATGGCAGAGGTAGAAGTTGATACCGACACAGGTTTCACAGAAGTGATAAAGATGGTAGATGCAGTTGATATGGGTAGAGCAATAAATCCTATAATGGCGAAAGGTCAGATCTATGGTGGTATGGTGATGGGACAGGGGATGGGTCTCACGGAAGACCTTGCTCATAACAAAAAAGATGGGACGCTTAAAAACTTAAACTTTGATAATTATATTCTGCCGACATTTTCAGATGTGCCTGATGAAAATGTGGCAATATTAAACGAACATCCAGATGGTCGTTCTGCATTTGGAGGCCATTCACTCGGAGAACCTGGGACAGAGACATCAGCATCTGCGATTGCCTGTGCTGTCAATATGGCTCTTGGAAAAGCTGGGTGTATAAAAACACTTCCATATGATTTAGATAAAGTTTATTTTGCTTGTAGAAATCTTGAGAAGGAGGGCTTTTAATATGAATAATGTGAAGTGCAAAAAATATTTTAGACCTGAAACTCTCCTCGAATTGAAAGACTTCTTAAAAAATACAAGTGAAAATGTAAGTTATATAGCAGGAGGGACAGACTTAATACTTCATGCAAGAGAAAAAGATATATATGAAAATAATATCATTGTTGATATTTTTAATCTAAAAGAATTGAAAGGCATAAAAGAAGAAGGTGACAAAATAGTAATTGGTGCAGGTGCCACACATACAGATGTTGAACAGAGTGATATTGTAAATAAATATGCAAAAGTTTTGGCACTTGCATGTAGGTCAGTAGGTTCAGTACTTATAAGAAATCATTCCACACTTTGTGGAAATATTTGCAATGCAAGTCCTGCAGGTGACTCACTTTCAAGTCTTGCTGTGCTTGGTGCGAAACTTCGAGTTCTTCGAGATGATAAAATTATAGAATTAGATTTTTTTGATGTCATTGATAAACCAGAAGTTAATAAATTACAAAACAAAGATTTGGTGGTTGAAATAGTCATCAACAAACTTGATGAAAATGTAAAATGTGATTTCTTTAAACTAGGTAGAAGAAAAGCACTTGCTATATCAAGGATGACTATATCGACAATTTGTAAAACTGACGAATCTGGAAATGTCGTACTATTTAATATCACTTGTGGAGCGACATTCCCAAAACCTATGACATTTGAAGATGTAAATAATATATTGATAGGTAAAAAGCCTTCAAAAGAATTAATTGATGAAGTAGCAAAGAAACTTTCAGATAAGATACCAGAGATAGCAGGAATTAGAAAATCTACTGCATATAAACAACCAGTGTGTGAGAAAATGGTGAAAAGAGTTTTAAGCAAGATGCTACTTAATGAGGAGGTTTGATATGAAGATAGATTTTACATTAAATAATAAACACATAACTCTTGACACAGAACCAACCAAAAGATTAGTTGATGCAATAAGAGATGATTTAAGTTTAACTGGTACAAAGATTGGTTGTGAAGTTGGAGAATGTGGAGCCTGTACTGTTGTGATAGATGGTGAGGCAGTGACATCTTGTCTTGTGCTTGTAGGACAAGTACAAGGTAAAAATGTACTTACTATAGAAGGTCTATCTGAATTAGAGATAGGAAGAATACTTCAAAAGTGCTTTGTAGAAAATGGTGCAGTTCAGTGTGGCTTTTGCACACCAGGAATGCTTATGTCAGCTTATGCACTCTTAAATAAAAATCAAAACCCAAGTAAAGAAGAAATAAAAGAGGCAATGTCTGGAAATCTTTGCAGATGCACAGGTTACGTGCCAATTCTTAATTCTATAGAAAAAGCAAAAGATGAACTAAAAACTTTATCAAAAAAATAGTTGGTAGAGTTTATAAAGACTATGATTGATAAACAGCCATATCCATTTCGTTTTCATCTTTCGCTACAATCGTTGATACGGCAACATCTCCGAGACAGTTAATCATAGTTCTAAACATACTGCATAAAGGATCAATTCCCATAATTAGTCCGATTGCTTCAATAGGGATGCCGATTTGTGCAATTAAAACTGATAGACAAATGAGACCTGAACCAGGTATACCAGGAGACCCCATAGAGAGCACAATGATTGATATAACAATAGAAATCATTATACTACCACTTAATGGAACTCCATAGGCTTTTGCGAGTGCCAGTGCAAATATTGCCAAGTGTATACAAGTCCCTGACATATTTAGTGTGGCACCTATTGGAATTGAGAGAGAATATATTTTTCTTTTGATGCCAAGCATCTTGTCACAGGCTTCCATATTTATAGGAATTGCAGCATTAGAAGATGATAGAGAAAAAACTTGAAGCATTGTTGGTGCATATTTTTTTGCAAAAGGGATAGGATTTAATTTCCCTACTATAAATATAAGTAGGTAATAAAATATAGTCATAGCTAAATATCCTACGAGGACAGTTCCAAACATAGCAAGTACAGAGAGCAGGGTCTTTATTCCTATAGTAATCATCATCGACATAATAGAGCAAAAGATTGCGATAGGTATGAGTTTAATGATTAGTGATGTCACTTTAAGAAAAAGTTCATTTAAGGCTTGAAAAATATTTTTTAATATATCTGAATAATTTGTAATCAGACTGGTAGCAATGCCAAGAAGCGTAGCAATAAAAATTAATTGGAGCATATTATTTTTATAAAATGGCTCTATGATATTAGTAGGTACTATATTTATGATAGTGTCTTTAATTGATACATCTATTGTAGTTGATGTAATACTAGATGAATCTGTCATAAGATTAGTTGCAAGAGATGCGTCACCAGGTTGCATTAGAAAAAATATGCCTATGCCAAGTAGAATTGATAGCACAGTTGTAAATAAATAAAAACCAATTATCTTTCCACCGATTCTTCCAAGTGATGTTAGGTCTGAAAATTGGACTAGGCAAGAAGTTATTGATAAAAATACTACTGGTGCGACCACCATTTTGAGAGCATTCATATACATAGTCTTAATTGGTTCAAATATATAATCATTTAATGCAGTATTGATTTCTGCAGGTACTGCATTAGCAAAAATAATTCCAAGCAGTATTGCAATAGCCATAGCACCTAGTGTCTGATATAGGAAAATATGCTTGGACTTTACAACAGTCATAAAGATAGAGTTCTTGCCGTTTTTGTGTTTGTATTTAAGATTATATGGAAGTGATTTGAGAATTATATTTTGAATGTTGTCATAAATGTCATCACTGTATCCATCATCTGAATACAATGAAGAAGAAGACATATTACTTGCAAGTGAGTATTCTTCGCCTTGAGATAATAGCTCAATGTGTATAGTGCCTAAAAATGACTTTAAGCTAACTGTGATTTCAGTATTTTCATTTCCATGCTTAATTAAGCTATCAGTTGCTTCATCTAGAATTAAGATAGCCTTTGTCTTATCCTTTTGTGAAACTTTATGTTTATCTAAAATATCACTAACAAACTCTGTGACATTTTTAATGCAGTCATTATTAAGTGGAAACTTTGCTGTTGCAAACATATTTATCTCCTTTAGATTTATACTTAATATCAATTTATTATATCATAAAATGTATCACATGATAACAATTTAGCAATAAAAAGTGAGTATTTTGTATAATAAAATCTAATAATCAAGACTTAATCTTTCATATAAATATAAATATATTGCCAAATACTGTTTATTTTTGTTATAATGGTAGGATAGTTAAAAGTAAAAAGGAAAAATGTATGTCTAAACTAATTAAAAAAAGTATTATTATCTTACTGCTTGGAGTTCTATTTGCATTAACATTAAACTCATGCACTAGAAGAAGAGTTGATGTTAGTAATTTTAAGACAATTGAAGAGTTTAATAGGAAAGATGTAAAGATCGGTGTGCCTATATCTTCAAGAATTGCAGAGATAACTGAAAAAGTTTTAAATAATGCAAGTATTGAGTATTTTTCTAGTGGACCTGATCAGATGAGTGCACTGGAGCAAAGAAAAGTAGATGCTTTGATACTTGAAGAATATGCAGTTTATCTTTTGAAAGGAGACTCTCCATTCTTACATATAGTAGATGATGGTAAAGTCGGAGAGACAGAGATTGCTTTTGCATTTCCAAAGACTGATAAAGGCAAAAAACTTCACGGTGAGTTAAATGAGTTTATAGCACGTCTAAAACAAAGTGGTGAATTGCAAAAGATGATAGACTACTGGATGGATTTAGGACTTCCACCAGAGATTCAAGTTGATTTTAGTGACCTTGAAAATATCAATGGTGAGATTTCTATGTTTACAGAAGCACAGGGTAGACCATTTTCATTTGTATATTATGGTAAGAATGTTGGTTTAGAGCTTGAGATAGTTAGAATGTTTGCTAAAGAAAAAGGATATGCAGTTAATTTAGTAAGAACAAGTTCAGTTTTACCAGCACTTACATCAGGAAAGTGTGACATTGTCGGCAGTGCTATGGAAATTATGAAAGAAAAAGAATCAAAGATTTATTTTTCTGACCCTATATATGTTGCCGAAGATTACATCGTCATAAGAGACCCGTCTTTTGTTAAAGAAAGTAACTTTGTTGAAGGTTTGAAAACTGGATTTAAACAGACATTTATAAGCGAAGGAAGATATAAACTTTTCATAAATGGAACCTTAACTACAATTGTAATATCAATGCTTACTCTAATACTCGGAACTTTAATTGGATTTTTACTTTACATAGCATATTATAATGGATTTACTTTCATAGCAAAAGTTTTCAATTTCCTTTCTTGGCTATTTAGCAGACTACCGATGGTTGTATTCCTTATGTTTATACTTTATGTCGTATTTGAAAAGGTAGACATAAGTGGTGTGATAGTAGGTGTCATAAGTTTTACCATCGTATTTGCAACTACGGTATTCTCTATACTTGAGAGCAATGTAAAAAATATAGAGCATGGTCAGATAGAAGCTGCATCATCTCTTGGATATAATAGAATAAAAATATTCTTTAAGATAATACTACTTCAAATACTTCCAAATGCACTTCCTACATATCGTGCAGAAATATTAAGTCTTGTTAAATCTACATCTATAGTAGGTTATGTAATGGTTTCAGATTTGACAAAGGTAGGAGATTTGGTAAGAAGCAGAACATATGCTCCGTTCTTTCCTCTCATAGTTGTAGCAATAATTTATATAATACTTGCAAAAGTTATTACTGTGATAATAGATGGCTTAAGCAAAGTCTTACTTAAAAAACTTAAAATTGAAAAAGAAAAACTAAAGGAAACTAAAGAAAATGATTAAGTTTGAAAATGTGACAAAAAGATTTGGCAACGAAGTAGTTAATAGAAACATTAATTTAACTATAAATGATGGAGAGGTGATATCTATCATTGGACCATCTGGTGCAGGAAAGTCAACTCTCATGAGAATGATTAACTTGCTTGAGATACCAAGTGAAGGGAAGATATTTATTGATGATGAAGAAGTGACTGCACCTGGTTATGATATTGTTCATGCAAGAAAAATGATAGGTATGGTTTTCCAAGATTTTCATCTATTTAAGCATATTACTGTTATAGAAAATATAATGAGACCACAAATTGATGTTCTTTACAAATCTATTCCAGAAGCATATAAAGTCAGTAAGAGATTACTTGATCTTGTCTCTTTAAGTGAAAAAGCATATAGTTATCCGAGTGAACTTTCAGGAGGACAGAAGCAAAGAGTTGCCATAGCAAGAGCACTGGCGATGGACCCAAAGATTATTTTATTTGATGAGCCTACAAGTGCACTTGACCCTAACATGGTTGAAGAGGTTGAAGAAGTAATAGGTGAACTTGCTCAAATGGGCAAGACGATGGTCGTAGTAACTCATGAGATGGAGTTCGCAAGAAAAATCTCTAATCGTATTATCTACATGGATGAAAATACTATATATGAAGAAGGAACTCCTGATGAGATATTTGATAATCCTAAAAGAGCAAAAACTAAAAGATTTGTAAATAACTTAAAGTTACTTACAATCAATATTGAAAATAAAGATAAAGATTTTTGGGAAGTTGGAGCAGAAATCGCTCGTTATGCAAATAAGAACCATATATCTCCAAAGAGTAAGACTAGACTCAACCTTGCATTTGAGGAGTTGGTTAGAGAGATTATTTTAGACAGATTAGATGAACCAAAGATAAATGTAGTTATAGAGTATTCGAAAAAAACTGATGTTCTCAAAATGACTGTGAAGTATAATGGAGATTACTTTGATCCAAAAGACACTGACAATGACTTATCATACCATGTTTTGAGTAGTGCAACAAGTGAGATTAAATATAGCGAATTAAAAGACGATGAAACCTATAATAACTTGGTTGAGATTATCATAAAACAGGCAAGTGAAAACAAGTAAATTAAATAATGCATTTTAATAAATAGTGTGGTATAATTATTACCGCACTATTTTTATGTCAAAGATCGTAGAAGTTAAAAACTTAACAAAAGTTTATCAGCTTTATAATAAGCCCATTGATAGGTTGAAAGAAGGACTTAGTCCTGTAAGAAAAAACTATCATAGGGATTTTTATGCTTTAAATGATATTTCATTTGATGTTGAAAAAGGTGAATCATTTGGCATAATAGGGGTAAATGGCTCTGGAAAGTCAACTCTACTTAAGATACTTACAGGAGTGCTTTCAAAGACAAAAGGTGATGTCAAGGTAAATGGTAAAGTTTCTGCTCTACTTGAACTTGGAGCAGGTTTTAATATGGATTATACTGGTATAGAAAATATTTATCTAAATGGCACTATGATGGGATTTTCTAAAGAAGAGATGGATAGTAAACTTTCAAAGATAATTGAGTTTGCAGATTTAAAAGATAATGCTATTTATAGACCAGTAAAAGAATACAGTAGTGGTATGTTTGTGCGACTTGCATTTTCTCTCTCTATAGCAGTAGAGCCAGAGATACTTATAGTTGATGAGGCACTTTCGGTCGGCGATATTTTTTTTCAAACTAAATGTTACAAGAGAATGGATGAACTAAAAAATAATGGAACTACTATCATAATGGTAACACACGATTTGGGTGCTGTAATAAAATACTGTGATAGAACTTTGGTACTTCACAATGGAAATCAAGTGGCAATAGGCACACCTCATGAGATGGTTGACCTTTATAAAAAGATTCTTGCGGGTCAAGAGCCACATATAAATGATATTGAAAATAATGTTGATAGCGAAGAGAATAAAGGAAAGTCAAAGATTAATGATGAAGAGTTAGAGACTTCGGATTTAGGTATGAAAGAGAACTCTTTAGAAGTGCTTAAAGATAAAATGTCTATAAATCCACATGCTGATATCTATGGAGATATGAAGGCAGAGTTTGTAGATTTTGGAATTCTTGATCAGAAAGGAAATCCAGCTACAGTCATAGTGAAAGGTGAGACATTTACTATTAGAGAAAAAATCAGAATGAATGAAGATATAAAAGACCCAATATTTACGTGGACTATAAAAGATAAAAGAGGTACTGATCTTACAGGTACAAACACCATGCTTGAAAAAGTTGATACTGGTTTTGGTAAAAAAGGAAAAGTGTATGATGTGTCATTTACACAGAAGATGAGACTTCAAGGTGGAGAATATCTTCTCTCTATGTCTTGCACAAGCTTTGAGGGAGATGAGTTAAAGGTCCACCATAGGATGTACGACGTGATAAGTCTTACAGTCCTTATAAATGAAAATAAAGTAGGCATATTTGATTCCGAGAGTAAGGTGAGAATTAGGTAATTATGGAAGAGTTTAAGAAAAAAATTAAATTAATAAGTCGTGACCTTAAGTATAAAGGGACTATTATGGATATTTATGATGATACTGTAGAAGTGGATGGTCATATAACGCATTGGGATTATATGGGCAAATGTGATGCAGCAGCGGTTGTGCCAGTTCTCCCAAATGGAAATATAGTGATGGTTAGACAGTATCGCCTTGCAGTAGATGAATGGACCCTTGAGATACCAGCAGGAAAACTTGATGGCGATGAAGACTACATAGTGTGTGCAAGAAGAGAACTTGAAGAAGAGGCAGGGTATAAAAGCGATAACATAGAGTTTTTATGTGACACATACACTGCTTCTGCATTTTGCTCTGAAATAGTTAGAAGTTTTGTGGCAACTAATCTTGTGAAAGGTAAACAGCATTTTGATAGGGATGAAGAAGTAGTTACAGAAGAATGGAACATTGAGGACTTAAAGAAAGAAATATATGCTGGTAGAATAAAAGATGGCAAGACAGTAGCCGCCATAATGACATATGCAGCAAAGTTTGGAAATAAGTGATGAAGGTATTTTCCACAACCGATATTAGAAAGTTTAGAGATGATAAGGTGTTAAATGATGCATTATTAAATGCTTCACCATTTAGAAGACAGAAGTATGATACTATAAAGAATGAAATTGGGAAACTTCAAGTAATTGCGAATACCTTTCTTTTAAATAAATGCTTAAATGAGATTGGACTTAATGAAAAAGATATGGAATATATCGTAGAAAAAAATGGCAAACTTAAGTTTGCAAATGCTCCAGATGTTCATTTTAATTTATCACATAGTAAGAATATGTCTCTTGCAGTTGTGAGTGATAAACCTGTTGGATGTGACATTCAATATGTTGATAAGGTGGATAGAAAGATATTTGATGCAGTACTTTCTGATGAAGAAAAGAAAGAAATAGAATCAATGACAGATGAAAAAAAGATTTGTGAGAGATTTTATGAGTTATGGGCTATGAAAGAAGCTATCATAAAAAAAGATGGCACAGGTCTAAGGGACAATCTAGCAGATGTGCATGATGATAATGTTTACATAGAAAAAAAATATTTAGAGAATAACGGTGTAGCAGAAAAATACATTTTAGCTATAGTATAAGTTAGAAAGCTATAGAAAGGTAAAAAATGAATAATAAGAAAGTTGATCAAAGAATTATTATCAGCGTAATGGTATTTATTGCAATATTTAGCGTTACTCGTGAAATAATTAATCTTACTAGAAAACCAAGTGAACAACAGGTAACTAAATTTTTCGAAGAAGTAGAAGTAGATATTAACAATAGATTAGACAGCAATGTTATAAGTAGTGTTAATGTATATAAAGAAGGTGACAATAAAGTTGTTTTGGAGTATATAGCAAGTGTAGAGTATACAAAAGATAGTGTCAATAATGCAATAACAGCAACTATGAATGAATTAGATAATCAGGACATGAACGGAAATATAAAAAAGATTAATAGTTTTCTTAAAGCAAAGGATTTAAGTTTATTGTATAGATATTTAGATTCTGATAAAAGCTTGATATTTGAACTTGAGTATAATAGTGATGGTTTTAAAGGTTATAAAGTAGGAGATAAATATTTAAATAATTAAACACACAGGAGGAAAACATTATGAGCAAGTCAAAAGTTTTTTGGACAGATTTTAGAACAGTAGCATTTGGAGATGGTTTAAATGTCAAGTTACAAAAGTTAATTAAAAAAGCCGGTATTGAACAAATTGATATGAAAGATAAGTTTGTTGCAATTAAGATGCACTTTGGCGAACATGGAAATCTTGCATTTTTAAGACCTAATTATGCAAGAGTGGTAGTAGATATAGTTAAGTCACTTGGTGGGAAACCATTTTTGACAGACTGTAATACAATGTATCCAGGCTCAAGAAAAAATGCACTTGAGCATCTTGAGTGTGCTTGGGAAAATGGTTTTACGCCTATGACAGTTGGATGTCCACTTATAATAGCGGATGGATTAAAAGGTCAAGATGAGGCTGAAGTAAAAGTAAACGGTGGAGTGCACATTAAAACTGCAAAAATTGGAAAAGCAATTATGGATGCAGATATCTTTATATCACTTTCTCATTTTAAGGGACATGAGATGACTGGTTTTGGTGGTACGATGAAAAATATTGGTATGGGTTCTGGTAGCCGTGCAGGAAAATGTGAGCAACATAGTGATGGTAAAGCAAAGATAGATGAAAAATTATGCAGAGGCTGTAAGTCATGTTTGAAAGAGTGTGCTAATGGTGGACTTAAGTTTGATGAAACTAAAAAGAAAATGACAGTAAATGAAAACAATTGTGTAGGTTGTGGTAGATGTCTTGGCTCTTGTAATTTTGATGCTATTTATTTTGAAAATGATACAGCACTTAAAGATTTAAATGAAAAAATGGCAGAATATACAAAAGCTGTTGTAGATGGAAGACCTAGTTTTCATATATCATTAATTGTTGATGTGTCTCCAAATTGTGATTGCCACCCTGAAAATGATGTGCCACTAATTCCAGATATAGGAATGTTTTGCTCTTTTGATCCAGTTGCACTTGATAAAGCATGTGTAGATATGTGTATGAAGCAAAAGGCATTTGACAATACTTTGTTAACTGAAACAATGGAAAAGAATGGTGGTCATGACCATGGTGATCATTTTACTAACTTAAATCCAAATACAAATTGGAAAGATTGTCTTAACCATGCCGAGAAGATTGGTCTTGGAAGTCTCGATTATGAATTGATAAAGGTGTAATCATGAAAATGCTTATAGCTTCAGACCTTCATGGGTCAAGTAAGTATATAAAGAAACTTTGGGATAGAGTTCAGGTTGAAAAGCCAGATAGAATTATTTTACTTGGAGATCTTCTTTATCATGGTCCACGAAATGGTCTTCCTGAAGAGTATGACACACAAGTAGCGATTGATTTATTAAATAGTAAATCAGATATGATAACTTGTGTGAGAGGAAATTGTGATTCTGAAGTTGACCAAATGGTTCTCGATTTTTTGGTTGAAGCACCTCACATGATACTATCAGATAATGGATTAAATATTTTTATAACACATGGTCATTATTACAATACCGGTCATCTTCCACCTATGATGTCTATTGATGTGCTTATGCACGGACATACTCATATACCAGTGTGTGAAGAGATAGGGGATAATAAGTATTATATGAATCCAGGTTCTGTGTCCATACCAAAAGGTAATTCTGACCATTCATATATGATGTATGAGAATAGAAAGTTTGAGTGGAAGAACTTGGATGGTGTGACCTATATGGAGAAGCAATTATAATTATTAACTTTTAGCATAAATATTTAGTTAGTAAAAAAACTCGGTAGAAATATATAGGGGAAGGATTATGAGCAAAAGTTTACAATATGATTTGATGAAAGATGGTAAACAGTATGTTTTTGATGATTACTTATATAAATTACAAAAAAAATGCTTTAGAAAATTAAGAATTATTAATTTTTTGCCATTTTCTTCTCGCATAAGGGATAATATTTTAAAACATTTTTTTGGATCTTATGGAAATAAAAATGTTTTAAAGAATAACTTTACTTGCAATTTTGGGTTTAATATATTTATAGGTGAAGGTTGTTATATAAATCATAATGTAACAATATTAGATAGTTATGAAGTTGTCATTGGAAATAATGTTTTTATAGCACCTAATGTTGTAATTTCTGCTGTGACTCATCCTAATAACTATAGTGAACGAAGGAGTTTATTGATTAAAAAAGTTATTCTTGAAGATGATGTATGGATAGGAGCAAATAGTGTTATATTACCTGGTGCACATATACATAAGGGAGCAGTAATAGGTGCTAATTCATTAGTAAAAGGTGAAGTAAAGTCAAATTGTATATATGGTGGGGTTCCGTCAAAATTAATTAAGCAATTAGGAGGAAGACAATGAATTCGAAAAAATATGATTTATTTATAGCGTATCATGGGACATTTTCAGAGAAAGGATCATATGGATTTGCGAAAAAATTATGTGATTACTTAACAAGTCCTGAAAATGGGTTTGAAGTGTATTTACATGGATATTCATGCTTACCAGAGCATAAAGATATTCAATGGAATAGAACTTGGGAAATCGTAGATGATTGCCAATGTATGATTACTGTTGTTAATGATGCAGTTCCACGAAATAGTAATGGCAAATTAGGGAATGAAATTGGAGAAGCAGAATCTCAAATCAGAGCAGAAGTTGATGCATTTTTTGACCTCATAAATAGGAATATGAGAGATAGACATGATTTTAATTTTATTTATGCTGGAAATAAATTGTATGGTGAAGAACAAACTAATTTTTTTAGAGAATTACATTCTCAAATAATTAATGGACATAACGATTTAATAACTTTTGATAAGAATAATGAAAACGAGAAATTTGAATTGGTAAAAGAATGGTTGACTAAAAGAGGTTGTTCTGCTGATGATGAAACGAAGCAGTTAAAAAAGTTGAGAGAATTGCTATCAGGTCTTGGGTGGGGAAAAAGTATACTATTTTCACCTAAAGAACTTCTTACATATGAAAAAAGAATATCACAAGATTTGAGTTCATTAACGCTCATAGCTGCGAATACTACTGATGATGTTAAAGGAGGAGCAATTTTTCCACTTGTTGAAGAAAACTTATTAAGAGGAGTTGAATATACATATTTGTTTTTTGAATATCCTGGAGCCAAAAAACAGTTGGAAAATATTTATCAAGGTCATTCTCCAGAGGTTAGGGATAGATTACATATAAAATATGTTAAGAGTAAAGCTTGGATTGGAGCGGATATTTTACTAGTTAAGATTTACGAATTTAAAGGTGATCAAAGGCCTGAAATCTTTTTTAGGATAAAGATGTCTACTGATAATCATTCTGAACAGTGTATTTATATTAAAGGTGATTATAATAAGATACCTATCGTTCAGCAAGAAATAGAGTCATTACTTGAAGACCAAAATGTTCTTGATTACGATGGAAAGGAATGGAAGTAATAAGGTATTTAAGTTATGAGTAGTAATAAAAAAATTGTAAAAAATCTTGAGCCAAAAAAAGTATTTGAGTATTTTGCAGAGATTAGTGATATCCCAAGGGGGAGTGGAAATACTGACAAGATAACTGATTATCTTGTCAATTTTGCTATTAGTAATAGTTTAGAGTATAAGAAAGATGACTTTAATAATGTGATAATAACAAAAAAGACTGGTAACAAAAAATATGAAGCCATTGCACTACAAGCTCATACGGATATGGTTTGTGTGAAAACAAGTGGAAATAAGAAAGATATGTCAAGTGATGGAATTGATTTTTTGATTGATGGAAAATATTTGACGGCAGATGGTACTTCGCTTGGTGCAGATGATGGAATAGGTGTTGCAATAATACTTGCTATATTAGCAGATAATAAAGATTATGGTAGAGATATAGTCGGCATCTTTACATCTGATGAAGAGATAGGCCTTATTGGTGCTCATAACATTGACTTAAGTAATGTCAAAGTTTCAGAACTTATAAATATTGATTCTGAAGATTTTGGAGTAGCGGTGTTTGGCTGTGCTGGTGGATCTCAACTTGAATATGAAAAGAGAGCGAAATTAGTAAGTAGGACAAATGGAACTCTGCTTATATTAAAAGTATCAGGTTTGCTTGGCGGTCATTCTGGGATGGAGATTACTAAAAATAGAGGTAATGCAAATAAAATACTAATAAATGTATTGTACAAATTATGTGATAAAACTAAGTTTAATTTGATAAGTGTAGATGGCGGAGTTTTTGATAATGCGATTCCAAATAAAAGTGAAGCAAAGATTTTGATTTCAGAAAGTGTATCAGACAAAGAACTTATTTCATCTCTTAATCAAATAATTGAAGAAGAAGTGCATAAGTATAAGGCTACAGAACCTGGTCTTTCCATAACATTTGATTCTGTAAATACAAGTTCAAATGTTGAGATTTTTAATGATGAAAGTACCAAGAGTATTTTATCAGCCTTAAGTGAACTTCCTGATGGACTAATTTCAACATTTGAAAATAATCCAGATATTGCAAAAACATCACTAAATATGGGTATCCTAAAAACTTCTAAAAGTAGTATAAGTTTTGTTTATTTAGTTAGATCAAATGTAAATGAAGAAAGAATTAATCTTGTAAATAAAATATATACTATAGCTACTAAATATGGATTTGAAAAAAAAGCTGAATCGTCATATCCTGCATGGGAATATAAAGAGAACAGACTAGAAGATAGGGCTATAGATATTTTCAAGAAAACTTTTGAAAGTGACTTAAAAGTAGAAGTTACTCATGGTGGTTTAGAGTGTGGTATTTTACTAGAAAAGATGGGTGATGCGAGTGCTATTGCGATAGGACCAACATTATTAAGTGTCCATTCAGTAGATGAAAAATTGGATATCGAAACAGTAGGCAAGACTTATAACTTTATTACTGAATTTCTTATGACAGAATAGTATATATTAATAATGATAGTGCAAGAAATGAATAATCTTTTGTAGAAGAATGAGTATCATCTGTTTGCGAAGATTTAGATTACGCAAGTAGCCATTTTCTCAAATTCACAATATTAATTCCATCAATATTTCCTATGCCATAATCATCAAGCGTCAGTATTGTTTTTTTATAATTATCCTTTATGGCTTTTAATGAATTAATTTCTCGAACTTTTGTTTTCTCGTCATATAAAGAAGTTGAAACTTGGTAATACTCTATTTCATTTTCTTTTTTTACAACAAAGTCAACTTCTAAATCATTTACCTTGCCAACATTTATAATATTTCCTCTTCTTAGTAGTTCAAGGTAAACTATATTCTCAATATTATATCCTAAATTTGTATTATTTTTTATTGAGGAAACTTTTTTAAATCCCAAATCAACCAGATAATATTTTGACAAAGTTTTTAAACTTTGCTTCCCTAAAATATTATACCTGCCACATTCATATATTAGATAACATTCTTTCATATACCTTATGTACTTTTCGACTGTATTATATGATACTTTTTTGCCATATGAGTTTAATGTTTTGGCAATAGAGTTTGGGGATATAATATTTGAAACATTATCTATAATGAAATTCAAAATATTTTCAAATGTTGATATATCAATATCATTATGCCTTCTAATTATATCGTTATTTAGTATCGTATTATACAATCCTATTATATATTCATATTTCATTGTATCCGTTTCCAAATTCAATAAATAAGGCAATCCACCATTATTTAGATAATTATTAAATAATTCTACACTATCATTTTTATTATCAATATATTCTTTGTATGATAGTGGAAGCATTTTAATTTCAACATATCTTCCTGTGAGTAATGTTGCAAGTTCACTTGATAATAAATCAGCATTTGAGCCTGTTATATATATATCGATGTTTTTTTTTACATATAGGCTATCAATTATAATCTGGAAATCTCTAACTTTTTGTATTTCATCTAAAAACAAATAACTATATACTTCTTTATTTTTTTTAATCATTTCAATAAGGTGTTTGTATAATTTATCTTTATCTAGAAACTCTTCGTTTTCTTTTTCTTCAAAGTTTATTTTAATGATTTGATTATCTTTTACTCCATTTTCTTTTAGGTAATCTATAAACTGTTCCATCAAAATTGATTTCCCAGACCTTCTTAAACCTGTGATGACTTTAATTAGTTCTTTTTCTTTGAAACTATTCAATTTTTTTATATATTCTACTCGTTTTATCATAATGTATATAATATCAGATATTTGTATAATTGTCAAGTTTTTTCACTAGTATGAAAAAACTTTGATAATTCTATAGTTTTTTCATAATTATGAAATACCTCTATTTATCATTGCTACAATTAAAATTATTTAGAGAAAAATTATTAATAACTTTTTATACTTTAATGTAAATATATGATATAATTTTTACAAATAAATAGCATTGAACTATTGTATAAATATTATAAGAATACCTGCTATTTTACAAATTAAGCACAAAAGCATATATCAAATCTATAAGTCAAAAAGCGAATTATGAAGAAATTAAAATGGATAATAGGAATATTACTCGCTGGATTATGTACTTTGGTTAGTATTCAATTTTATTCAGGCAAGGGGTATAACACTCTTGAATATGTTTTGCTTGTTATAGAAAATACAATTAAAACATTTTTAGGCAATTCACCACTAAAGTTATCTGAAGTTGCGGAAATCAGTTTGTCACGAAATGAGTTTTATGATAAGTTTTTGCTATTAGTATATGCGGTAGTTATTTATTTGGCACCATTATTTTTGGCAGCATCAGTAATAACTGCATTTACAAGTGTTAGAGTAAAAATTGATGAGTTTATTTTCAAACGCTCATTTAGAAATAACGATAGAAACATTATAATATTTGGATATAATGATTTAGTTAAGAAGTTCCTTGAAAATGAATCTAAAAGTGGTGAGAATAGAAAAATAATAGTAATTTCAAAAGTAAAGATAACGAGTGAAGAACAGATTCAGTACTTTAAGAAAAAGATATGGGTAGTAGATATTAATTCATTTGCTGAAAATAATGACGGTATTCAAAAAAGTTTTTTGAACTTACATCAAATATTAAGTATATTATGTTATTTGAAGAAGATGCGTTATCAAACTATTCGACACTTACAAGCATCTATAAGTATTTAAGTGATAATTGGTTAGATAAATGTACTAGCAAAAAAATATATTGCTATGCAGAGGATTATCAGTCAAGAGTGATGATTAACAATTATTTGCATGGTATTGTTTTGACCTCTGAAAATAGAAATGCAATTATTGATGATTATAATGTATTTGACTTATCTCTACTTCGAGCAAGAAGTTTCTTTAAAGATACTACTAATGATGTAATAAAAGATTATAAAAAAGTGGATATCCACAATGTAATTGTTGGTTTTGGTAGGCTTGGACATGCATTTTTTGATGAGATAATCAATAGAAGTGTGCATAATCAAAATGGTACTATACGAATTGACATATTAGGAAATGATATTAATATAGAAAAGAATTATATACTTAATAGAATAAGCACAGAGTATGTAAAGAAAGTTTCTGAAGATCACTATGAATTATCAAGTGATTTAAAAGCTAATGATTTTAGATGTGATGGTAAACTTGATATCTATTTCCATGATGTAGTTATAGAAGAGAAAAAGTTTTATAATGAATTAAAGAATATCGCGAGTGAGACTAAAGCAATAGATAATGTCTATGTTTGCACAAAAAATGAGTCAGTCACTTTACGAACTATAAATATCTTTTCAGATTTGAGAGTTAAGCATAGTGAACTTTTTACTACTAATACTTCTCTTTATCTCCGAATTGAAAATCAGAGCAAGTTTACTGATTTTAGTTTATTACATAATAATGGTTTTGATTGTAAGATTTTGCCGCCAGCATCTGACGCTTTATCATTAGATGTGATAGAGGATAGCATTAATACTAATATTGCTATAGCTTATCATTATATTTATAATGAATTATCAGATGCGGTCTATAAAGCGGTAGAGAGTGAAGACGAAACAAATATTTTCTTTGACATAGATAAAGTTAGTAATCTTAAAAAGTATTTTGAGAAAAACAAATTAAGTGAAGAGAGTGGTGATAAAGATGGAGAAAGCGCTGTCAGAGAATGGAGAAAATTAGATTTTATAAAAAGGCAGGCAACTTGGGGACTTGTGCTACATAATACAGTAAAAGAAAAGTTACTTGATAATTGCTATAATAGATTGGAAATAAAAGATGAACTTCATACACTTATGAAAAAGAGATTTACTAAACAGACATTAAAGAAGTATCTTCGTGATTCCGAAAAATCTAAATTATTTGATTTCATTAAAATAGAGCATAGAAGATGGAATTATTCAAAAGCATTTGAAGGATTCCGGTATAGTTCAGATGGTGATAAAGCAAGGTTTAGACATAAGTGTCTACTTACTTATGATGAGTTAGTCAATCGAGTTCCAGACACAGTATTATATGATTTAATACCGTTAATTTATATTTTATCAAATTAAACTTTATTTAATTTGATAATGCACTGTGATAAGTTACTTAAGAATTACCATTGTTTTTTATTAAGACATCAAGTTGTGGATAAGGAATGGTAATGCCGTATTTATCAAACTTTGGTTTTATATGCTCTTTTATATTCCATAAGCATTTTAGGAAACTCTCATTTTTTGTGTATGCTCTTATGGTAAAGTTTATAGAACTAGAGGCATAATCATTTACAAAAGCAACCATCTCTTCACTTTTTACTACATCTTCATCTTCATTCAAAACTTCAAGAAGTGCCTTTTTAACTTTTTCTATATCGTTGTCATAAGATACTCCGATAGTATATTCAATTCTTCTATATTTCTCATATGAATAATTCTTTATAATTGCGGAACCTACTTTACTATTTGGCATATATATCATTTCATTTTTATATGTCCTAATTTTTGTGAACATAAATCCTATTTCGATAACAGTGCCTTCTGTGCCATCTATGTCTACATAATCATCAATTTTAAATGGGCGGTTGGCATAGATGTTTATAGCATTGGCAACATTTGACATAATATTCTGAACAGAAAGAGAGATTGCCAAACCAAAGATAGAGAAAGCAGCGATAAGTGATGAGGTGTTGATACCAAGAGCACTTGCTATTATCATTATCGCAAAGAAAATGATGAGTATATCTATAATTTTATTTACAGCTTTAGTTACATTTTTTTCAACTGGTAATTTCTGACTATATTTCCTAAATATTTTATTTACAACCTTATAAATGACATAAAAAATAATAGCGAGTATAATCGCAATAGGTAATGCTTTTAAGTTAGCACCGACTGCATCATTTATTCCATTCATGAAATCTTGAAAATAAGAAGTTGTATTTGTCATAGTTTGCCTCCGTTTTTTGATGACATGTTAAATATATCATATAATGAGATGATTTTCAAAGTATTATTTATAAATATTTATTTTTGAAGTGGATGTAAGCATAATCAATAGTGTAAAACGAGGTATTAAATGTTACATTGTATAATCAATAGCCAAAAACTCTTTATTTTTTTTATTATGTATATTATACTTTATAAGATACATAATGTTGCTTGATACTGTATCAAAAGTTGTAAAGTTTGTAATGAATATCCACTATAGTGGCTGTGAAAATAGAAAATGCATAAGTATAAGAGAAAGAAATAGTGCAAAAATATATAAGTTAGGTGAGTGGAGTTAAAAAATTATGGAGCAAGAAATCTACAAAGAATTGGAATTTGAAAATCAAAATGAGAAAGAACTTAAAGATGCTATCTATGATTATGAAGAGACAAGGATACGAGAGGAAGATAGAAACTCTTTTGGATATATCATTAAACTAATCATAGTTGTATTCGGTTTATTTGTAATATCGCTTTTACTCAATATAAGTGATAGGATAAGGAACTTTAATCAAGTAGCGGGACTTATAAGCCTTGTTATTTTTGCGATATTATTTTTATACTTCTATGTAAGACCTATTTTAAGCATCTATGGAATGTTATATTTTGAGAGTAGGGTTCAGGGCAGAAGCTCAAGACTTGCTAATGCTCACAATATAAAGACAAGAAAAAAAATAGCAGAACATATAATCAATTTTAATCAACATGTAAAAGATGCAAATTGGTATGACAAAGTATTAGTTCAGGAATTGAAAGTCGCAGTGCATAGTAATGACAATCAAAAGATTTTTGAAACTCTTACTAAACTTATGAATGGAAGTATAAAGAAAGCATCAAATAAGTTGATAGTTACAAGTGCTGTTCAGTCTGGAGTTTATTCTGCGATAGTTCCATCTCAACAACTTGATGCATTGCTTGTGGCAGGAGTAAACTTTAAGATGATAAGAGATATATTATTTTTGTATGGATTTAGACCAACAAATGCAAGACTTGTGAAAATATTTATTAATTCTATCATAGGTTCACTTGCGGCTTATGGTATAGAAGGAAGTGGTATTGGGTCATTTATCGCAAAACTCGGTTCTCGTGCCATACCTATTATAAATGAGAGTAGTAGTTTCTTGGTCGATGCAGGGGTTCAAGCATTTACGAATGGAACACTTACTATGTGGATAGGATATAAAGCAATAGATTATCTAAAAAAAGAATATAAACTTCAGGTTGTACTTGGAGATATTGATGTACTTGATGATGACAAAGAATTTGATGATACGAGAAAAGAAGTTGTTTCAGAACTTAAAGACAAGATGCCATTTATTAATAAAACTATTTCTAAAATGACTGAAAATAGTAATCATTCTGCTTCTGAAAAAGGTAATGCAAATGAAATTGTGTTGCCAGTTGACTCAAAGAAGTACATTGGTAAAAACTTCATAGATGTAGAGAAAAAGTTACTTGAGATTGGATTCTTACCAGAGAATATTTATTTTGTGAAAGTTGAAAGAGGAAGAAAAGGATTTTTCCAAAAAGAAGGCGAGGTCGTAGAAATATTGATAAATGGAATTGAAAACATTCACAAAGGTTATATATTAGAAAAAAATGCGAAAGTAGTTATCAAGTATGCAGTCTATGGATATTTTTCAATAAACAAATAAGACTATGAAAATTAATATTATAGCAGTAGGAAAAATCAAAGAAAAATACTTAAAAGAGGCAATTGATGAATACAGAAAACGAATGTCCAAGTTTTGCGTTATTGATATAATAGAAGTAAATGAGAGCATTGCTAAAATTGAAAATGATTCAAATATAAAAAAATCAATTGAGGACGAAGGCAAATCTATAATATCTAAAATCAAAGATGGATATGTGATAGTACTTGATATAGATGGTAAAGAGTATTCTACTACTGAACTTGGCAACAAAATTAATGAAATTATAGTAAAAGGTAATTCGCAAATTAATTTTGTGATTGGTGGGTCATATGGTTTAAGCAATAGTGTAAAGGAAAAGGCTGATTTGAGATTAAGTTTTTCAAAACTGACATTTCCCCACCAACTTTTTAGAGTCATTTTACTTGAACAGATATATAGAGTATTTAAAATAGCGAATAATGAGCCTTATCATAAGTGAGTTATTTTACCATATTTCTGCCACATTCTTTGGTGCTTTGAAGTTTAACATTTCTATAATAATATGGTATAATTCAAATTGTAAATGGAGGATTTGATATGAAGAAAATGTTTAGAGTAGTTTCATTAATGATTGCCTTAACATTTGCATTCTCAATATTTTCATTTGCCTATTCACCAATTATAGGAGATAATTATCCACAGGTCTATGACTTATATTGGAATAATAAAACTGCAAAGTGGTCAGTTGATGGTAGAGCAAATAAATATGAGGTAAGACTTTATAGAGATGGTAGAAGAGTTAGCACAAAAACCCAAACAGGACGTAGCCGAAATTTCACAAGCGAGATGTCAAGAGGCGACCATGAATATTATTTTGAAGTTCGCCCATATAATTCAGTTACTGGATGGGGAAATTGGGAACAATCTGATTCAACATATATAGAGCATTATTATCCTGATTACCCAGATTATCCAGTGGTACCAGTTTATCCAGTGACACCAGTTTATCCAGGTACGGGGACAGGTCCAGGAGAGGGGACATCACTTCCTACACCACAGATTATGTTTAATCCAGTTGGGCAGTGGGTTGCAGGAAATGGATATTGGCATTATGTTTTTGCTAATGGTGTATATGCATCAAATACTTGGCTTCAAATTGGAAATAATTGGTATTATATAGATATAAATAGAAATATGTCCGTAGGACTTGTGACAATTAATCAATACACTTATTATTTCAATCCAGATGGAACTATGGCTACAGGAACTATCATATATAATGGAATAACACATTTCTTTGATGCTAATGGAAGGATGGTATATTAAAGTTATATAGTATATATATTTTTATTAAATAACATTTGTATAAATATAATAGAATATATATAATATAAAATAATGAGGGCGGATATGATCCGCCTTTACTAATTAAAAATTAGTTTATCGGTAGTTAGAGCAATTATGAAATCACATTTTAAGAAGATAATTTTATTTATATTCACGGTATTATTATCACTTAAGTTTTTCTCATTTCCAGGATATTCTACGCCATATACTTTATGTAATGGTCGAGAGTTTAACCAAAGAGTGAAATCGTTTTTAAGTAATAATGATAGAGGAGTTACAATAAATAATACTATCACAGAGTTCAAGAGAGGTTATAATCCTCCAGATGACCCTGCATATTATGTAGATATATCAGAAGATAAAGATGGCACAGTTATAGCATACACAGTTGAAAATGATATCAATAACAAAGATAAAAGAGAAACTAAAGTATCTGATTACAATTATACTCTTTATTGGTATTCAGACTATATAGTTAATTTTAATAATGATGCTTCATTTATGTTTGACAAGTTTGTGCGACTTCGAAATATAGATTTGAGTGATTTTGTGTATTTACATGGACTGACAGATACAAGATATATGTTTATGGAATGCAGAAATCTAAAAAATCTGACATTTAAAAGTGGTGGAGCATCACAAGCCTTTTCACCTGCCGAGATGCAAGGAATGTTTTTCAGTTGTCAGTCACTTACAAATGTTGATCTTACATTATTTGATACTAAAATGGTTGACAACATGGATGAGTTATTTTATAAATGCTATAATTTAAAAAATATTTATGTTGACAAAACAAGATGGAATATAGAAAATGTAAGAACCTTCACGAGAATGTTTTCTGAATGTCATTGCTTAAGAACGAATGATGGCAAAAAAGCGGTGGATATTCCAGAAGATGAGTATGAAAAGTATGCTCTACCAGGTGATGACAAAGTTGAAGGATTTATAAAAGATGTCAATTATCAGTATTCTGACTATGGTGAATATATAGGTTCGGTTCCGGTGGATGGTGCAAACTATATAGTGACTGAACCAGAAACGACACAACCTTATGCAGAAGAACCGGAGTATGATAATGAAACTGGAAATGGTAATGGTTCTGGTATCATTCCATATGTTGGAGATAGTGCATCTGGCTATAATGCTGAAAAAGAACAATTAACTTCAAAGAATGTTATTTCTCCTTCATCTGATTTAACAAAGTCAAGTAGTGCATTTGAGAGCACTATAAATGAAGCAGAGATGGTTCCAACTGTATCACAAACTGCAGAAGCAAATAGTGTAAGTATTGAAGAAACAATAGTTGAAACGAGCATAATAGAAATAGAGACATTTGCAAGTACAAGTGATAAAAATATAGAAAATGAAGAGACTGTTACTTTGCAAGAAACTATTGAGTCAAGTGTGACAGAGAGTAATAATGAAACTGGAGAAGTTTCAGAGACAGACGGAAGAAGAATCATGGAACTTGACGAGTATCTAAAAGAGCAGGAAGGAAAAAATGGAGATGGTTCAATACTTGGAGGCATACTTGAAAACTATAGGTTCCTCCTTTTAGCACTCGCGATATCAGCAATAGTTATATTACTATTAGTGGGTATGGTAGCTTATCTTACTAAATCGAATAGAGAAAATAAAGATAATGATTCTCACAAGATATAAAAAGGAGAGAGTTATGAATACAAATATAAGAAAAGAATTATTGAAATTAATTGAAAAGAATTCAAAAGTTGCTACATCAGAACTTTCTAAAATGCTTGGAGTAAGTGAAGCAGATGTCTTGAATGAGATGAGTGAACTTGAAAAAGAACATATCATCTGCGGATATCTCACTCTTATTGATTGGGATAAAACTGATGTGGAAAAAGTAATTGGGCTTATAGAAGTAAAAGTTACACCACAAAGGGGTCAAGGTTTCGATAAGATAGCAGAAAGAATATATAATTATCCAGAAGTTAGTTCGGTATATTTGATTTCAGGTGCTTATGATTTACTGGTTACTTTGGAGGAAAACTCATTAAAAGAGATTGCACAATTTGTATCAGATAAATTGTCAACTCTCGACACAGTTTTAAGTACTGCAACTCACTTTATACTTAAGAAATATAAAGACCATGGAATAGTTTTTGATAGTAAACATGAAGATGAAAGAGAGGTTATTTCTTAATGGAGCACAAACTTTCTGAAAAAGTTTTGAGCATAAAACCATCTGGGATAAGGAAGTTTTTTGATTTAGTAGCCGAAAAAAAAGATGTCATATCTTTAGGTGTCGGAGAACCTGACTTTGATACTCCATGGCATATAAGAGATGAAGGAATATTTGAGTTAGAAAAAGGTAAGACCTTCTACACATCAAACTCTGGGCTTAAAGAATTAAGATATGAGATTTGTAATTACTTAAAAAGAAAGTTTAATTTAACATACGATCCACTTAATGAAGTTTTGGTTACAGTAGGAGGGTCTGAAGCGATAGATTTAAGTCTTCGTGCTCTTATCAATGAAGGAGATGAAGTAATAATTCCTGAACCTTGCTATGTGTCATATAAGCCTTGTGCTGTCCTTGCAAATGCAAAGCCAGTTATTATTAATTTAAAGTCAGAAAATAATTTTAAACTTACAGCAGATGAATTAAAAAATGCTATCACTAAAAAGACGAAAGTTCTCATATTAGCATTTCCAAATAATCCAACTGGAGCAGTAATGCTCAAGGAAGACTTGGAAGAGATAGCAAAAATTGTAAAAGAAAATGATATATATGTTATATCTGATGAAATATATGCAGAACTTACTTATGGTGGAAGGCATCATTCTATCGCAGAGATAGATGGTATGAAAGAGAGAACCATTGTCATAAATGGTTTCTCAAAAGCTTATGCGATGACAGGATGGAGACTTGGATATGCCTGTGGTATGAAAGAAATAATATCGCAAATGACAAAAATTCATCAATTTGCAATTATGTGTGCTCCGACAGTGAGTCAATATGCTGCTATTGAAGCACTTAAAAATGGTGACAAAGATATTGAGATGATGAGAGAATCCTATAATCAGCGAAGAAGATTTTTAATATCATCTTTTAATGAAATGGGGATACCTTGCTTTGAACCATTTGGTGCATTTTATGTGTTCCCTTGTATAAAGAAATATGGTATGACTAGTGAAGAGTTTGCTATGAGATTTCTTGATGAAGAAAATGTGGCAGTCATACCAGGCACAGCTTTTGGTGATAGTGGTGAAGGATTTCTTCGTATATCTTATGCTTATTCAATAGAAAAATTGAAAATTGCTATGGAAAAACTAGCAAACTTTGTAAAGAGATTTGAATAGAGAGAGTAATAAAATTGAATATTTAATTTTAGTCATATATGCATTTTTTACCAAATTTTTAGTTTCAATTAATTCTATAAGATTTAGTGAAGTTTTTACTGATACTGATCAAGCGATTTTTTTTAGCATTGGTAAAGCAATGCTTAATGGCAAGGTTTTGTATAAAGATGTATTTGACCACAAGACGCCATATATTTATTTTTTTAATGCATTTGCCTCTCTTTTTGAAAAGAATCATATAGGATTATTCATCATCGAAGTAACTCTTTTATCTATTATCTTGATTTTTAATTTTAAGTTATCACAGATTTTTATATCTAAAACAAAATCATTTATATCTTCAATAGTTTTGGCAGTCATCTTATCTATACCTCATATAACATTTTCTTATAGCAGAACAGAAATGTATGCTATAGCTTTCATCATACCAGCTATTTTTTTATTTGCGAAATATTTTGTGAAAGATGGAAAATCGAGAGATGATGAGGTTAATACTTTTCCTCCAATTAATATGGTTATAATTGGAATTCTTGCGACATTAACATTTATGACCAATATAAGAGCAGTGGTGATATTTGTGCCATTTGCAGTTGCACTTCTTATAAAACTAGTTAAGCTAAAAGAACTCAAAAACTTATTTGCTGTGATTATATCTGGCTTACTTGGAGTTATCATAACAATATTGCCTTATATTATTTATGCAGTTATAACAGAAAGTGTGGAAGATGCGATTTATGCAATCATTGTTTCAAATGTTAATTATGCTAGAGGTAGTTTCACTATAGATAAAAATACTTTTGAAATTACATTGACTTTAATTTCAGAAAATATAGTCTTTTTTATATTTGTTTTTATTTCGCTACTCTCTTGGTTTTTCCTTAAAATTGATAAATATCTTAAGTATTCTATAATAACTGCACAAATTATTACAATTGCGTATGTGATTTTTTCTAATCGCACGAACCCATATTATCTTGTCATTTTAATGCCATATCTTATGTCAATATATTTTCTCATAATTCGATTGATAAATCTAAAACTGAACCTTAATAAAACTTTTATCTATTTATTAGTATCTGGTATGTTTTTACTTATTAATGTCTTTATGAATAAGGACATTCAAATTAGGTATTTGAATTGTGAGCATAGAGCACAAAGAATAAATAATGCGATTAGCACTCACTTGAATAAAGAGAACATTAAAGTTCTGTCATATGGCTTTAACCCAGAGACATATATATATACTGGCGGAGTTATTGACTATAAATATTTTATCATTCCAAATATTCCATATAGTGCGGATAGAGCACCATATATAGCGCAATATGAGTATATAATGAACAGAGACCCAGATGTCGTAGTGTATGCAAATTCAAGTGCAGCACTTGATATGCCACAAAATATGTTTAATCAGATAAGATTAGTTTTAAGTACTTCCTATGAATTAGTTGATGAGTTTAAGACAAATGAGTTTACGGGGACATTTTATATATTTATAAAGAAGCCATAACTATAACGATTATAAATAGATTAGTAGTGCTAAAAAATTGTTGCAAAATGTAGCATTTGAATCGTTTATGTGTTATAATATAATGTTAGGTAGGGCATAAGGGAGGCTTATATGGCCAATAAAAATAGAATACAAGATGCTCTTGGCGAGGCAAGAGAGCACCTTATTTTGAATAAGTACAATGAAGCCATGATGCTTATGGCTCAAATAACTATGGATGTGATAGAGCATCTAACTGATGAGGCTCTCATAGTTTCTAAAGGCTATGAAGAAGATTTAAAGACTTTAAGGGCAAGTGGTATCATTGCAGAAGATACAGCACACAATTTTGAGACATTGATAATAAGTGGTGTTCAAGCACATAATGGTGTTGATATACCAAAAGAACATGCAGAACAAGCTTTGCAAGTTTTGACGAATGAGATAGATTTGATATTAGGAAATGAAGATATCAATCCTTCGCTTTCTGAAAATCTTGAAGAGAAATCAAAGTTTAATGCAAATACTGATAAGCCATTATATGAATATGATGAAGATGATGAGCCATATCCAGGAGATTTTAGTAAGGATATGACTTTGGAAGGTGAGACACCTGCTTTCATGCAAAAGGCTGGAGACGAAGTTGACTTTAGAAAAAAAGAAAAGATGAGAGAGCAGATGCTTGCAAATGAAAGAAAAAAGAGTGGAAGAAAAAAAGTAAAACTTATAACTTTAATTATACCTATAGTTCTGATTTTACTAGTTGCATTTGTAGTAAAAGGTATGTTCTTTAGTGGTAGTGATACAAATAGAATTGAAGAGACAACTGTACCTACGGTGGCAACTACAGAGCCAGAGACAACCGAGACAGAACCAACAGAACCACCTTTGCCACGAGAAGCAGGTTACTATGATGTCACAGGTGATCTTGTGAAAATACGAGATTCAGCGACTACAGAAGGGTCTAAAGTTTTAGGAACAGTAAGTCGTGGTGGCAAGGTACAAGTAAAATCATTTTATAATGCTGACTGGGCAATCATAGTCTTTGAAGGACGAGATGCATATATATCAAGAAGATATATAGTAAAAGATGAGACACTTTCTCCAGTCTTTGAAGAATAAGTAATGGTCGACATAATGTCGACCATAATTTATAAAAGTGAGGAATTGTAATGCAATTTATAAATGAAATAAAAGATGGCGATGAAATAAACTCTATTTATCATGTCACTATAAAATCAAAAGCAACCGCTAAAACTGGCAAAGAATATTTCAATGTTGTTTTGGCGGATAGAACTGGAACTATTGATGCAAAGATTTGGAATACTGAAGCACCTGGGATTGAAGAGTTTAAGCCGGGTGATTTTGCTTACATAGATGGAGATGTTTTATCTTACAATAATCAATTACAAATAAGGATAACAAGACTTCGGATTGCTGAAAATGATGAAGTAAATATAGAAGATTATTTTGCAATATCAAAGTACAGTAAAGATGATATGGCGAAAGAACTTGATGGATTTATTAATGAAGTAAAAAATAAAAATTATAATAGAATCTTGAAATCATTTTTTATTGATGATAAAGAGTTTAGAGAAAAGTTTTTAAGTCACCAGGGTGCAAAGACAGTTCACCATTCGTTTGTTAGTGGACTTGTGGAACATACACTTGCTACAACAAGACTTGCGAGAGTAATAACACTTAATTATAATGACATAAATCTTGATTTGGTTATCACAGCATCACTACTTCATGATATTGCTAAAATGGATGAGATAGCATCTTTCCCAGTGAATGAATATACAGATGAGGGTATGCTTGTAGGACATATTGTGCTTGGTTATGAAATCATTAGCAAAAGAATTGATGAACTTGGAGGTTTCACAGAAGAAGAAAAATACGAATTACTTCATTGTATCTTGGCTCACCATGGAACAGCTGAGTTTGGCTCACCTAAACAACCTATGCTGATGGAAGCCTATGTAGTTTCACAGGCTGATAATACAGATGCGAGACTTGAGATAATGAGAGAAAGTATAGCAAATGCAAAAATTACTAACAAGATGGATAGAAGTGGCTTTATAACAAATAAGTTCCTTGGGACAAACTTTAGAGAATCAAAATTGAAACTTTAATGATTAATTTTATAAGTGGAAAACTAAATGAAGTTTTAAATGATATGATTGTGGTTGAAACAAATGGAGTAGGTTTTGGCATATATTTTCCACGATCTAATTTTGTAAACTTACCAGCGATTGATGAAGACATAAAAGTATTTACATATATGCATGTAAAAGAAGATGAGATGAGTCTTTATGGTTTTTTGACAAGAGAAGATAGAGAGATGTTTTTGAAATTATTAAGTGTAAATGGTGTTGGACCAAAAGGTGCACTAAATATTATCTCAACTCTTGGCTTTTCTACTCTTATGAAGGCAATATCAAGTGAAGATAGTAAACTTATATCAACTGTCCAAGGTATAGGTGCAAAAACAGCAAGTAAAATATGTATAGAGCTTGGTGACAAAGTGAGAAAGATGAACTTTGAAGGAAAGGTTGATATAATTAAAGAGAATAATGCTGTAAATAGTAAGATAAATGCTATAAAAGATGAAGTAACTGAAGCAATGATTAAACTTGGATTTAAGGAAAGCAAAGCAAGAGAGATTATTTCAAAACTTGAAGTTACTGAAAATGAATCAGTAAGTGATATTTTGAAACTTGCTCTTAAAACCAAACTATAATTATGAAGAAGAAAATATTAAATCTAAATACCACTAGTGATGATAGAAAGGATGATGCAAAACTTCGTCCAGCAACTTTGGCTGAATATATAGGGCAAGAAAAGTTGAAGAGTCAATTAAATATCTATATAGATGCGGCAAAAAAGAGAAAAGATCAACTCGACCATTGTCTTTTTTATGGTCCGCCAGGACTTGGCAAGACAACTCTTGCATACATTATCGCAAATGAGATGGGAGTAAATATAAAGACTACAAGTGGTCCAACATTTGAAAAACCTGCTGATATTGCATCAATATTATCTAATCTTGAAGAAGGGGATGTACTTTTCATAGATGAGATACATAGAATTAATTCTGCTGTTGAAGAAGTTCTCTATTCTGCGATGGAAGATTTTTATATAGATATCGTTCTTGGAAGTGAGAGTACAGCACATTCTGTTCGTCTTGACCTGCCAAAGTTTACACTTGTGGGTGCAACTACTATGCCAGGACTTTTGTCTGCTCCACTTCGCGATAGGTTTGGAATTATTTCAAAATTAGAATATTATGAAGATTCAGATCTTGAGAAGATAGCAAATAGAACTGCTAAAGTATTAAACATTAAAATTGATAAAGATGGTGCAAGAGAGATAGGTATGAGATCTCGTGGCACACCACGAATTGCAAATAGACTAGTGAAAAGAATAAGAGATTTTGCTGAAGTTAGATATGATGGTGTCATAACAAAAAAGGTAGCTGATGAAACTCTTGATATTTTGGATATAGATAAACTTGGGCTTGATGAAAATGATAGAAAATATTTACAAGTTTTGATTGGCAATTCAAATGGTAAGGGAGTGGGGCTTGATACTCTCGCCATTACTCTTGGAGAAGATGCTGGAACTATAGAAGAGGTTTATGAACCATTTTTGATAATGAAGGGTCTTATAAAAAGAACAAAGCAGGGTCGTGTCGCAACAGAACTTGCTTACAAACATCTTGACCTACCATATCAGACAACAGTTTTTTAAATATAAAAGTAATAAGTAAAGTAGTTAAGTATAAATCAATGAATAGTATTAATTCAAGTGAAATAGAATTACTTTCTCCTGCAGGGTCTTTTGAATGTGCAAAAGTAGCAGTTTCTGCAGGTGCTAATGCTATTTATATGGGTGGTAGTAAATATAGTGCAAGAGCATTTGCAAAATCAGCAAGTGATGATTCTATTATTGATGCTATAAAGTTTATAAAGTCAAATGGCAAAAGATTTTATCTTACGGTTAATACTCTCTTTAAGGAGCGGGAACTTAAAGAGATTTTTTTATTTTTGGATGATATAGTAAAAGCCGGTGTAGATGCATTTATCGTTCAAGATTTAGGTGTTGCTATGTTATTAAAAGAGAAATATCCTAATGTAGAACTTCATGCTTCAACACAGATGACCATAACATCGAGTAAGGCAGTGAATCTTGTAAAGAGTCTTGGATTTAAGCAAGTAGTTCTTGCGAGAGAATTATCTATCAAAGAGATAAAGGCCATAAAAAAAGAAGTTGGTGATGATATAAAACTTGAGGCATTTGTTCATGGCTCTATGTGCTATAGTTATAGCGGGGCGTGTCTTATGTCAAGTTTCATAGGTGGCGAATCAGGAAATAGGGGAAGGTGTAAAGGTCCATGTCGTTTGCCTTATAATAGTGTAAAAACTTCAAAGCGAAAAGGTGAGAAGGAAGCACCATATATTCTTTCTATGAAAGATATGTGTGCACTAAACTCATTATCAGGACTTATAAATGCTGGTGTCACATCATTTAAAATAGAAGGGCGTATGAGACAGGCAGATTATGTAGAAGGAGTCACGAAGACTTATAGGAAGTACATTGATGTAATTTTGAGTGATGCTGGAACTGCCACTATGAGTCCAGTTGACATAGCAAAAGATGAAAAGTATCTACTTGAATTATATAATAAAGGTGGATTTACAAATTATTACGAAAAACATAATGGCAGTGATATGATACAAAGATATGAGAGAAAATAACTATGAAATTAGTTTTAAGTCAAAGAGTTCCTAAAATGTTAGTTAAATTAGTATAGAGTTTATTCATGTATAAAGTTAAAGTTGAAAATAAAAAACAACTTGATATAGCACTTGCATCAAAAAATGTAAGTGAGATAATTTTGGCAAGAGATAGTTTTGCTGAATGTGAGTTAGCAAAACTTTTAGCAAGAATTAAAAAATCTGGTAGACTTTCGTGGATTATGCTTGAGAGAATATCACGCTTTGAGGAAAAATATGATAGAAAGATAAATGGAAGTAATGAAAGAAATAGTGAGACAGCAGATCTTCGAAAAAGCACTGATAGGATTTTTGAAATAGCTGATCTTGATGGGATTATAATTCAAAATCTTGATTCATTTGCTTATATGCTTCGAAAAATCAATAAATCGGCAAATCCTAACCTATCAGTAGAATTAAACTATACAATAAATTGCTATAACGATGCGACAAAGAAGGTATATCAAACTTTGTATAATGAAAAGAGAAATAACGCTAAAGATATACCACTAAAATTCACTGCTCCGGTGGAATTAAATATTTATGAATTGTCAGAAGTAGGGTATGACACGATGCTTGTCTATAGTTATATTGATACTATGGTTTCTGCTAATTGCCTTAAAAAAAATGTAAGTGCGGTAAATAATAACGATGTAGGAAGCCCAATCTGCAAATATAGATTTGACTTTGATAATGTACAAGATTTTTCATCATACATTATAGATAGAAAAGGCAAAAAACTTCATTACAAAACTTACTGTAAGTATTGTTATAATAAAATATTTAATACTGAACCGTTATACTTGCTTGATAAAGTGCCAGAGATTGAGAATATTAGCGGATTTAGGTTGGATTTTAGTTTTGAGAATGAAAATGAGATGAAGGCTATACTCCAAAATAAAATCCCCGATAGTTTTACTCGGGGACATTTCAAGAGTCAAATTAAATAATTTAAATATAGTTACTGATTTTTATTATTTAGTCGTGGTCTCTTAAACTTGATGATTTTTGTGACATTTCTTTTTTTACTAATTTCTTCATCGGCTTCTTTAATTTTACCTAGCTCAATTTTTTGTTTAAGTTTAGTTTTATTTTCATTTATAATTCTTTCTTGTGGGTAGATGACTTCATTTACACAGGCACCGATGAAAACGATATTTATACAAATGAAAATCCAAAGCAAAACAATCATAATGCCTGTAAGAGAGCCGTAGGTACTTGTACTCATTGGAAATCTTGTAAAATATAAAGAGAATAAATTGGAAATTATGATCCAGGCAAATGTTGCGAAGATGGCACCATAGATATTTCTTAAAAAAGATCTTTCAAAATTAGTTGTCGTCGTATAAAGCGACATTGTTAGAATTATAAGTGCTATACCTGATACTAAATATTTATAACTTAAAATTTGGTCAATTATTTCAGTTGCAAAAGGTAGATAGAGTTTCACATATCCTATTATCATACCACCAAGGATTACAAGAATAAATGTCACAATGATTGCAAGGTATAGTATAAACATATTGAATATAGTTAGAACTTTAAGTAGTGCATAGTTACTCGTGTATTCAATGTTATGTATTTTTCGTATGCCAACTATAAATGCAAAAAGGCAAGTAGAGCCAGTTACGAGTGCAGTGATAAGGTTTATGTAGATGACATTTGACTTGGCGAGATTTCTTGCTATAAGTAAAGCATAGTCGACTATCTTTGTGATATATGGGAGATTTGGGAATAGTAATGTTATGTGCGTTATAATGTCATCTATGCTAACTTGAGGTATGAGAGATATAGTAGAAAAAACAAGCATAAATAGTGGTATGCTTGATATGATGAGAAAGAAGGCAGAACTTGCAGCATATATTGGTATATCATTTGCCATATATAGCAAAACTACATTTTTGATAAATTGCAAAACTTTTTTAAGCCATCTTGGAAACTTGGCATATACTTTTTTAAGACCTTTATACATAGCCTATATTTTAACCCATATAGCATTCATTTTCAATAAAAAATTGCGATTTGGTTATCAGTATAAAGTTGATTTTTAAGCATTAGGGTTTAGTTAAATATAATCAAATGTAATAATATAAATATTAAGGAGGATTAGCAGTGGGAAATATGGAAATAAATAATATGATGATAGTAGTTATAGCAATGGTTGCAATTTTACTTATTGCGGTAATAGTTTTGATAGTGTTAGTTGCTAATAATGGCTCAAAGAAAAAAGACGAGTCAAGATTTTTAGCAAATATGATTAAAGACCTTGAAAAAAATGTTCTTAAAGATTCAAATGAAGGTTTTGTCAAAATACTAAATCAAAATCAGATAAACTCAAGCAATCTCACGAAAGGTATGCAAGAATCTCTTGATAAGATTAATGATACAAATGAAAAAAAGTTAAATGAGATACGAAATGCAAATGAAGAGAAACTTGGCATAATTGAGCGAAATATAAATGAAAAACTTGATAAGTCATTGAATGAGAGACTTGATAGTAGCTTCAAAACTATTGGAGAGCAACTTCAAAACTTGCAAGTTACAAATGGTCAGCTCCTAAATATGTCTGGTACCATTTCTGATTTGCAACAATCTCTATCAAGCGTAAAGGCAAGAGGTATATTTGGTGAAAAACAACTTGAAAACATACTTGAAAGTATATTGCCAAGTAGTATGTATGAAGTTCAGTATAAGATAAAAGATGATGCGGATAGGATGGTAGATTTTGCAATTAAGATACCTAATAAAGATGATGATGGTTTTGTGTACCTACCTGTGGATGCCAAGTTCCCAAATGATAGATATATGGCAATAGTGGATGCTTCAAATAGAAGGGATGAAATAATGCTAAATGAAGCAGTAAAGAAATTGAAAGAAGAAGTAATAAAACAGGCAAAGAGTATATCAGAAAAATATGTTGAGCCACCTATTACAACAGAGTTTGGGATAATGTTTTTGCCTACAGAAGGTCTTTATGCAGAGTGTCTTCGCATTGATAGCCTTGCGGATGAATGTCAAAAGAAGCATAGAGTTTTACTTGCTGGACCTACTACTATCACTGCTCTTATAAATAGTTTTAGTGTAGGATTTAAGTTTTTGCAAATAAATAAGAATAGTAAAAAAATTGCTGAGATTCTTCGAGCAATAAAGGGTCAATATGAAAAGTTTGAAGAAGAAATAGAGAAAACCAAGAAGAGTATAGACACGGCAGCAAAGTCAACAGAGCAATTATCAAAGAGAAACTCTATGATAACAAGTAAATTAAAAGGATTTGACACTATTGGAGCTTCCGAGTCGGATAGCATATTGGGGATAGAAGAATAAGAAAGAACTGATTTTCACTATATGGTAGCTGTGGTATAGGCTACCATTTTTATTCCCTGGAACCCCCTATGCCAACCCCCTAACTTTCATAACTTGTAGGTGGTTGGTACTGGGGTTCGCCGGATTTCGCTATCGTGGAACCGCGAAGTCGCGATTCCACTGACGCTTCATCGCCTCCGCTCTTCAAAAAATGCTAAAAAGAAGCATTTTTTGAGATTGCTAGGGTAGACAAGATGGCATTTGAGATAGTGAATTAGTATAAAGGGGGCATCTGTAGGAGAGTAGCTTGTAGGGGCGAGCATGCGCCCGAGCGTTTTTTCCGAGCGTAGCGAAGGAAGTGCGACAAAGCACCCTTGGGGTGCGAGCCCGCAAAAGAATAGGTCGTAAGATACACATTATTTATGAGAAAAAGCACAAGAATAGTTAAGAGATTGTTGGTACTATTTTTAGTTGTGCTTATGAGCATAGAGAGTTTTGGTGCTGTAGTTAGCGATAATGATGGGTCGGCATTCATAACGAAGGCAGAGTTTGACAGTTTAAAAAATAACTTTCAGAGTCAGATTGACCAATACAATACAAGTATTGATAGTAAGATAGATGGCGCAATAGCGAGTTATTTGGCTGGCATAACTTTGACCAAGCAGCAAAACAAAAGTATTATCTATAATGATTGGACTGATGTATCAATGATAAGTGGAAGTCTGCAAAATGAATATATAGTTCCTAATATTGACATAAACTTTATGTTTGGTATGTTGCTGCTTGAGAGTAGAGATATTGGCACTGCAGCTGAACAGTATCAAGCAGTTACACATGCTGTTAGAGGTACATATGAAAATGATTGGACATCAGTTGATACTTGCCATAGAAATGTTGTGTCATCTGATGGGGCAACATATGCAACTTATGGAAAATTTTATTGGACGGGTCGTGCTCTACGTTGGTGTGATGTATATAATATTAGCAGATGTGTAGATTGGTCACATCCGACAAGGTATTGGTATGGATTAGATCGACCTGATATGTATACTCAAAATATAACTCTTAAAGATTTTACAACCTTTGTTGGGGTTGATGCATGGTATGACAGTTGGGAAAATATTAGAGCTGCTGTGTGGAAAGTAACTTATCAAAACGATACAAAGAATAAATCTACTGGAAATATTGTCAGATCTGACACATATACATTTACTGATGATCAGTTGAGAGACCAATGGTCTCCAAAAGTTGAGCTGATTTATAAAGATGGCAAGCAATATGATTACACTCATATTGTAGCATATGATGGGGATGCTGAATGGCGTGTAGCTAATAAAGACTGGACGAAGCTTTTGAGTACTGATACAAATTCTAATATAACACCAAAGAATGTACATGATGCAATGACCATCAATGCAAAAGGCCGTTATGGTGGATGGGCATTTCATACTAGCGCTACTGATAAAGCAAGTGTACCAAGAGGTATTGCAGATATGCCTACACAATTTACTAAAAGTGAAGCTACAAAATTTCCAACTATCGGACTTATTCCTCGTGCTGTCACAGCTGATGAGATTTATCAAGTAGATAAAGATTTAATAGTTGATGTTACAGATAAAATATCAGTGAGAAAAGAAAAGGAAACTTTAGAAAAAGGATTTGCATTACTTGGAGGAGAAGAAGGAGCAGAAATAATTTGGGAACCTACATTTTCTTATACACATGTACATAATTCAGCAGACACTTATGTTGATAATACCCATGAAGTTGATATCTATTTATCTTCTGGTCCGTTTACTAATAAGGTCAATACATCAAATGCTATTCAGGTGACAGTTGATGATGGAACAACAAAGGAGAATTATGCTACAACAACAAATAGAAAATGCAAAATAAAATTTGAAATGCCAAAAACAGGTATTGCGTATGTCAAATGGGTACCACATAATGAAACTACATATTTAAATAGTGACTGGATTATTACACTTGATACAAAAAACTGTAATTCTTACCAATATACAGCAAAATCTTAATAGAATAACACTATTTTTTAAATCCATAATAGTTTAAATGTTGTTAAATATTATTGGTCAATTTTCAAAATAAATGCGAAAATAATATTATTTTCTATATATATTATATGGTATAATGTAGATTAGAGTACAATTTTATAAATGCATATTTATAACAAAATTGCAGGGCAACCCCTGCATTTTTATTGCTTTTTTAACTACATCAGTCAAGAGAAGTATACATACATCCTTATTGTATAAATTGCATTATAGTAGTTAGAATTAGTTAAAAATAGGTATTGACATTTTGGATAGAAATGTCCCTTCCTACCAATTCACTAAAGATGGATAAGATCGTGGGAAATGATGGCTACATAGTTTTAACGAGCATAAAAAAACAAGCCCTCTAATACTGTACTTTTTTAATGAAAAAGGAATTTAACTAATTATTTTACTCCACCAGCTTTGAGTGGGTCGTATGTACCCCTATGAGTACCCCCTAACTTTTGTAAAATGTAGGTAGTTGGTACTGGGGACTCGCGTTCGCACATAGGTCGTAGATTTTAATTTATGAAAAAAAGCACAAGAATAGTTAAGAAATTGTTGGCACTATTTTTAGTTGTGCTTATGAGTATAGAGAGTTTTGGGGCGGTCGTGAGTGATAATGACGGCTCAGCCTTTATCACAAAGGCAGAGTTTGATAGTCTTAAAAATGATTTTCAAAGTCAGATAGACCAATATAATACATCAATAGATGCTAAAATTGATGGAGCAATAGCATCATATTTGGCAGGAATAACAGTGAGTAATGTTGAAATAATCCCAAATATTTATTCATCATTAAATAATACTAAAGAAATTCGCTGGTATAGCAATAGTGCCTATCAGGCAAATGGTAATAGTAAAACAGATTTTTGGTATGATATGGTGCTTTATGCTGTACAACCAGATCGATATGCTCACGCTAAGGTGAGTGGCTCAAAAAATGGAAAATATACAGCTAATGTCTATGAGTATAATTCGACTGATGCAGATTATATCCAAGAATTCGTTTACATACGGCCCGTAATTCAAGGTAATGCTACTGACACGTGGCCGGCAAATTCAACAAGTATAGGTGCGGAGCTACCACATAATTTTAGTGCTTCATTTAAATTGTTTTCTGGAACATCTATTTCATCTATGGCGAGTCAGAAAGCTGGTGTAGCATTTTTCCATGGTGAGGAGCTAGAGGCATCACAACGCACAGTTTTGGACTATGTTCCTTATCCTTGCTGGTCGGATGCAAACGACTATGTTTATCAAATCGATAAAGCTGTGACGGACCAAAAGGATGGCGATTTATATTTAAGCCTCCCAGGTACGCCACTATCATGTAATGCCGCTGATTCCCATGGTAAATCTCGCATTTCCACTGGTTCTCTGCGTGTGTCGGCCAAGATACCTTCTCAATTGTACAATAATGCTATAAAAATAAAGACTAAAATATTTAAACCTTTTTATAAAATTAATAATAAAGTAGGAAAAATTCAGGATGGGTTACCTCTATGCACAAGTACGAAAGATGGTGAGTTGACTTTTACTTGGCATGGTAATCTTGAAGGATCGCTATATTATGCAATAGGTAATAATGCAGAATCTGCTTGGACACTCGGTAGCTATGAATCAACAACATCTGGATCTAGTGTTGGGGTAACAATTTATAATGTTACTATGAAAAAAAATGAAACATTATATATTAAGTATAAACCAACATCAACTACCGACTATGGCTTATTAACATTTGATGATTTAAAATTGACAGCTACTTAATTATAAAACTATAGTTGTAAAAAATAGTTGTGCTTAATTAATTTTTACTTGGCTTTATTCAAGCAAATGTTAATGTTGTGAAATGTAAAAAAGTATGATAAAATATGAATGTATGGGAAAGAAAATATATACGATTGAAGAAATTAAAGAAAAAGCAGTTCCGATTGCTAAGTCATATGGTGTAAATGAACTTAGTCTATTTGGCTCGTACTCAAGAAATGAACAGAATGAGAATAGTGATGTTGACTTTTTTATCAAAAGTGGTGATTTAAGAGGATATTTTGCTTATTTTAATTTTGTAAATGAACTTGAGAAAATTTTTAATTGTCATGTTGATGTTATTATGGATGGGATAGAAGATAAAGATTTTTTAGATAGAATTGACAAAGATAAAAAGGTTTTATATGTTAGACAAAGATAAAATAATAATAGAAAAATTAATAAAGTATTGTGATAATATAAAAGAAATATTGGAAGGCATTGATAATGATAAAAATACTTATTTGAAAAGTAATTTATATCAATTATCTACTGATATGTGTATATTTCAAATAGGAGAATTATCAATTCATATGTCTGATGGTTTAAAATTGAAACACATAGAAATACCTTGGGCAGAAATGAGAGGAATGAGAAACATTCATGCACACGAATATGAAAACGTTGATAGGGAGCAGATGTGGATAACATTAACTGAAGATATACCAAATTTGAAAAATAAATTATTAAAAATCAATATATCAAATTAGAATATGAGAATGACATTTAATTGTTGTTTGTAAAATTCAAGTGCTGCGTTTTTGCTATTGAATTTTAGAAAAAGTAGCAGATGTAATTATTGTTTGTTAATAAAGTTTGTTTAAATATTGCAGGGTACCCCCCTGCATTTTTATTGCTTTCCATGTCCCTTCCTGCAAATCAATTAAAGATGGCGCAGAACAAGGGGAATGATGGTTACAGAGTGCTAATGAGCATAAAAAACGAACCCCCTATGGGTACCCCCTAACTTTTGCGACTTGTAGGTGGTTGGTACTGGCGTTCGCCGTAGGGGCGAGCATCGCGAGCCCGAGTAGCAGGGAAGGAACTTTACGAGCCCGTAAAAGAATAGGTCGTTAGATATAGATATATGAAAAAAAGCACAAGAATAGTTAAGAAATTGTTGGCACTATTTTTAGTTGTGCTTATGAGTATAGAGAGTTT
>JAGBOC010000024.1 GCA_017634065.1 Lachnospiraceae bacterium | reverse complement strand
AGCAACTGTGCTTTCTAACAAGTTGACTGGTGTTGCTACTGGTAGTACAGTGCTTACACTTACTACAAAAGAGTTTGGAGGAAGTAAGAGTATAAATGTAACTGTATTGCCTGCTGATCCTAAGCCACCTACACCAACACCATATTATCCACCTTCAGGTGGTGGAGGAAGCCGTGGTGGCGGCGGTGGCGGTGGAGGAGCCGCTTTACCAGGTGCAAATAATGGAAATATGGTACCAAGCGTCACTAATTTATCAATTTTCAAAATTGATACTCCTATAGTTGAAAGCAACAAAGTTTCATGGGTTTACGACCCTATAGCTAATATGTTTAAATTAAATATAGATATGGATGGCAAGCAGGTTCCTGCTAAGAATGTATTTGTAACTATTAATGAACTTGATATGAAAGAAGTTGATGGCATAAAGATTGCAAAACCATCTAATAATACATATTTCTTTGGTGAAAATGGAAATATGGTTACTGGATGGGTGAAGACAATTGATAATAAATGGTATTTCTTTGAAAACGCAAAGGGACTTAATGAAGGTAAGATGGTAACTGGTTGGAAAAAAATTGGAAATGATTGGTATTATTTTAAAGAAGATGGCACTATGCTTACATCAGCTGTGACACCAGATGGCAGTATAGTTGATGCAGATGGAAGGTGGATTGGATAATGACCAATTTGGCACAGTTTTTTATAGCTTGTCCGCTTGTGTTTTTAGCCGGATTTGTGGATTCAATAGCAGGAGGTGGTGGTCTTATCTCACTTCCAGGATATTTGATAGCAGGATTACCTCCAGTTGTTGCATCAGCAACTAATAAGTTATCGGCAGGTATGGGAGCGACAGTTTCATTTGGAAATTATTTTAAAAACAAATTGGTAAATATGAAGTTGGCTATCCCATGTATAATTGTTGCAATGGTTTTTTCATCTATAGGTGCGAAAGTGCAGACGATGATACCAGAGTATTATCTTAAAATATTTATGCTTATAGCACTGCCAGTTACTTTACTATTTGTGTTGAATAAAGAGTCACTAAAATCAAAGACTATTTTTAACATAAAACTGTCAAAAAAAGTTTATTTGCAGTCATTTATTGTTTCAGCAATTATGGGTTTCTATGATGGAATATATGGACCAGCGACAGGAACTTTCTTACTTATATTTTTTGTTAAAATAGTAGGTATGAATATAAAAGAAGCCAATGGCATAGCAAAAGCCATAAACTGGGGAACTAATATTGGAGCACTGGTTTTATTTATGTCATCAAGTGTTGTGGTTATATCTCTCGGTATTGTATGTGGGCTGTTTAATATGCTTGGCAATTATTTGGGGTCAAGTTTCTTTATGAAAAGAGGCGTTGATGTAGTTAGACCGATAATGATTATAGTAATGGTTATATTTATGATAAGAATAGTATTTGAACTCTTGTAGCATAGGGACTGACACGAAAGGAAAATATGCATGTAGTAATAACTGGATCGAGCCGTGGAATTGGGAAGGCACTAGCATATAAGTTTGCACAGCATAAATATGATTTAATTTTGACATGTGAAAAGAATATTGATTTATTAAATGAGGTCAAGATTGATATAGAGCAAAAGTTTGAGGTCAAAGTACATATTTATACTGGAGTTATTAATGAAGAATGTTTACCAGATGACATTTATATCTTGATAAACAATGCTGGAAAAAGTAATTATCAGCTTATTCAAGATATTAGTTACGAAGAATATAAAAATATCATTTACTCAAATCTTGACTACACCTTTTTAACGACAAAATCTGTATCTAAAAAAATGATAAAGAATAAACAAGGAGTTATTGTAAATATCTCTTCAATTTGGGGGATAATCGGAGCTTCGATGGAATCAATTTATTCTATGACAAAAGGTGGTATCAATGCATTTACTAAATCACTTGCAAAGGAACTACAAGAATCTGGTATTGATGTGATAGCATTTGCTTTAGGCGCGGTGGATACTGATATGAATAATCACTTAACAGGAACTGATAGAGCAGATTTTATTAGAAAGCTTGATGGTGGTAAAATGTGGACTAGTGAAGAAGTAGCTGATAAAATTCATAATATTGTCACAATGAAAAGATATACTACAGGTGACATTATAGAATTAAATAATGGGTTAAAATAATGGAAAATAAAGTTTATGATGTCATAATAATAGGTTCTGGACCTGCTGGATTGACAGCATCAATATATGCAAAGAGAGCATGTCTTAATGTTCTTGTTTTGACAAATCCAAACTCTGTGGATAGTCAGATTTGCAATACTTATGAAGTTTGTAACTATCCTGGTTTTAATAACATATCTGGGCAAGAACTATATGATAAGTTCAGGAATCATGCGAAAGAATTAGATGTGGTTATAAAAAATGAAAAGGTAACAGAAATTACTGATATTTATTTGGATATAAAAAAGGTATTAACTAAAAATGCAGAGTATTTCACAAAGACTATAATTCTTGCTACTGGTGGCAGTCCTAAAAAAGGTGGCTTCGATGGTGAAGATAATTTTGTAGGGAATGGAGTATCTTATTGCGCAACCTGTGATGGAGCCTTTTTTAAGGATAAAGAAGTAGCAGTTATAGGTGGTGGAGATACAGCAGTTGAAGATGCAATTTTTTTGTCACGACTAGCAAAAAAAGTGTATCTGATTGTTAGAAGAAATGAGCTTCGAGCAACAAAAGTATTGCAGAGTGAGATAAAAGAGGCTAAAAATGTCGAGATTATATATGAGACAGTAGTAAAATCAGTTATTGGAGAATCAAAACTCACAGGTATACTTATTAAAGGGAAAAATGATGTTATAATGTCAGAACTATCTATTGATGGACTTTTTGTTGGTATAGGAATGAATCCAGGGTCAGAACTCTTGAAAGATAAGGTTGAGTTTGATGGAGATTATATAAAAGCTGGAGAGAATTGCGAGACCAGTGTCAAAGGTATATATGTTGTTGGAGATGTGCGTAAAAAGCAATTAAGACAGGTTATAACAGCATGTGCCGATGGTGCAAATGCTATAACCTCTATTCAAAACTATTTAACAAACCATAACGAGAGTAAATAATTTATGGAAAATGAAAATATAACATTTTACATATATATATTGAGATGTGAAAACAATATTTTATATACTGGCATAACAACAGATTACATAAGAAGGTTCAACGAGCACATTAGTAAGTCAAAAAAATCTGCAAAGTTTACTAAAAGTCATAGAGCAGAGAAAATAGTTGCTATTTGGAAAACAAAAACTCGAAGTAATGCATTAAAACTTGAAGCCCAAATTAAAAAACTTACTAAAAATGAAAAAGAATTATTAATTGAGAGCAATATGTATTTTAGAATATACTTTTCAACATTATTTGACTGTAGAAAGTATAGAAGAATGAGTATTTAGTTTAAATAGTTATATATGAGAGGAAACTATGCATAAGTATTTAAGAGCAGTAGGCTTTAGTCAATTTGTAAAGAAATCGCAGTTAGATGATTTTTTTAAGGAAAACTTAAAAGATGAAAACTTAATAAGTACGTATATAACACAGGATATGAGATTATGTGGCCAATATAATATTCAAGTATGTAGTGGCACAGGTATTTCAGTAATAGGTGAGCAAGAAAAAAATCAGTTAGCACTGGTTGATTTCTATTACCCTTATTTAAAAGGATATGACTACACATTAATACAAGAGTGCACTATAGAGAGACATAGTGATAAAGAATCTTATGCTGGGATTATTGATGACTATAGGATGGGTATAGCACTTATATTTTATATGACTAATGGTAATGTTTATAATAGTTTAATAAAGAGTCATAACATTAACGATATTAAAATAGATAAAATATATTTATCTGCACTATCTCTTGGTGGTAGAATTATACTTCCAATAGATAAGAAAAAAATATCTGGAAATGAGTTTAGTGATAAAAGTAAACTTAATCCTGAATATGAATTTGAAAGTGCTGATGAAGATGAAGATGATGAGGATGAAAACGATTCACCACTAGCGACAAGACTTATTGGGAATATGGATGATTTTTCAGATGGAATAGGTATGAAGCCAATAAGTATAGGCATTGGAATAAAGCTTCCTAAAGACTCTATTGGTTACCAAGAGAGTCGTCTTAAAAATGAAGATTTATATTCTATTGTAGAGACAAGTCTTGTCCCTTATGGTATAGAATGTGATAAGTATCAGATTGTTGCAGAGATAATTAGTGTTAATTATAAAACTAATAAGTTTACTGGCGAGAGCTTGGTTGAAATGAGAGTTGATACTATGGGACTACAATTTAATTTAATGATAAATGAGAAAGATTTGGAAGGTGAACCACTTCCAGGAAGAAGATTTAGAGGTGTTATTTGGCTTCTTGGTGAAGTTGAATTTTTGACAAAGTTTGAAGAAAAAGATAAGGCAGAACCAAAGCAATAAGCATAGAAATGCCAATCCTTAAACCATATATCATAAATATTTTTTCAGGTAGAAGGCAAATGATATAATCCTCGTTTGGATCAAGTAACCATAAGTCATTAGTAAATAGAGTTTCGTGAAACTTTGTAAAGAATAAGTCGAAGTTCAAAGAAGCAAAAATAATTAGTGATATCAGTAGTAAAAAGACAAGTAAAACTGTATTCTTGTAAACTTTTTTGATAGTTTTTATAGGATCATCAAGATTTTTTACTTTGAAAAGTGAAAAAATGCATATGATTATTGATGCATACGATAAATGTTTAAAGATGCTGATTAGATTTTTTACATCTGCCATATGTATTTTAGACCTTAGGCTATAGAAATCAGTAAGCACTCCGTCAATAGTAGCTTTTGTCTCAAGGAACATAGCATTGCCTGATATGTACTGCATAAGTTCTCTTGATATATTTTTTAAATCAAAATCTGACAAAGTAAATGGCAAAAATTTGAAAGTTTCATTTTTGATAATGAGTTTGTATAATCCATCTTTGTCAAGAAAGCAGACAAGATAAAAAGTAGCAAAAAGTAAAAAATAGATGAGCGATATAGAAAATAAATATAAATAAAGTTTATTTAAGTTTTTATACATATATAAAATCTCCTTGGAGGTGAATTATGAAATCTATGAAAAAAATATTAGTACTTTTAGGCATTGGTATTATTTTAACTTTAATTGCCTGTGGAGTCAATAAGCCAACTAATAATCTTTTGAGAGTTGAAACTACAGCATCTACCTATGGTGTAAATGGATTTGGGGCTATGAGTGCAAAGGCAGTGTCAAATGATATTGCAGTAGAAGAAGCTGAATATGATTCTGGCAATTTTTATACAGCAATTAAAAGTAGTGGAAATGGCAGTAATAGAAAAATCATTAAAACTGTTGATTTGATGACTGAAACTAAAACTTTTAATGAGTCGATTGAATGGCTTAAATCATACATAAGTAGTTTTGATGGCATAATTGATAATTCTTATATAGATACTGGCAATATGAATGACAAGAATTATAGAAAAAATGCTAATTTCACTGTAAGAATTGTGGCAGAAAAGTTAGATGATTTTTTGGGCAAGATTGGCGACAAGTTAAATGTGACTTTTAGACAAGAAAATGTATCTGACATTACTGATGAATACTCTGATACTGAATCAAGATTAAATAGCCTTAAGATAGAAGAAGAGAGTTTGAATGCAATGCTAAAAAAGGCAAAGACTGTTGAAGAAATGATAAAAGTAGAGGATAAACTATCTTCTGTAAGAACTGAAATAGAAAATATAACTAGAAGATTAAAGAGATATGATAAGCAAGTTACATATTCTACGGTACATATTACTGTTTCTGAAGTTAAGGACTTGACTGAACCTCAAGTTAATGAAGATGATTTTTCAAGAGAGACACTTCTTAAACAGCTTTCGAAGAACTTCAGTGAAGTTAAATTATTCATTAAAAGAATAGGTGCAAATATTTTTACTAATATACCATGGATTGTATTAGCTCTTATAGCTCTACTGATTATATTAATTATATCAGCAATATTTAAAGCCTTATTTGGAAATAGAAATAGAATTGATGATGTTTCTTACAATAAAGAAAATGAATCAGTGAAAGAAATAAAGAAAGAAGAGCCAAAAGAAGTAAAAGAAAATGATGTAGAAGTTGAGTTTTATCAGGATGAGCAAAAATAATGTTTTATAAAAAAAAAGCGGGGACACCGCTTTTTTTTATAGAATTATTTCATTTATATCATCTGGAACTTTGGCATCAAATCTCATCATCTCATGAGTAATAGGATGATTCATAAGTAGTTCACTTGAATGCAGTGCTTGACGCTTGATGAGTGAGTAGTCAGGGTTGTATAGAAAATCTCCTATAATTGGATATCCAATATGTTTCATATGAACTCTTATTTGGTGTGTTCTGCCAGTTAGTAATATAAACTTACAAAGTGAAATATCGTGTTTTTCGTAATATTTAAGAGCGAATACCTTTGTAATCGCTAGTTCTCCATCAGGGGCAACACATCTTTCAATAGTTGAGTCATTTACTCTTTTTATTGGAGAGTCAATGATTAATTCAAGATCAGTAAAATCATTTAAGTGTTTTATACTTTTAAGATTTGGATTAATGTATAATGCATTGTAAATATTGCCTTTCACTAGTCCAATATAGGATCTCTTGATTAGATTTTTAGCAATATGCTCTGAAAATATTGATGCCGAGAACTTGTTTTTTGCGATGAGACATACTCCACTTGTATCTCTATCAAGCCTTGTGATAGGTCTATATACAAAGTTTTGACCACTAAAGTGTGCAGAAATTGCATTTCCAAGGGTGTTTAGATGATTTCCCTGCGATGGGTGTATTGGCATATCAGAAGGTTTGTTGACAATAATCATGTCTTCATCTTCATACAGGATTTCATATTTTAAGTTTGGATTTGGTTCAATATTTGAGCTTTCATCTTCTATAATATCTATTTTAATCTCTTCACCACTTGATAGTATATGAAACATATCAAGACCTAAAGTTTTTTTTATATGCTTAATTAGTTCTTGAGAAAAACCTTGTGAAGCTAAAAAATCTTTGAGGTATTTACCATCAAATCTTTTTGGAACAATATATATAAGTTTTCTTATACCATTATCCATTAATATCCTTAAACAGTGGATGCTTTGTATCCTTATCAGAGAGTATTATCTTGAAATTAGGGTCATCTGGTATTGGCCATTTAATATTTAAATCAGGGTCATTGTACATTATGCCACCTTCATCATTTGGATGATAAAAATCTGTGACCTTATATGAAAAGATTGCTGTGTCAGACAAGACCAAAAAGCCATGAGCGAAGTTTTTTGGGATGTAAAACATAGTATTATTATCTTCAGTCATTTCAATACCATAGTATTTTCCATATGTAGGAGAGCCTTTTCGAATGTCAACAGCGACATCATAAACCTTCCCTTTAAGGCATCTAACAAGTTTTGATTGAGGAAAGTTTTTCTGAAAATGAAGACCACGGAGCACACCCTTGCTACTCATAGATTGATTATCTTGTACAAACTCTTCAGTAATGCCCATGTTAATAAAATCATTTTTATTATATGCTTCAAAAAAATATCCTCTTGAATCTAAAAATGGTTCATATTTAATAACTTTTAAATCTTTTATACCTGTTTCTACAACACTAAACCTTCCCATAACTACTCCTAATAATCATTTGAATAATTATAACATTTTTAATTATTTTTTTCTATAAAATAGGTGAGATTAGTTCATTTTATTGAAAAAAGTAGAAACTTATTGTATAATTTATATGTAAGTAGCACTTTTTGTTTGCAAACGTTATAGGTAATTTGAGTATTAAAGGCTAGCTTTGCTAGCCTTTTCGTTTTTCTGGAGGTTTATATGTTAAATGTTTTTAAAGGAAAAATAGCAATATTATTAGTCGTTTCAATCATATTTTCAAATGCTGGAATGATGACTTTTGCTTCATCAGTTGATGATGTGGTGAGTGCTGCAAGTATTGCTAATGGGAATAATACTCATAATTATTATGAAGGAAATATATTAAAAGATAAAATTGAAGGTGATGATGTAGGGGCGAGCGACTTCGTAGGGGAGAGCGACTTCGTAGGGGCGAGCTATGCGAGCCCTGATGATGAAGAATTAGACGATGTAGGGGCGGATATCATCCGCCCAAATATAAGGCTTATTATATATATCCGAAAGGAAGAAAAATATGTATAAAAAATAATTATATGAAAAATTTATAAAATAAAATAATCCAAGAGAGTTTGATTTAAACGACTGGGTAGAGTTTGGTGGCGGTTTCATGGGTCGAAGTTTTTATAATAAGAATGACGACAGTATTATGATGAAAATATACAATGAATTCGCTGACCCTATAATGATAGCGAGAGAAAATAAAGTCGCAAAAGCAGTAAAAGATATGGGGATACCTACTCCAGAGCCAGGAGATTTAGTAAGATGTGACAAACTACTTGGAGTAACATTTAAAACTGTAAAAAATAAAAAATCAATGGCAAGAGCAATTAGTGAAAATCCAGAAAAAGTTGAAGAGCATGCTATAAGTTTTGCAAAAGCTGCAAAGTATCTTCATTCAATAAAAGGAGACGGAAATATTTTTCCTGATGTTAAAGATTATTTTAGAGAACAACTTAAAGTAAATGATTACTTAAATAATGATCAAAAGAATAAAATAACTAAATTACTTGATAGCATAGAAGATAGGAAGACTTGCTTACATGGCGATTTAAGTCCTGGAAACATTATTTATAATGAGAAAGGCGAGATAATGTTTATTGATT
>JAGBOC010000003.1 GCA_017634065.1 Lachnospiraceae bacterium | reverse complement strand
CTGGTAAAAAAGTATTTACCAGATTATAAAGAAAGATGGAAAGAACATAAAAATGTAATAATAAAAGACTAGTTTTATATCTTAAAATATAAAAAATGCAAGACTTTTGCCTTGCATTTTTACAGTGTATATCTTTAAATATTCTATGAAGTATATGCTTCAAAATCTGTAAGTGATACAATCTTACCACCCTCATTTAAAACAGTACCTGAACTATTGATTTCTGAAAATCGAAGGAAATATGGTGTCTTTACTTTTGGCTCTTCTACTTCTATCGTAACAGTTGTTCCAGCATCTATATCAACATACTTATTTGTACTTTCAACATCATTTACCTTTAAACCTTTAACTAAATCATCATTATGCGAATTACCTGTCATAGGATTAGTTGCAGTCCAATCTGAAGATGTAGGGTTGTAATTTGCATTCGGGAACTCTCCTTGCTTAACCCACAATCTTATTTTATTAACACCTGAAGTTGTGGCATTAATCCTTATTTTAAATGATACTTTTTCAGTTAAATTATCCATATTGAAAAGTGGCACACCACCATAAAAATATGGATAACATTTTTTACCATCTTTATCAGTATATGACATATACCCATTTCTAAATTGATTTAAGTTATTAAATCTTGCTTCAGTGTCATCTGGTGCAGTTATAATAGGTTTTAATTTATCTATCGTAGTATCATTTTTTAATTTCAACTTTGGAACATATAGACCGTATCTGTGTGCGATTGTGTTTGCCTTTTCCGCACCATCATAAACACCATGATACCATGAATATCCTATTAGTTGGCTATATAAAAAACTATCATCATTTGTATACATAGCAAGTTGCCATCTTCTACCACGACTACTTATATCATATGTGCTAAGTGGGTCACAAAATACTTCAAGTTTTTTAGCATCTTTTGGGTAGGCATAAATAGTTGCATCAACAGAATTATATGTGTTTATATAATTCTTCACTTCTGTATCCATATTTTGAAAATGCTCTGCATAAAAAGTATTGGCTAAACATAATGTACCTCCACCTTCCTTTCCAGCATAACCAGAACCAGCCGGACCAGTTCCAGTATACTTTTCATTATTATCTACATCATACAAAAACTCAGAATAATGATTCAAAACCTCTGAAGAAGATACATGAGCATTCTCTTGAGATAATCTATCTTCTGGAATATTAAGTGCATTTGTATATAATTTACCTATTTCTAAAGTTTGAGATGTAAAAGAATCTTTATTTACATAATTCAAAACCCCCATATACCTACCCCAAGTATCATAACAACCAGTATCTGATATTGTAATAATAATTTGGTCTTCTCCCAAAATTTTAGTAATTACTCCATTTGTATCAAATTCATATCCTTTCATTAATTTGTAAGGCGATTTTGCAGATTGCACTTTCAAAACCCAATACATATATTCGCCATTAGTAAATCCTCCATTAGAACCAGATGTAAAAGGGAAATAGGAACGTGCAGTTCCTGATGCTGTTCCAAAAATAGTCATATTGCATGTTAAATCATTCCAAAATTGTTTATCAATTTTTTCATAATCCTTTTTTCTGCCATATATTTGTGGTTTACTTCCTGTAACTTCTACGAATCCATCAAAAGGTGTCTTTTTTAATAACTGAGTTCCTGCTAAATAAGATGCTATTGCACCATCAATTTTTTCATCTATACTGTCATTATAATTATCTATTTGCATAGAAAAATTATTTTTTAAAGCCTCAAATTCACTTTTAGTAACAAAAGCACTACCATCATTATCAGATATTATAGATGCAAATGTCTCTACAGTTAATAATATACAAAAAATTATGCACTTTATAATTTTAAACTTATGTTTTCTCATATCAATACCTACTCTTTATTTGTTTTCATAAAATTATTTAACAAAGTAACTTTACCACCATAACTTATAGATGTTCCAGCATCATTAATTTCTTGAAACCTTAAAAAATATGGTGTGTTTGCTTTCACATCTTTAATTGTTATTGTCTCTACTGTATTTGAATCAATATTTATGCCAAGTCCTGTATTATTTGGATTTGATTTTGAAGTTACTGTTACTACTTCAGATGAGTATGGCACTCCTGACTGTGGATTTGTTGCTTGCCATGCAGTTGTCCCAGTATCAAAAATAGCATTTGGGAATTCATAAGTTTTGAAATATGCCCTAAATTTTGTTTTTCCAGATGTTGTATTTTCAAGTTTTATATCAAATGTTACTTTTTCTGCATCCTTATCGAAGCAGAAAAGAGGAATACCACCATAAAACTTTGGTGATTTTTCAACCCCTCGCACTTTATATTTCATATATCCATTTGTGAATTGGTCTAAAGTATTAAATTGATTTCCACCTGCATTACTATCTTTTTTATTAGGTTTAAAGTCAGTCCAAGTTGTTCTATTTGCTATTTTAAGTTTTGGAAATGAATATATATGTCTATGATTTCTTGGAGATGTATAATGGTCCCATGCGGACTTCCCCATAACTGTAGAACCAAGTACACTGTCATCATCTCCAGTATAAGTAAAAAGTTGCATACTTTTTTCTGTTTTATTGTTCCCCCCAGAAATATCATATAATGTTTCAAGATATTTTGAGTTTTCTGGATATGCATAAATAGTTGCATCACAGACATTATACATTGAAATATCTGTTTCTCTATCTTCTTGTTTATGTGAAGCATAAAAAGAGTTAAATAAATTAGCCCAAGTGCCAGCAACAGTATCTACTGCAAAAGCAGCTCCTACCCCATCATCTGAAGCAAGATAATTATAATAATATGCTTTCACAGTCGCATATAATGTTGTATAATTTCTATGTAATCTATAATTTCTTGGGGATAAATTATTTATATATTGTTTATTTATTTGTCGGTTTGAATTAGTAGCAGGTATCTCAAAACCTGTCCTTAAAAACCAGGAACCAATGTCCCTGACATCACCCCATGGGTCTGTCGCATCAGTTATAACGAGATTTATAACAATATTATCATCATCATAAATTGATGTTACATTGCCTTTTTCATCAAATTCAAAACCAGTTTTAAATCCTGTAAATAAATGACTTAAGGGCTGTACCCAGAATTGCCACCATGTTGTCTGATCATTACCAGCAACTGTAAGAGGAGTATAATTTTGAATGTTACCACCAGAACAACCAAAATCAGATACAACCGCGCTAATTTCATTAAAAAACTGAGCATTCACAGCGCCATAGTTTGATGCTCTTCCCAATATTTTTGGAGTACTGTCATTAACCATAACGAAAGGGTTAAAGGATTCAGTTTTTTGTGTCTTTATACCTGCGAGATAAGATGCTATGGCACTATCAATCTTGCTATCAATACTTGTATTATATGCATCAAGTTGAGCCTGGAAATTATTTTTAAGGCTGTCAAATTCTGCCTTTGTTATAAAGGCACTTCCATCATTATCACTCACCACCGCCGCAAAACTTTCTATACTAAATAAAAATGCAAAAATAAGGCAGAGTGCCTTTTTACACATTTTTAATCTGCTCCTTGTCATTAAAGTAACTTACGACCCTTATTTTACTCTACCATTCTGGCTTATACCTTGCTTCGAAAATAGGTCGCAAAACCCTATATTTTCTATCAAGCCTTTGCTCGTTTTCGTTAAGTATCGGCGTAAACTCGCTTCGCTCAAACAGTACGTCGAATACTAAACTCAAACTTCGCAAAGTTTGAAGAAAATATGGAACTT
>JAGBOC010000023.1 GCA_017634065.1 Lachnospiraceae bacterium | reverse complement strand
TGAAAGCGATGGCAAAATAGCAAAAAGCAAATGGGTAGAAAATACATATTATGTTGATGAAAATGGACAAATGTTGAAAAATACATTTACTCCAGATGGGTATTATGTAGGAGATGATGGGAAATATGTTGACTTAAATCTGAATAATATAAATGCACAAGTGAATAGTAATAGTTTATCAGAACAAATTAAAAATGCAAAACTATTAACTGAGTATTCTGAAGATACTTTGATTGACCAAATAGATACAGTTAAATTTGGTTCATATCCTCAGTCAGATGCGAGTGGAAATACAAAAGACCCAATAGAGTGGATAGTACTAGATAGACAAAAAGATAGAGCACTTTTAATGAGCAAATCTATACTTGATAATAGGAGTTATAATGATGAATATACTGATGTTACTTGGGAAATTTGCACACTTAGAAACTGGCTTAATAATGATTTTTATTATATGGCATTTAATAGTGATGAGCAAAATAAAATATTAACGACAAGTGTTATAAATAATAATAACATTGATTATGATACAAATGGTGGCAACATCACCGATGATAAAATTTTTTGCTTAAGTATTGAAGAAGTACGAAAATATTTTGGAGATGGTGTAAAAGAAGAAGGATATTATATTTATCAACTAGGGAAAAATGTTGCAACACAAGGGACAAGTTATGCAAAGGCTGTTGATAATAAAGGATCCAATTTATTTGTATATGATGGTAGTGGTGACAGCCAATATAGTTGGGTAGTTGGAATTAGTGGTTATTGGTTGCGTTCGCCTGGCGATGTCCAGTCTTATGCTACGTATGTGGGAGCCATCCTTAATGTGCGTGGCGTAGATGTGAACTTTAGTAATTATGGTGTTCGCCCTGCTCTTTGGGTGTCTTATTAGGATGGGGTAATAAATGAAACATTTTATAATGATAAAGGGAGGTGCTGTATATGTTTTGTCCAAATTGTGGAAATCAGATTAAGGGAAATGCATCATTTTGTAGTAATTGTGGATGGTCAAAGAAAAGCGATGTATCAAAAAAAGGAATTTTGAAAATTCCAAAGATGCAAAAAGTCGTGTTGAAAACAATGATTGCAGTTATTGGAATTGTTATATTTGGTTTAATAATATATAATGTTTCAAATCCAAAGGGAAAAGTGTATGAGTTTAACAAGATAAATAAGGTTAAATCAATAATGGAATATGCTAAAGATAAAGACTTTAAGGATTTTAAAGTTGATAGATTTGACACTGTAAAATTCGGTATGTATCCTCAATCTGATGAAAATAATAGAGAACCTATAGAGTGGATAGTGCTTGAAAGACAAGGAGAAAAGGTGCTCCTATTAAGTAAATACATTATTGATTGTAAGTGTTACAATGATGAACTTAAATATGTTACTTGGGAAAATTGCACTCTAAGAAATTGGCTCAATAATGACTTTTATAATACTGCATTTAGTAGCAGTGAACAAAATAAAATTTTAACTACAAATATCGTAAATAGTGATAATAGTGTTTGTGGGACAAATGGTGGAAACGATACAAATGATAAAATGTTTTGTCTAAGTATAGAAGAGATAATGAGATATTTTGGGAATGGAACGAAAGAAGATTATGGATACCAATTAGGAAAGAATGTTGTCACAAGAGGCACAAATTATGCAAAAGCTATAGATAATGGTGGTTTATATGTGGAAGATGGAAATAGTAAGTATTGGCTCCGTTCGCCCGGCCGCGATCAGCGTTATGCCGCGTATGTGGATTATTATTTTGATTCTTATGGCTACCTCGATAGATTTGGCGGCGTTGTTGATTACCGCGGTTGTGGTGGGGTTCGCCCCGCTCTTTGGGTGTCATATTAGGAGGTACTAATTGAAATATTTAATAGAAATAAAAGGACATTATAATTTTAGAAGGCAAGGAATAAAATGTGAATACATTATTAATCCATCACTATATAAGTTCTTATTTGTTAATCCTAAAGTAGAAAAACGATATAAAATGGTAAATGGGTATGATTCCGATGAGATTGTAATAAACAAACAAAGATTCAATCATGTAGTAGTTAGAAAAAAAGATGGCAGTGTTTCAAATACAATATTATTAAACTATATTGAATGTGAAAGAAATGAACTTAAAAATATAATAAAAAACATAAAAATATTTTTTGAAAATACAATTTTTTATAATGAGTGTAAAGAATTTATAAAAGATTATAACCCACGTAGTATAATAAAATTTGATGGGATTATAGATATACAATAATGTAAAAATGCAATAATATTGAATTAAGACGAGGTGAAAATATGTTTTGTCCTAATTGTGGAAAAGAAATGAATGATGGTGCGGTATTTTGTAGTAATTGTGGGTGGTCAAAAGGCGGTGTCTCTACAAAAAATAGCAATAATATTGCAAAAGTTTTACGAACATTGAAGTTGCCACTTTTAATTGTTTTTATAATCGCAGCGGTTTTACTTGGAATAAAAACATACAATGATATAGAGAATAGTAAAGTGTATGATAAAGTATATGCTTATATAACAGATGATGGTAAAGTGCTTCATTTAACTCATGATGAGAAAAAAGGACTATTGGTTGAAATAGGAAATGGATGGATGGCTGATAGATATGATATATTTGGAGAAAAGGAGTATGTAGATAAAAAGGGAGAAACGAGAACTAGAGTAAATACTGAAACTATTGAGCAAATAGTTATTGATAATAAAATAACTATGAATAGTTGTGAATGTATGTTTGCTTTTGACAATTTGGTAGATATAAAGGGAATAAAAAATATAGATACTTCAAACTGTACGAATTTTTATGCCATGTTTTTAACGAGTAAAATTAAAAATATTGATTTAAACTCTTTAGACATGTCAAAAGGCGAAAACTTTTCTTGTATGTTTATGGAATGTGAAGAACTTGAGAATGTTGATATGTCAAAAACTAATATGAGAAATGCCCGTGCATTTAATCAAATGTTTGAAAGGTGTAAAAAACTTAAAAATATAAAATTTGGTGATATAGATATGTTATATGTTCAGAATATGGCTGATATGTTTTGGGAATGTGAAAGTCTGCAGAATGTTGATTTGAGTAATATTCATTATGAAAATGTCAAATCAATTAATAGTATTTTTTATGGATGTTCAAGCTTAAAAGAAATTAGGTTTAATAACTCAGAATGGGGTAGTATAGAGAATGATATAGATATGGGATTTGCTGATAGTCAAAAGCAAGATGTAAAAATAATGGTTAATAATTCGCAAAAAGAATATAATGAGTTTATGACATATATTGCTAGAGTAAGATTAACACCAAATAATTTATCTAAATATGTAGATATTAAAACGGAAGTTGATGATAGTTATTATTCTAATAGAGTTGGTAATTTTTTATTGTGGGAAATGTCTTCTGATCCACCAATTATATATTTTGAATTTAAGTCAAAAGATAATAGATATACATTTGATGATGCAAAAGTATCTTTTATTATAGAAATGCAGGATTCACAATACTATGATTTTTGGAAACATGATAATAGATATGAGTATAGTTCTGAAAAACTTAGCGAGGGATTAACAAATGCTATAAATCTAAATATTAATAATGGCAGTTTACAAAACGAAACAATTGTAATGCCTGATAATGAAGTACATTATAACAATGGAAAGCATAGTTGGGAAAAAGTGTTTACTGGCAATTACAAAGTTTATGATGTAACTGGATTTGTGAATAGACCTTGGCAATAAAAAAGTATCAGGGAGGAAATTATGTTTTGTCCAAATTGTGGAAATCAAATGAAAGAAGGAGCGGTATTTTGTAGTAACTGCGGCTATAGGAAAGAAGTAAGTGCAAGTAAAGGGATAAATTTTAATATTAATAAAATCCCATTTGTACCAATTTTATGTGTAGTGGCTATAATTGTATTAGTTATGATTGGTTACAATGCATTTAACAATAGAACTTGTAGATATTGTAATAATAAAGTTTTTAAGCAAGGTCTTTGTAGAGATCACTATACGCAAGAAGTAGTAAAGGATAGTGTAAGCGACTTCACATCTGGTAATAAGAGTGTTAAAGATGCGGCAAATGACATTTATAATAAGTCGTTTACTAATGATGAGAAAAAGCAAATTCAAGATTCAATAGATAATATTAAGAATAGTTTTGGAGATTTATTTAAATAGCATAAGTACATAAATAAAAATTTAATGATATATTTATTATAAAAGTTATTGGAGGTAGTATATGGTAGTATGTAGCAAATGCAATCAAGTAGTTGAAGAAGGAAAGTTTTGCGAAAAGTGTGGTAGTCCGCTTGTCCCAAAGGAAGGTGTAAATCCAAGCGATATTAGTAATTCAGCTAATAATCAAAACCAAGGTGGTGGATTTTTTGATAAGATAAGTTCATCTATGAATAAGGCAGCAACAGATTTGATGGCAATAAAGAGCGATTTTAGCAATGGTGTTTTGATTTGCAAAGTAAGTAAGATACCAAATGTGCAAGAAAAGAAAATAAAGGTAGATGATACAGAGGTTTTGTTTTATAATAATGGTACAGGTTTTACAAAATACAATCAAACATTTACAACGCAAGATAAAGATTTTCTATGTTTTTATGTAAAGAATGTAACAGTTCTACAAAATAGTTTTATAGTAGATATAAAAGCACCTATTAAAAATCTTAATGATACTGATTTAATAAATGC
>JAGBOC010000022.1 GCA_017634065.1 Lachnospiraceae bacterium | reverse complement strand
ACAATACCGTATAAATCAAAATCTATTTCACTTTTAGTACTTTTAACTATATGCAAAAATTTTAAATAATCTTTCTCATCATCAAATAAAATCTGCTTATTTAATGCTCTACTCATAACATGATATATTTTTGTTTTAGATTCTACTCTTGCTTTTCTTGGCACTTATGATCCACTTAATAATTTAATTTATAAATATAATACAACACTGTCACTTTTATTGCAACAAAAAACGAGGCTCAATTATCGCTATTTAGACAGTGTCCCTTCTATTGCATTAATAAACCCCGTCCCTTTTATTCAGTAAAATATTAAACTCATTTTCTGTAATAAAATTTGATTTCAATTTGCACTCTAAATCTTCTCTTATAAAGCCGATTTTTTTTGCATCTATTTTTGAAAAAAACTTGTCTCCATAATTATTAGATACATAATTATTACTCAAGTTGTTAATCTCATTGTACTCTTTTTTTACAGTATTAAGTTTATCAGTATTAACTTTTCCTTTGTTAAAAAAAACTTTGTAAATCACTTCATTAGAATATAAAAAATCATTAATATAAAACTCATTGAATTCATTTATAAGATATGCAGATACCACACCTGTGCCAGCAAAAACATCAAAAAAACTACTGCATTTTTTACAATGCTTATTTATCTCATCTTTAATCCAAGGCATAAGCTTGGTTTTGCTTCCAACATATCTTCTATTTTCTATTTTAAATCCCATAATTATTTAATACACTATTTCAATTTTTGTTAAATCCACATTAAAATCTTCAAGTATTTTTTTTGTATAAAATATAGTATCTCTCGCACTCAAATTAGTTTCTATAAACATACCACTATTTTCAATGGCTACTGGAACGGTCATTTTATCAGAATTAAATGACAATATTATTCTTTCTCTTGGTGACCATATTGCTGAAGCTTTTTCTTTCATTTTTTCAGGATATTTTCTGTATAATTCTTTTATCACAGTTATTATTATTTCTCTATTTGTTGATATTGAGATGTTTTTATATTCAAATCTTATTTGTTTAGGTTTATTCCAAGTAAAATCAATATCCGATTCAGATAATAAATGTGTTCCACTAATTTTTTGTTTATTTGCTTTAATATATTGAGCCACATCTATAACATACTTATTTGGATTAATTTTCAATATTTCATCTACTATAAACTTACAAATATCGTTATTCCGTTTTTCAAGGTCTTTATATGTGTTAAATGTTGCATCAGAAACTCTACCTCGTGATGAATTACTGTCTCCGCCCATTAACCTTAAATTTCCAGCTTTATGTAAAACCATGCTTTTAAATACATTGTACTCCATGCCTTCATGTACAAATTCTTTTGGGAAATCATGACCAGCTTTCAAATGCAATAGACCATTTTTTTCAAAATACTTCAAATTTGCATCATCTTCTTTTGGAGTTTGATTCATTATATGGTCTAATGTATATGTTATCCCATAAGTTGAATATTTTGAAAATGACTCATCCCATGACACCTTCATAACATTGCCACTTTCATAACGAGACTCGTATATAGAAATAATGGCAGCTCCCAATTGTTTATTTTTATCAAATACATCCATTCTACTTAAATAATTTATTAAATCATTAGCACCCAATCCGATAAGTTCCATCTGTTGAGAAAGTTTATAAATAATATGCTTATTATCTATTGGTTTTGGCTCAATTTTAACAGTATGATAAAACTCACATAATTCTTTAAAAATAGGAATAGCATCCTTGCTATCCTTTCCTGCAATAGTATTAAAACAAATGCAAAATTTAATAACCTCTATTAGTACTTCCCTTACACATTCCTTATTAATTATATTCTGCTTTAATTCACAAAAGCATTTAAAAAATAATGGTAACGGATGTATATAACCATTTTTGTTAAATAACAAATAATATGTTTTGAAAGTATTATCATTAATTAAACCATATGCAACATCGCAATTCTTTAGAGCTATATAACTCTCTACATTTTCATACAAATCATCAATTAACAATTTATAAGCAACATCTATATTGCTAACATCATAATAGCTTGTTAATGCATCGTTTAAGCCTTTAAAATATTTATATGTGATGTTACCAGTATAATATTTTACATTAGACTTTATAAAAATCATTAAATAATCGTATAATTCATCCTCAGTTTTAATAATTAAGTCTCCCCATTTACCTGAATATGTTTTACAATCATCCAAAGACAATGTTGAAAATATTTTAGTTTTAATTAAATCTATATCTTCAAGTTTTTTTCCTTTGCTGTTTATAGACTCAAATATAGAATATGCTTTAAACTCGTTGTCTTCATTTATAATTGCTATCACATATACTTTTTCTAATATGTACTTTGAGAATTGGAGTAGCTCATCCAGTTTATTCTCATTTCCTGATGTCTTTTCTGATATAAACTTAAATACTTCAATTAATGTTTGCTTTAAATTTTTTTCAAAAGTATTACTATCAGGAAACGAAACTACAAATTGCTCCAGTTTTTCAGGTGAAGTGAATGTTTCATTAAAAAACTTAATTAGTGTATCTTTTTCAATGCTTCCTAACTCTAAAACCCTCTTATCTTGAACTGGGTTTTTATTATTATCGAGTTTCCATAAAACAGATTTAATAGACCGAAAAATCCCATGATTGACATCGCATCTCAATCGACTAATGCAACTATATAAGCACAATAAAAAAATAGATAAGGTTGTTATTCTTTGTTGTCCATCTATAATATTATAAACTTCATGTGCCTGTTTATGTATTATAATGTTTCCAATATACAAATTTTCTTTTTGTTGTTTTTCTTCACTAAAACTTTTATATTCACTATAAGAATTCCAAATATCATCAAACAATGTTTTTACTTGCTCACTTTCCCATGAATATGGTCTCTGATAAACAGGAACTTTAAATGAATATGCAAACAATTTCTCAATATTCCAATATTGTGGTTCTAACTGTTCCATATCTAACGACTCCTTATTAATAATATTACTGTTATAAGCAAAATAAAAAATACTATTGCAGCACTACCGACCACCGCCCACCCCATTGGTGTTAATTCATTAAATTTACTATTATAATTTCTTCTCACAACACAAATTTTAACAAATGCAATGTCCAATATTTGTCGCATAAGAAAACAAAACATCCTATTTTATCAGACATTACAAAATAAGTCCTGCTGGACTTCTTATATTTATATTATACCATTTTTCGCCTTTTTTATTAAGTTAAATTTTTAAATAAATTTTATTTTTTTACAAAAAAGAGCAGACATAATGTCTGCCCTTGTTATATTTCTTTACCTCTTACCTTAATCATCATCATTGTCATCATCCCAGCCACTTACAATATGCAAATCTCCTGTTTCCATGTCCATTGCCATTCCGCCACCCATACTATGCATCATGTGACCATCAGAATCATATCGTGTGTCACCGCTTCCAAATATTAAATCTCCATCATTTAAATCAAATGCCATAATGCTACCTCCTTATTTTTTATCAGCTATCAGTTTTGTAAGTTTTGTATAAATATTATTTGCTTTTGTTTTGTCTTTAACAATTTGTTTTATTGAATTTTGCACCGCTTTTTTTGATTTGCATTTAATTATTATGTCTACAACATGAGCCTTTAAATCTTTAGTTTCGCCTTTTAGTGCTGTGCCGACCTTTGATGTCAAACTTTGTTTTAACTTATCAGCTTCACTCTGAGTTTGTGTGTTCTTAGCAGTTTTTTTCTTTGCTGGAATCTGAGTTAGAGAAGTTATTACTTTTACTGTCACCTTATTGCCTTTCCAGTAATCAACTAAAACATCAAATCCTTTATCTTTTGAAACTATGTAAAATGTATCCTCTTGAAATCGCTCTTTAATCACAAATCCAAGCACTGATGCTAAAGTAAAATCAAGTGCATTCTTACCCACTTTTGTTAAAATGTATCTCATATCTGCCTTAGAGCTATTTAATGTCGCAACTGCTGTCATAGGTAAGTGAGCTGTGTTCTCAGAATAAAATAAATAAACTATCGAATCATCTCCGAGATTTTCAATTCCACTTAACCCTTTAATTGATACATTTTCATAATCTACAAATATTAAATTCATTTTTACTGCTCCTCTTCAATTTTAACTGCTGTTCCATATACCATTATATCGCCACTTGCATTACCTTCATATTGAAAAAATCTAATCCCAATTACTGCATCCGCATCATATTTTTCGATCGCTTCATTCTTTAGCATATCAATCAATTTATCTACATTTACACCAGTAAAAAAGCCTCTTGGGTCTTTGCTGATAGCTACAAGTCCCAAGTATTCATTAATTCTATATCCATCTATAGTTTCTGTAGTTGTTGCTATCATAAATCATCCTCCATATCATCATACACATTTTGCCTTAAATATTCCTCATGTAGCTCATCCGATAATATGGCTGGAGCATCATAATTCAATGAGTATGTTTTTATTTTTTCAACCATCAGTGCATCAAATAATACTATAATAAAACACTTTGCATGCTCATCGGTGGCTTCTTCCACCGCATCTCGCATTTGACCATATTCCTTTAACTGTTCTTCAAGAGTAACAAACAAAGCTCTGTCCTTTGTTACCTCGTTTAATAATCCATAATAAAATGCCTGCCAGTTATCTGACCTATTTTCTAAAATTGAGCAGTATAAATCTACATAATTCTCAACTTCAGGTTAGATCATAAAGTTTTCATAATGCTCGTGAATTGTCATAATTACCTCTCGAATTGTATCAATTAAATAGCTCTTTTAATTTCTTTTTCACTTTTCTTGATTCAATAACCAATTGCACAACCATAATAGCCTCAATTATTAATGTTATTACTAATAGAATAAGCCATAACGGGACATTGAAAAAAACAAATTTCTCATTTTCCAATGTCGTAAACACAGAAACCATAAAAGCAAATACTGATATTAAACCAATTATTGCAAATGAAAAACTTGGTTTTACTGTAACCCAAATAGTATTCAAATTTTCGTTCTCTTCAATCTCTATTTCAATTGATGGAATGAATCCATTAGGACAATTTATATTTCTTTTCATTGCTATTGATTTATTCTGAATAGTACCAACAAAATATCTACCACTCTCAACTATATCATTTGAAGAGCTTGCACTCTCGCAATCTTGCATATTAGTCTTTAAAATAGAGATAATCTCTTCTTTATTTTTATCCGTTTCTATTTTAAATATTTCATCCATTTTACCCATATAAATAATTATACCAAATTTTCAATTTTTTTGATACGAAAAGATACGATTTAATTTTATTATTTTTGAGAGATACGAAATGATATGTTATGATACGGTTAGATACGAATAGATACGATATGATTTATTCAAAAGTTCCATTGGTAACTTTTTTATTCGTACCAGCATCAAAAAAAATTAAAATTTGAAATTATTTTTTTATACTTTTATAAAATGTAAAAATAAAAAGGCTTAATTCAAAGTATTTTTTCAATAAGTATCGCTCATTATCTCCAATGCTTCACTGCAACATAGATTTTGATACAATAAAAAACCGCTAATATAAGAATACCAGCGGTTAAAAACATGTAAACTCCATCCACCACCTTCACCCAAAACACAGCATCACGCATCTCTATAAATCATTTATCCTCTATCCACATAGCTGGTCTTACCCCTAGAGCCGTAGCACTAGCAACTGAACCGCCAGAAGAAATAATTGCATCTGGGCCGATGGTAGCCACATACCCTTGCTCTCCACCTGGGCTTCTCAAAAAATAAGTGCTATTTTCTCTTGCCCATTCCTCATATTCATTTTTTCTATCATTTCTTATTTTCTTCAGATGTCTATGATTTGTCCAAGCAGTCCCTTTTGTTGCTGCATATCTATTTAGTTGGTCTTTATTGTCAATGCTATTACTTGCAAAATATTTTTTAGCCTCATCAATACTCAATAAAAATATTTTATCCACCGTATCTTTTCCACCTAAAGTCATATAATCATCATTGTCATTATTCTTAAGCGTAACTTCTTTTATTCTTTTTTTCTCTTCATCAGAAAATGCCTTATCATAAAAAGTTTCATTGAGCCACTTTCTCATACTTGAACTTTCCCAAGTAATCTTTTTATCTTTACCACTATTATAAGCAATTTTTGTTTCTATAATATATTTACTTATAATCAATTTTCTCTTATTAGTTTCATCCGTTTCAAGTACCATCCATTCAATAGGAGATTCTTCATAATCCGTTCCTTCTTCATTGATGTTTTGCTTATATTTACCAAACTCTATGATTTCTATGTCATCTACATTTTCAGTATCAACTATTTCTTCTTTATCATATTTAACCCACACTGCTGGTCTCACACCACCTTGAGCATTTACAACACTATAATTTGATTCCCCTACTAATAATCCGCCAACACTATTTACTCGTGCTACTGATTTTAAGTCAAGTCCATTTGTCCGTAGCCAAAAGAAACTATTCCCTATACACCATTCATATTTTAATGCCTCATCTTTATACCTTTCAACAATATGCTCATAATATAATCCATCTTCTGTGACACCAAAAGTATGCTCTCCAGTATTATCTCTAACCCACAACTTAATGCCATTATTGTCGACATTTTGTGCATATTTAGTTCCACGTGTTGCAAGTCTTTTGTTCTCATCTATCATATTATCTTTCTTAAAATATTTTTCAACTTCTTTAGATGATAGTATAAAAACCTTATCTGAAACCTCTTTACCACCATCACGGAAACTGTCACTAATATGTGATTCTAATAATATTTGTTTCTTTTCATCAGCATTAAATGCCTTATTATAAAATGTTTCATTGGTCCATTTTCGCAGTGCTGACTCTTCCCACTTACACTCTCCCTCTTTATTATTGAAACTCACATTATCAAGAATATATTTACTTAAAAGAAGAGCTTTATGATTTTTAGTATCTCTATCAAGTACAAGCCACTCAATATCTTCCATATTGTTAGCTGTATTTTGTGGATATTTACCAAACTTCACTGTATCCATCTCATCAACAGTCGAAAGAACACCATACATTGCCACTGGTTTGCAATTAGATACTTGTTCTTCAATGTTGAGTGCAAATGCAGTCTTACTGTTTAGTATTATTAACATAAGTATTATAAACCTATAAACTCTTTTCATATCCACACCTTTTCTTACTATACTACTTATTCACTACACCGGTATAACAACTGGTATTATTTGTGGTTCTCTCTTTATAACCTTCCACAAATAATCCTCTGCCACATTTACAACAAGTGATTTAAGTTTTTTCCAATCATTATTATTTTCTTTTCTGTATTCTTCTATTGCTGATTTCACTACATCTTTAAGACCTTTTATCAAATCTTCTGATTCCTTCATATAGACAAAGCCTTTTGATATAATGTCTGGACCAGAAATTAATTCAGAAGATGAACTTGAAAGAGCCATGGCTATTATAACCATACCTGCTGTAGCAAGTGCTTGTCTATCTTTCAAAACTATATTCCCTACATCACCAACGCCAAGTCCATCCACATTAATGCCATTTGATGCTACATGGTCTTTTACATTTGCTGAATCTTCACAAATCTCAAGCACATCACCAACTTCAAGTAGCAAACATTTTTTCTTATCTACACCGACTGACTCTGCTATATTTGCTGCTTCTTTTCTATGACGATACTCTCCATGAACTGGTATAGCATACTTTGGATTTACTAAAGTATAAATCAATTTCAATTCTTCGGCACAAGCATGTCCTGATACATGAGTATCTTGATATATAACTACAGCATGTCTACGATAAAGTTCATCTATAATTTTATTTACTGCCTTTTCATTTCCAGGTATAGGAGTTGATGAAAGTATGACTACATCTCCTGCTTTTATATTTAACTTCTTGTTCATTCCTTGAGCCATTCTTGAAAGTGCCGCCATTGATTCACCTTGACTTCCTGTTGTGATGATAACAGTTTTATTATCAGGATAATTCTTAAGCATCTCGGATTGAACTAATGTGCCTTTTGGTATATTTATATAATTAAGTTCTGTTGCTATATTAATTATGTTAATCATACTTTTTCCTTCTATAGCAACTTTTCTTCCATATCTCGATGCTGTGTCTATAACTTGGCGAACTCTATCAAGATTAGATGCAAATGTCGAAACAATAATTCTTTCATTACTATGTTCATTAAATATTGAATCAAATATTCTTCCTACTGTTCTTTCGCTCATAGTAAAGCCTGGTTTCGTTGCATTAGTAGAATCAGAAAGAAGTGCCAAGACTCCCATCCTGCCTATCTCTGCAAAATGTGGAAGGTCTATGGTATCACCAAAAACCGGTGTATAGTCTATCTTAAAGTCGCCCGTATGCATCACGATACCTGCCTTTGTGTAAATGGCAAGTGCCACAGAATCGACAATACTATGGTTTGTCTTTATAAACTCCACATACATATTTCCAAGTTTTATAATGTCAGAAAAACTTACTGTATTTAATTTATAACCAACTATTTTATGCTCTATTAGTTTCCCTTCAACAAGTGCAAGAGTAAGTTTAGTTCCATAAATAGGCATATTCAATTCTTTTAGAATATATGGAATTGCGCCTATATGATCTTCATGACCATGAGTTAAAACCATACCTCTTATTTTGTGTTGATTTCTCTTAAGATATGTTACATCAGGAATAACTAAATCAATGCCGAGCAAGTCTTCACTTGGAAATGCATTACCACAATCTATAATAATGATATCATTTTCATCTTCAATCACTGTTATATTCATCCCTATGGCATTAAGCCCACCAAGTGGAATTATTTTTATCTTTGCATCTTTCCTTGGGTTGTAGTGTTCCAAAAACTTTCTATTTTTTGCAGTCATTTTTTCTATATATAATTGATTGCTGGAACTATTAACTACACTACCATTTTTATGATTTCGTTCATAAGCATTATTTGGCTTTTTACTTTCCGTCCCATTTTCAGTATTCTTTTCGACATAGTGTTTTTTATGCTTACTATTAGATTTAGAAAACTTTCTATCAGTTTGTTTATTAGTATCCTTCATATTCTCTTTTGTGTTTTTAATATTTTTTTGAAAATATTCTTCAAAACTTTTCATTTTATTGTTATTATTTATACTCATTTCTTAAAATCGATTTCATCTTTCAACATTTTTTCAAATGTATCAAAGATACCATCTGCCTCCTCATTTGGTACTACTTCATAATTTGCTTCTTCCGAATCTTTACTTGACACATCTTTTAATATATAGCAGTCACCTTCTTCTTCATCATTATTTAAAACATCAGCAACTAAAAGATATGTTACTCCATCAACGACTGTCTGTTCTATTACTTCTACTTCTACATCTCCTTCTTCACCATTTAGAACAATTACGTTTTGCTTTTCTTTTGACATATTCTCTCCTATAATTTATTAACTTGCTTAAAATCTTGTAAAATTATTTCTGCAGCTATCTGGTCGATATTTTTTTTCCAATCTGCTTTTTTTATACCTCGTTCCTTAAGTACTTCTTCTGCCTCTACAGTTGTTAAACGCTCATCCTGGAAATGAATAGCTGGTACATTTACATCATGATTAACTGAATCTAATTTTCTTTCCCTTTCTGCATTTGTCAAAGCATTCTCAATTTTCTTTGCAAACTCTTTTACTTTTTCAACCCTTTCGCCTTCTGTGCCATCTGCATTTAGTGGGTATCCAATGACTATATCTGATATACCTTCTTCGTAAATTACACCCACTATCTCCCTCACACTTTTTTTAATAGCACTTGCCCTACTTCTAAATATCGTTTTATATGGGTAGATAAAGTTTGTTTCCAAATCAAAAATCGCAAGACCTATAGTGAAATCTCCATAATCAATGCCCAAGATTCTCTTTTTGATCATTTGAAACACAATAAAAAATAGCTTTTCTCATTTGAAAAGTGAACTGAAATATTAAATTAGTTTCACTGACATTTATTTAAAAGCCGAAGCTTTTATATACTTATTTATCGAGTTCTTTGAAATGCTGTTCAATATAAGACTTGACAAGCTCTTCTACTAACTCGTCTCTCTCAACTTTAGTTATAATAGACCTTGCACTATTGTAACTTGTTATGAAAAGAGGTTCTCCTGACATAATATATTGCACTATCTGATTTGTAGGATTATATCCTTTTTCTTTAAGTGCAGCATAAACTTTAGCAAGAACTTCTTTCACATCAATAGCTTTTTGTTCTTGATTTGGGTCATTGGTATATATAATTTGTGTTACATCTTTATCCATATTCTTATTTTACTTTATTATCTTGATTTTTGCAAGTTTTTAAATATGATAATTTTATTAAATATTTTAGATACTCTTATCTTTGATTAGACAAATACCCTAAAATATTCCTTTGTATATCCTACTCCATATGACTTGCCATCTCTAATTTCATATTCTTCTATTAAGACATCTGATGCTCTATCACTATAATTTTCAAAATATTCTTTCTCAATGTCCCTACTAATCTTTTCACACTCATCAATCATTTTAGCAACTCTTTTATGCTTTTCAGTATTAGATATTTGATTATCCATTTGGTCTGCTTTTGTCCCTGGTCTCCTTGAATAAGGAAAAATATTTGGATTATAGAATCTCATCCTTTTCACAAACTCTAGGCTCTCATTAAAATCATCTTCAGTTTCACCTGGAAATCCCACTATCACATCTGTAGTAATAGTTGCATATGGCATATGTTTTCTTATTAGATTACATGCAGTTTCAAAATCAGGAGTTGAGTAATGTCGATTCATACGCTTTAATGTTTTATCACAACCTGACTGCAGAGATAGACAAAAGTTTCCACAAAACTTTTCACCTACTTCATTTATAAGTGTCTGTAAAAACTCATCACTTATAATTCTTGGCTCAAGTGAACCAAGCCTTATACGGCTTATGCCACCAATTAAAGCAATTTTTTTAATAAGGGATAATAACGCATTTCTTCCTTCACTTATAGCCCCATCATTTTCATAAGACAATCCTTTTCTATCAAGCCCGAATGAACTTAAATGAATACCAGTCAAAACTACTTCTCTAACACCTAAATCTGCCTTTTTACTCACTTCACTAATAATGTCGCTGTCATCACGAGATTTTATATTTCCACGAAGAAATGGTATGATGCAATAAGTACAGTACTGGTTACAACCATCTTGCACTTTTATAAATGACCTAATTGCTAATTTGTTTTCTTTCTTTACTGCATTTAGATTTGATTTATCTATTTTTGAAGTTAGAAACTCTGCAAGTTTCATCTTTTCTTTATTTGAGAAAAAAAAGTCTATGCCTTTGAGAGATGATTCGTCATTTGATGATTCTACATCAATTTCTTTCTTGTCACTTTTTGAATTCTTATTTAATGAATCAACCATGCAACCTATTGCTATCACTTTTACATTTGGATTATATTTTTTTGCAAGATGCAACATTTGCCTTGATTTTTTATCTGCAATTTTTGTGACACTGCAAGTATTGACTATATAATAGTCAAGGTTCACATACTCTTCCTTCTTTCTTACATCTACATATTCAAATCCTATATCAACTAAACTATCTCTTATCTTATTAGACTCATATGTATTGACTTTACATCCAATTGTTTTAATAGTAAACTTCATAAAAAAATAAAGCGGATGAACCTTCATCCGCTAAACATTAATCCTTTTTCATAGGTCCATACTTTTCTGCTTCACTCGTCTCAAATACATCATTGTAAGTATGAATCCTTCCATTTTCATCTACATCATAATAAGTTCCGCCCGTTGTAGTTGATGCTGATGTCTTTTTACCTGCTTCATTTGCTTGTGATGCATTGATTTCAGATTTTGTCTCTGTATCTAATTCTTTTGCTGTCCCCACTTTATCAAAGTTTGCGAGATAATAATTATTCAAATTGACATTTGTATAATAAGCAGGGTTAGTGTAAAACTCTGATTTTGCTATAGACACATCTCTCATCAAAGTATTGTCATAATATAGATATCCATCACTATCTGCATAATACTCTTGATATACTTTCTTATAAGTGCCCTTTGCATCTGATGTCTGTAATGAACCATCATCACCAAAGAAGTAATAATATCCATCTATCATATGAAGTCCAAAAACCATACCGCCATAATTTCTATCAATCTTATTGTCAAAGAAATAATACTTTTTTGTAGTTGGATTTTTCCACCAGCCAGTAACTAATTTTCCATCTTTATCAAGATAATATACATTGTCCCCAACATCAAGCAACTTTGATTTAAGATATTCGCCTGAATCTTCATTCAAAACATACCAATCATTTCCTTCTTCTATCCAGCGATAAGCAAATACATTTGCAGTAAATACCATTGCCAAAATAAGAGATAATGCTAAAACTTTTTTCTTCATACATACTCCTTTTAGTATAGCTTTATTATATATTAGCATAAATCTTATTTAATTGCAATGAGGGTTATATGCCTAGTCGTGTTCGCCTGTTACTTTTGCTTCACTTAAAATGTTTAAATATGTAGAATCATCCTGATCCCATAATATTTTATAGTATAATATCTTATTATTCTCTATATTTCCAATATAAACTGAGTTTTCCCCTTCACTTAATTCATATTTATATGTAGTCGATGTCAAGTTTTTATTACTACTTATTTTTAAATATTTATTTGGATTTGATGACACTTCAGTATCAATATTATTATAGTTTGATTGTGTAATTGGATCAGTTGACATTATTAAGTACTTTTTTACACTTGAATCTTCTGAAGCGATACTTATTTTAATATTCATTACTTTAAAGTCATAATTTGTTCTAGTAAGGACAATTCCATCAGACATGTTTTGAACTATATCTTTATTATCGTATGGTGTTTTAACATCATAACACATATTGTGTGGTTCCATAAATGATCTTTGATGAATATTGTGAGAAGTATAACCTGAAAACTGTGGCTCCAAAGTCCAACCTGGTGATACCATATTAGCAAACCACCACTGTGTAGTGTATGTACCACCAGATGCTTGATTTACATGGCTATAAGTAAAGTATCCATTAGTATAAGTTGTCCCCTCTACAGTTGAGTTTTGTAAATCAGCCTTAAAATTATTTTTATTTGTCATATATATATGATTATTATATGCCACTGGTAATTCTATTCTTTTACCTGTAGTATCAGCCCGATCTTCATCATAAGCATTCATAATAAAATTAATATTATTAGATGAATCAAATTTCAATGAACTATCAAATGTTATACTTCCAGGATTATTGCCTTCATTGTATCCGCCACCAGAAGATGCCCTAAACTGGTCTAAATAATTCTCATTGGATGTTGTACTACTTGATAATGCAAGAGCTTGTTTATACCCCCAAGTCCAAATAGCGTCAATTTTCAAACTACTATAACTATTAGATCCCGAATAAAAATCTATAAGACTATCTCCAGATGCCCTAACTAAATCTCGTGTCACCAAATTTGATCCCCTATATTGTCTAGCATAAACACCTGTCTGATCTAAAACGAATCCAAATGTAACATTTGATTCATTTTGATGTGTCATAGTATATTGATAAAAACTTGAATTAAAATTTAATTCACCAATCACATTTGTTAGCATTCCACTTATTTTAAACTTATTTATTGTACTATCCCATTTACCATTAAAAAACTGTCTTGTAACCACTGGTTGTGTATATAATTTATTTATTAGATAATTACATGTTCCTCTAAAACCCCATATATACATATTCCAATTTGGTGCCCAATATGGTGTAGAACCATTTTTCCCCCAATCATCCCAATCAAATAATACATTTTTCATCTGTAACTTTAGTGGATATGATAATATTGATTTTGCATGAATTATTTTTTCTTCTTTAGTTGTTTTAATTCCTGCAAGATATGATGATATTGCAGTATCTATTTTACTGTCAATACTTGTATTGTATAAATCAAGCTGTGCTTGAAATGAGTTTTTTAAGCTGTCAAATTCAGGCTTAGTTATAAATGCTGAGCCATCATTGTCAGAAACTACTGCACCAAAAGATAAAGTGCAAATTAATATGCAATTTAATGCAATAATTCCTTTAAATTTGGACAATACTTTAAACATAATATTCATTCCTCTATCTACTCATCTGTTGCTAAAAGCTCTGGGGCACTTATTACTTTGCACTGAGTATTATTTGACTTTAACCATAAAACTTTATAATATACCAAATCATTCTTTTGTATATCTTTTAAATAAATAGTATTGATTCCTTCGCTTAGTTCATATTTATTGACTTCCGTTCCATCAAGCATATTCTTGTCACTATAAACTTTATAATACTTTTTAGGGTCACTTGTTGCTTCTGTATCAATTTGAGTATAATCAATTTGCGATATTGGATTTTTAGATAATATCAAATATTTTTTCACAGTAGCATCATCTGATGATATGTTAAATGATATTTGTAATCTTGACAAATTCCTATCTGCTTCTGTGAGTAAAATTCCATCGGTTAACCGTTGTTCATATGTATTAAGAGTATAAGGGGTTTTTACATCATAGTACATATTTTGTGGTTCCATCAGCGACCTTTTATGCATGTCATGTGAAGTATAAGCAGAAAATTGGGGTTCCAAAGTCCAACCAGGTGATAACATATTTGCAAACCACCACTGCGTGGTATAGAGGTCACTTTTTTGTTTACCATAACCATCAGGAAAAATATAGTAACCATTTTTATAAGATAAGGCTACTATTGTTCCACTTTGTAAATCTTTCTTAAAATTATTTTTATTTGTCAAATATATATGACCATCATATGCAACTGGTAATTCTATCCTTTTACCTGTAGCATCTGTCCGATCAGTGTCGTATGCATTCATCACAAAACTAATATCCTGCGGATTATAAGAAAGTGATGATGAAAATGTCTTTTGATTTGGATTATTTCCTTCAAGCCACCCACCACCAGATACTGGTTTAAATGTATCTAGATATTTTTCATTAGAGGTCCCGCTACTTGAAAGTTGAAGAGCCTGTTTGTAACCCCAAGTCCATATTGCCTCTATAAACATATCATAGGTACCATTACCAGAAAAGAATTCAGATAATGTAGCACCACTTTCCTTTACCTTATCACGAGTAAAAGCACTTGAGCCTATTGAGGTTCTACTATAACCACCGCTTTGGTCGGTAACAAATCCAAAGGTAACATTGCTCTCACCAGCATGTTGTCTGATAAAATTATAAAACATTGTCTTTAATGTTAATATGCCACTTACATTAGACCACATCTCAGAAATCTTAAACTTATCACTTACCCATTTCCCATTATAAAACCTGTCAATCGCAGGTGTATCGGAAAAAGATTTATCTACTAAAAAATAACAGGAACCTCTCCGTCCCCAAATGTAAAACTTATAATTTGGTGCCCAATATGGTGTAGCACCATTAGTATTCCATTTCGTCCAATCAAGTGTTTTATTCTTCATAGCAAATGTAAGAGGGTAGACTATTTTTGAAGAACACATATCAAGTTGATAATTAGTTTTTAATTTTATACCCGCAAGGTAAGATGCTATCGCACCATCAATTTTATAATCTACACTTTTATTATATTCATCAATTTGCTTATCAAAGTTTTCTTTTAATGCTTCAAATTCCGCCTTTGTAACAAATGCCGACCCATCATTATCGGATACCACAGCCCCAAAACTCTCTATACTTATGAGCACAACTAAAAATAAAGCTAGTAGCTTTTTCACCATTTTTGTGCTCTTTCTCATAAATGTGTGTCTAACGACCTATTTAGTTAGGGCTCGCAATGCTCACCCCTACTATACTACTAGGGCTCGCGGTGCTCGCCCCTACTCTACTATTTAATCATTTATTAGGCTTATGCCTTGCTCAAGAAAACACTTGGAGCAGGCTCCCGTTTTCTGCAATGATGGCGAAGTTTGAGCCCTAGAACTTTAGCACCGTTTAAGTGCCGTAGGCACGCGTTTGCAAAGTTCTTGGCGAAAACGAGCCAGCGCTTGCATAGAAAACGTGGGTTCTGCGACGTGTTTTCGGAGTAAGGTATAAGCCTAATTCTATATGATTGGATAGACAATATATCGTAGTGCGCCGACAGCGACGCTCCCCAGTACCAACCACCTACATTTTGCAAAAGATAGGGGGTGCCCATAGGGGGTTCCAATCAGCACCTCTTATGTCTACTTTTTCCTTCTAGTAAATAAAAATGCAGGATCTAAATCCTGCATTTTTAATAGTTAATTATCAAGTGACATTCACTTTTTCTATTATTTTACTTTTAAATCATTTTATTTACTTTATCTTGCTTCATCAATTTTTCCACTACTATAGTTAATGATATAATTACGATTAAGTTTGGTATGACTATCAAGCCAGTAAATACATCTTGCATTTGCCTTATCCTAAACTACAAATGCAGTTATTTACATATCAGTGGAATTGGAATAAAGACCTCTTGAAATACCTTTTGATACGACATCCTTTATCATTATACCAACTACTCCACCAAATACTGCTTAAGGATAAAATGCTCACACAATTATTTTTCTTAATCCAAAAAACTGACCCTGGTCCACCTAAAGCGATTTAGGAATTGGTTCCCATAATAAACTTTTAAGAATTGTAGTATCTTTGAAGTATTGTCAGCTAATGTAATCATGCTTTTAGTTATTTATAATTACAATTCTTACCCAAAACACTATCTAATTTCTTTTACATCCTTTTTATAACTTCTTCAACCAAAGGTATAAACTTTTTTTCAGCTTCATTAGCAGCCTTAACTACACTGTCATGAGTTACTACTTCTTGTTTTCCATCATCTCTTTCAACATCTGTTATAAGACTTATACCGCACACTTTCATACCCATATGTGCTGCTGCAGTTGCTTCAACTACTGTACTCATACCCACAGCATCAGTTTTTATCATATGCAAAAGTCTTACTTCAGCTGGAGTTTCATAGGCTGGTCCAGATATCTGTGTATAAACTCCCTCTCTAAGTGAGACGCCCTGCTCCTTTGCTACATTTCTAATTAATTCAACATATTCTTTTGTATAAATCTTTGACACATCAGGGAATCTTGGACCAAATTCATCTATGTTTTCACCCATAAGTGGTGATTTAACAAAAAATGATATATGATCTGTTATAATCATCAGATCCCCTATTTTATAATCATTATTCATACCACCTGCTGCATTTGACAAAAATAAAGTATTCGCCCCCATCATCTTCATAAGTCTTGTAGGTCTTACTACTTCAGTAGTGCTAAAGCCCTCATAGTGATGAACTCTACCTTGCATACATACTACTTTTTTTTCACCAATCTTAAAAAACAAAAACCTATTGCTATGTCCTGGCACCTTTGATACTGGGAAATGTTTTATCTCACTATAATTTATTGACGCTTCAATCTTCTTGTCATTTGGAAGATTTCCAAGTCCAGATCCAAGCACAAGCGCAACATCTGGTACAAATGGTATCTTGCTTTTTATACTATCATAGCCTTCTTTTAAAATGTCATATTCTATACTCATATTTTGCTCCTCAAACAAATATTTTTACATATTTATAATTAGTTATTTTATAAATAGTTATACTATTTTCCTTCCAGCAATGAACTTTGCTTGAACATTTGTATGTGACCTATATATATAACGTTCAAATCTCTCAAGAAGATTAAGTTCAGACATAAGTACTGTAGGTATATCTCTTTCATTTAAAACTATTGCATCAAACTCATAACCTTTCTCAAAACTTCCTACCTTACCAAAGAACTCACCTCCACCGAGTGTCGCAAGATACAGAGCCTGTTCAATAGTGATATTATAATACTCTGGGTCAAATAAACAATTTCTTATTTTAGAAGTAGTGATGGCATCCTCTATCGCTCTAAACATAGAGAGATATGAACCACCAGCGACATCAGTTGCGAGTCCAACTTTTATTCCTTCCCTTAAATATCTACCAATAGGTGCTATACCTGATGATAAATTACGATTTGACGAAGGACTATGTGCCACCCATACATTTCTATTTTTCATTAGTTCAATGCCTTTTTCATCAGGCCACACATAATGAGCCATAATTGATTGTGTGTCTGTCCCAAGCATATCATATTTATCATATGCTTCTTCATAACTCTTTACTTTCGGCATTAGTTTTTTAACCCACTTAATTTCAGATTGATTTTCTGACAAATGTGATTGAACTGGCAGATTAAAGTTTTTCATAATATTGGAAAGCTCTTTCATCAACTTATCTGTGCAACTTGGTATAAATCTTGGAGTTAAAATAGGCCTTACATTTTTAAAATCTTCACAAGCATCAAGCCACTCCAAAGTATTCTTTACAGATTTTGCCGTAGTCTCTATAAGATACTTGGGTGAATTTCTATCCATGTTCACTTTTCCAACATAACCCTTAAAGCCTTTCTTTTCAAGCTCATTCATAAGATAAAGTGTCGCTTCATTATGTATGGTCGCAAACATTGAAAATCTTGTAGTTGATGTCAAAGTCAAATCATTTACGAAAATATCATAAGCCTTTTTAGCAAAACTCAAATCTTTATATTTAGCCTCTGCTGGAAATGTATATGCATTAAGCCAATCTAAAAGTTTCATATCCATGTGCAGTCCAATAAATATATACTGTGGAGCATGTAAATGCATATCAACTAAACCAGGAATGATAAGACGGCTGGTATAATCATAAACTTTTATACCTTTATATTTGGCTGGAAGTTTTTTATATACACCCTCGCTCTTACCATTTACACAAACTAAATACGAATTCTCATGTTGAGAAACCTCGTTTAAACTTTTAGAATATAAAATATCGCCTTTTAATGCAAAATCTTTCATATCTTAAAATCTATTCTTTTACTGCCAATATTTCGACTTCGCAAAGAACTCCTTTTGGTATATCTTTTACAGCCACACAACTTCTTGCTGGTTTGATACTGCTATTAAAATATTTTGCATAGACCTCATTAAACTTAGCAAAATCACCCATATTAGCAAGGAAGCAAGTTGTCTTCACAACATTTGAATAATCCATTCCATTTGCTTTAAGTATTGCTCCTACATTTTTACAACTTTGTTCTGCTTGTGCTTCGATACCATCTGGTACATTTCCAGTAGCTGGATCTACAGGTATCTGACCTGAAGCAAATAAAAAGTTTCCACATGCAACAGCCTGACTATATGGTCCTATTGCTGCTGGTGCATCGTTTGTTTTAATTTCTTTAAACATAATATTTCTCCTTTTAAATAATTATTAATATATTTAATTAAAAAATTGCGTCTAATACTTTTTGCTCACTTACCTTCACAAGACCTTTAGGGATAATCTTAAACTCAGGTATAACTGGTAATTGCATGAAAGCAAGTGTCATAAACGGATCAAACTGTTTATCCATACCCAAAGTGCCATAGGCAATGTCTTTTAATTCTTCCAGTTTTTTAATCACATGTCCTGCATCTTTTTCAGTCATAATACCTGCTACTTCAAGTTGTAATTTACCAAGCACTTTTCCGTCCAAAACTACCGCAAGTCCACCATTAATATTTTTAACAAGATTTGTAGCAAGTGCTATGTCTTTATCATTTACTCCAACCACGATTATATTGTGCGAATCGTGACCTATACTTGAAGCTATAGCGCCTTTCTTAATCTTAAATCCAGTTATGAATCCTATCCCAATGTGTCCTGTTTTCTTATGTCTTTCTACTACAGAGATTTTTGCTATATCTCTACTTACATCTACACCATATGGATATTTTTCATTTTTCGAAATTACAAACTCTTTTTCATTTGTCAAAACGCCACCTGGTATAAGTTCTATTGCCCTAAGTTTCTTACCAACTTTTTTGAGTGCAAAGTTCTTTTCAGTGACATCCTTCATATTAAATGACTTATAAACTCTTTTATATTTTTCTTTTGATAGAGTAATACTTTTCGATGAATATTTTTTCAAAGGCTTATAGTTTTTCGCAACCAATTCACCCCTTAAATATACTTCATTAATCTTAAAAGTTTCAAGGTCATCAAGCAGTATAAAATTAGCTAAATATCCAACACCTATTGCGCCATAATTATAAAGCCTATAATGAGTTGCTGTATTAAGACTTCCCATTTTTATTGCCTTAATAGGATCTGCACCAAGTTTTATAGCTTTACGAATTATCTTATCAATATGTCCTTTTAATACAAGTGTATCTGGATGATTATCATCAGTGACAAGCATACATCTCTCAGAGTATGGAGCCTTAAATAATCCAATTAAAGCTTCAAGATCTTTACATGCCGTACCTTCTCGTATCTCAATCCAAAGACCTTTTTTCATTTTTTCAACTGCCTCATCAAATGATGTACACTCATGGTCTGTACTAATGCACGGAGATATAAATGCATTTAACTCATTTCCAGAAATCGCTGGTGCATGACCATCAATTAGTTTTCCTTCGTTTATTGCATCAACACATTTTTGTATAGAGTCTTCATTTCTATCTATAATTCCAAATGAGTTTACTTCTGCAAGTCCAAGTATTCTATCTCTCTTATATAATTTTTTTAAATCATTACTTTTGAGTACTGCGCCAGATTCATCAAGTGGTGTAGTCGGTACACATGATGAAGCCATAACTCCCACATACAAATCAAGATTATCAGTCATTTCTAATATATAATCTATTCCCTTTAAGCCAGAAACATTTGCTATCTCGTGTGGATCTGCAATCACAGCACAGGTGCCGTGTGGTACCACTAAATCCCTAAAACATCTTGGGCTTACCATTGATGACTCAAGATGAACATGGCCATCTATTAATGATGGAGCTACAATTTTGTTTTTACAGTTAATTTCTACTTTCCCTTCGTACTTTCCTATACCTACAATGTATCCATCGGAAACGGCAATATCGCCAGTTTCGATAGTTTCAGTAAATACATTGATATATCTAGCATTTTTAAGAACTAAGTCAGCTTTCACTTTATTCTCTGCAATTAAAACTCTTTTTTTAAATCTTCCTAAACTAACTAACTTACCTTTAGGCATATTACCTCCATCTTAAAAAATAGGGCGAAGCTTACTTCGCCCATATAGTATTAAATCAAAATATATTTAAGTATGAATAAAACTGCTATAACAAATAGTGTTGGAGTAACTTTTTTACCATTTCCTGATACAAGATTTATAACAACATATGAAATTATACCAAATGCTATTCCTTCAGATATACTATAGAAGAAAGGCATAGCAAGTATTGCAAGGAATGCTGGTACAGATTCTGTGGCATCATCCCAAGGTATGTCTACAACGTGTTTCATCATTAAGTAACCAACAATTACAAGTGCTGGAGATGTAGCAAATGATGGTATGACACTAAATAGTGGCCAGAAGAACATTGCAACCAAGAATAGTATTCCTACAGTGATAGCTGTAAGTCCAGTTTTACCACCTGCCTCAACTCCAGATGCAGACTCTACAAATGTTGTTACAGTAGATGTACCACAAACAGCACCTACTGTCGTACCAACTGCGTCTGCAAAGAGTGCATACTTAACATTATGGAGACGACCTTTTTCATTTAACATATTTCCTGCTTTCGCGCATCCAATAAGTGTACCAAGTGTATCAAATATATCTACAAATAAGAATGATACAACAACAACTGCAAAATTAATTAATCTTATGGTATTAATTTCTTTAAACCCTTCAATAAATGCTCCAAATGTTGGTTTCATTGATGCAGGAAGTGCAAATACACCATTTGGAATTACAGAATAAAATCCTGCTTCTGGGTTTGGTCTGTAGATTCCCAAAACCTGTGCTATGATGCCAAGTACCCATGTGATAAGTATGCCAAGCAAAATACTTCCTTTTACTTTTTTATGAACTAAATATGCAGTCACTACTATTCCAATAAGGCAGAGCACAGCTGAACAAACTTGTAAATCTGTCACATTATATTCTTTGTCAAATGCAGCATGGAAAGAAATAAGAGAAACTACTGTACTGCTACTAGCTTGTAATACTTTTGCGTTGATGAGTGCAATAATAGTGATAAAAAGTCCTATACCAGCAGAAACTGCACTCTTAAGTGAAAGTGGAATAGCCTCAAACATTGCTTCTCTAACATTTACAACAGATAACAAAAGGAATATCACACCTTCCACAAATACTGCCGCAAGTGCAACTTGCCAAGAGACCCCAAGACCAAATACAACTGAATAAGTAAAGTAAGCATTAAGCCCCATTCCAGCCGAAAGTGCGAATGGGAAATTACCAATTAATCCCATCAAGAAACATGCGATTGCTGATGAGACTGCCGTTGCGCTAAACACTGAACCCCAATTCATTCCTGACTCTGACAAAATACTTGGATTGACTGCCAAGATATAAGCCATTGCCATAAACGTTGTTAGTCCTGCGATAATTTCTGTACGAACATCGGTGCCTTTCTCTTTAAGTTTGAAAAGTTTTTCCATTTTACCCCTCCAAAAATTATTTTTATAAAATTGCTATGATTTAGAAAAACACTACTCTTCTAAAACCTATAGCAAGATTACCAAATTAATAATAACAATCTACTCATACTGGTTTATAAAGTTTTCTTTTTAGAAATCTACCAGTATTTTCAACAATATTTTTTTTATCATCTACAACTTGTTTCCCACGAAGGAAAACTTTTTCAATCTTTCCTTTAAGTTTTTTACCTTCAAATGCACAATAATCTGATTTTGATACCTGACTCTTTAAGTTTAAAGTTGTAGTCCGATTTGGATTAATTATAACCAAATCTGCATCATAGCCTTCTTTTATAAATCCTTTTTTATCCCAAAGTCCAAAAAGTTTAGCAGGATTTTCAGAAATGAGTGCACACATTCTTTCTAACTTTAGTTTTTTATTTTGACAAGCATCAAAAAGAAGTATTCCTCTTTGTTCTACACCATTAAGTCCACCAGGTATCTTTCTAAAATCATCTTTGCCAAGTGCCTTTTGTGCTTTAGTAAATGAGCAGTGGTCAGTAGAAACTATGTCAATGCTTCCATCATTTATTGCCTTCCATAACGCATTTATATCCTTTTTCTTTCTTATGGGTGGAGCACATACATACTTACTTGCTTCTTCAAACTTTTTCTTATATACACTATCATCAAAATATAAATATTGTGGGCAGGTTTCCCCATATACTTTATAGCCTTTTTCTTTTGCAAGTTTTACTTCATTAAGTGCTTCTTCACAGGTAACATGGACTGCAAGAAATGTAGCACCAGTAATATTTGACATATATGCAAGTCTATTTACACAGTCTGCTTCTGAAACTGCAGGACGAGTTAATGCATGAGAAATAACTTTTTTATTGTTATCACCTTTTACACATGCTCTCAATTCTTTTATTATACCATCATTTTCACAATGTACTCCAGTTATACCTTTACATTTAGCAATTTCAGTTAAGGCTTTTAACAAATCATCATCGTTTAATTTTATGTCATAAGTAGTATATAACTTAAAAGATGTCGCTCCTGCTTTTATCATATCTTTGATCTCGTTTTTTGCAGTATCTGTCAAATCAGAAATTGACATATGAACTCCAAAATCACAAGACACACCATCTTTTGCTTTATCAAGCCAATTCTTTAATCCTTCTTTTAATGTCTCTCCCTTATATTGAGTTCCATAATCTATAATAGTAGTAGTTCCACCAGAGATAGCTGCTTTTGTGCCACTTGCGAAATCATCTATTGTAGTAGTCCCTGCAACTGACAAATCAAAATGAGTATGACCATCTATAAACCCAGGGAAAATATATTTACCTTTGCAGTCAATAACTTCTATATCATTTGAGCCTATGGACTTTAATCTTATGCTCTTTGCCACTTTTTTAATTTTCTCACCTTCAACTAAAATATCAGCGATGAAGCACTTTTTGCTATTTACTATTATTCCATTTTTTAATAAAATTCTTTTCATACTATTCCTTATACTAACCCACACTTATTTAAACTTGATTTACATTTTTCACCTATATATATTGCAAATATTATCTTTATCAAATTGCCAATTACAAATGGCACAACACTTAATGGAGTAACTATAGATAACGGAGCAATTACACTAATTAGTGATGTCATTACTGCTATTAAAGCAATTTTATTTAATTTATTTTTTTTTAACTTTTGACACTAGTTAATACCACTCAATAAACTTACATAGCCAGTTTTATCAATTATATCCTGTCCTTCTCTAGATAAAATATAATTCTTAATTATATCTATATTCTTATTATCATTATCTTTTCTATAAATCATATAGAAATATCCAGAAATTGGATAAGCATCATTTCTAATATTCTCTTTACTTGGATATATTCCATTGAGAGATAATATTTTTATATTTCTATCATTTAATACATTTTCAATGTAATATCTAAATGAATAACCAATTCTACGCCCTATTGGCATAGTTAACTTATGTTTCATTTCAATACCACCCATAAATGACACCATTGCTGTCTCGCTACCGCTACCCTGCTTTCTTCTTAAAGGAATAATATTCTTATCTTCTCCACCCAGATCTTTCCAATTATTTATTTTTCCAGTATAAATGTCTTTAATCTGATTTACAGTTAAATCATCTACTTCATTCTTTGAATTAACAATAAATACGAAAGCATCTTTTCCAATAGGGACTAGTTCAAGATCAACACCAATTTTTTTAGCATAATTTAATTGCTCTTTTGATGGTTCTGCACAAAATATTATATCAACATCACTATCAATTACTTTTTTAAATGCATTCCCTGTGCCAGTTTTATCAATTTTACTATTTACACCAAACTTTTTTCCATCATATTCAATTGAATCACTAGGATAAATAGCATTAACAATTGCTGAATAAACTGGAAAAAGTGCAGTAGCTCCATCAATTTTAGGAATATTTTCATTAATCTTTATGTCAGAATCAACTTTAACAATTAAAGAATTTTCATCAAATGGCAAATACTTATTAATCTCAATAGACTTTTCTCTCATTTCATATGAATAGTGATTAATGAAATACTTTGTAAATAAATTATATAAACAAACATTAGTAACAACAAAAGTCATTGCAATTAATAAAATTGCTAATACTTGTGCAAATAATAATTTTTTATTAATACTACTCCTCATTTGATATAACTGAAGTTAAAGAGGAGTTATTATATAAATAAGCTGTGTACACAATTAATGCACTAGTAAATAATACTCCTATAAGCAATACTGTTATTATTACTTTTTTAAATACTTGATTTTTCATTCTTTTATTGCATTTACAACATGACACATGTTTGAATTTACATTGTTGACATTATACTATACGCTATATAACAAAGTAACCCATAAGATATAGCAATACTAACTACAAGTGATACTAATAATACAATTGCAAATTTCTTATACTTTTTTGCTTTTTCAGAATTACTCTTTCGTGTTGTCAGAAATAATGCAAATGACGAAATCAAATTTACTAATACAATGATAGGCAAAATAAAAATAATAAACAACATTAGCACAAACAGCATAATTCCTAGTCCACTAAATAAGCCTTCAATTACATTGTCGCCTAACAATAAGTTTAATAATACCATTAATACAGTAACAATAAAAACAAAAATGATAAGAATCTTAACACAATCTTTTATATAATTATGATACAACTTTTGTTCTTCACTATCCTTATCAGCAAAATAAGACTTTACAGCAAATACAACAATCAAGAATAATAAAACTAGTGGAACTAGAACCATTAAAGCTGATAAAATGCTAATCATATAACTTCTCCAATTAACAAACTATAATTTTACTTTATACTATTTTTTATATGGAGTATTATTAAGTGGTAATTCTGTACGGAACTCACCATCTTTTCTATAGTATGCGAGTGCTATCGCTGGAGCAGTTGGTATCGCAGTTATTTCTCCACAACCTATCGCACCATTTGCATATTTCATTCCTTCTTTTTCTACAACTATAGAGTTAAGCTCTGGTACTTTATTTGCCCGAAAGAGTCCATAAGTACCATATTTTGCAGTAACTTTTCCTTCTACAACTTTTAAATCTTCAGTAAGAGCATACCCCATGCTCATTACCATTCCACCTTCTATCTGCCCTTCAACTCCAAGTTTATTTATTGCTTTACCAACTTCGTGTGCACCAACCATCTCTTTTATCGTTCCATCATCATTAAGTATACAAAGCTGTGTCGCAAAACCATAACCTATATGTGATACTGGAAACTCTTTATCAGCACCAAGTTTGTCAGTTGGCTCAAAGAAGTCAGCTTCATAAACTTTGCCATTTAATTTACTTAAATCTTTTCCATTCTCTAAATAATCTTTATTAAGTTCACGTGTTGCACGAAGACAAGCCTCACCAGTTATAAGAGTGTGGCGACTACCAGAACTGCAACCACTATCAGGATCTGTTCCACTATTTGAGTTTTTCCATTTGATTTTATCAAGTGGTAATTTCAATTCATTATTTATTGTCTGAACTAAAACTTGTCCTACACCTTGCCCATTTTCAGATGCTGCACTATGTACTTCTATTATACCATCATTAACTACTATTTTGCATCTTCCATAATCAGGAAGTCCAACTCCTACTCCTGCATTTTTCATAGCACAGGCAATTCCTACATATTTATTATTATAATACTTATCTCTTACTGCTTCTAATGTCTCCACAAGTCCAGTACTACTATCAGCGATTTGTCCATTTGGAAGAACTTGACCAGGTAGAATTGCATTTCTTCTTCTAATTTCAAAATAGTCTATTCCCACCATATCAGCAAGTAAGTTTATATTCATTTCAGTTGCGAAACATGTCTGTGTAACACCAAACCCTCTAAATGCTCCTGCGGGTGGATTATTTGTATACACAGCTGTCCCATGTACTTCTACATTTTGATAATTATAAGGTCCTGCAGCGTGAGTACAAGCTCTTTCAAGAACTGGTCCACCAAGCGAAGCATAGCAACCAGTATCTGATACAACTTCACACTTCATTCCTACCAGTATACCATTTTCATCACAAGCTGTAGTCATTGTCACATCCATTGGGTGACGTTTTGGATGAAGTTGCATACTCTCCTGTCTTGTAAGTTTCATCTTCACTGGCACTTTAAACTTAAGCGCAGCAACACAAGTTAGTGGTTGTATAGTCATATCTTCTTTTCCGCCAAATGCTCCACCAACAAATGAGTTTTCTACAATTATTTTTTCTTCAGGAAGACCAGTAATATTACTACACTCTCTTCTTGTATCATAAGTACTTTGATCTGAAGAATAAATCATAACTCCACCATCTTGCAAAGGAAGAGCAACAGCACATTCAGGTTCTAAAAACGCATGTTCCGTCCAAGGCGTCTTATAAGTTTTCGTAACTTTGTACTTTGCATTTTTTATTGCTTCATCAGGGTCTCCCCTTTTTATGTGTTTCTCAACTAATATATTTGATTTATTCTCTTCTTCATGGACAATTGGAGCACCCTCCTTCATTGCCTCATATCTATCAAAGACTGCTGGTAAAACTTCATACTCTACTTTTACAAGTGATTTTGCTTTTTCCACAGTTTCTTTATCTTTCGCATATACAGCAACAATTGCATCACCAAGCGAATGAGTTATATCGCCAATGTCTATTAATGCGAACCAATCTTTTTTTAAGTGTCCAGTCATCTTGCCAGGTAAATCTTTTGCAGTAAGTATTCCAACTACACCTAGTAGTTCTTTTGCTTCTTCAAGATCTATGCTTTTTACTCTTGCTCTTGGATATGTTGCTCTTACACAAGAACCATAAATCATATTGTCGAGGTAAATGTCATCTGCATATTTTGCAGTTCCCAATATTTTATCTGGTGCATCCACTCTTATATCACTCTCTCCAAGTGACATAACTTTATTCTCAAATGTAACTGGCAAATCCTCTCTAAATATTTTTGAAGCAAGAATTATGGCATCTATTATTTTTTTATAGCCAGTGCATCTACAATAATTATTCTTTATTGCATCGGCACATTCAATTCTTGTAGGATTATTATTTTTTGAGATGAGAGCCTTTGCACACATAACCATTCCTGGGATACAAAATCCACATTGAACTGCTTGCGCTTTACCAAATGCATATTTATAAACTTCTTTTTCTCTATCAGTTAAGCCTTCTACAGTTAAAATATGCTTTCCTTCTAGTCTTTTTGCAGTTTGGACACATACTTTAGTTGGGATGCCATCTACAAGAACTGTACAAGCACCACAAGCACCTTCACTACAACCATCCTTAACTGATAAAAGTTTAAGGTCATCGCGAAGAAAGTCCATAACCTTCTTGTCATCGGCTAACTCATATTCTTTTTCATTTATAAAAAACTTTGACATAACTTTATATATACATTTGCCTTTCCAACAAACTCATTAACAACTATAACACTTATATTAAAATACCATATATTTATGTTTTTCACTTATAGTGTCGATTACTTCTGCGAGTTTCCCAAGTCTTTCATCACTTGTGCCAAGTTTATAAGTTATCTTATCGCCATTAATTCTCACTATTACCTCTGAATCATTCTTAAAATAAAATCCAGAATTAGTTGAATCATTCATCGCATTTTCATCAAAGAATAAAGTGAACTTGTCTTTATAAGGTTTACTATCATAAGGGCAGAATGTCTCACAGTTTCCACATTCATTACACATACTATCAATATGTACTATTTGATGGCTCCCATCTTTTAATATAATGTGAACATTTGCTCGATTTGGGCAAACTTCATTACAAGTTTCACACACAACATTACAATGTAGACAGCGACTCGCATCGTTAGAACTTGAATGAGTCTCTTCTATAGTATCTTTTAATGCAGCTCGTTCATTATAAATATTATCTATACTCTCATTTGGAATAATATTACTTTCAAAATCTTTATTACAGATTGCACTTGCAACAATTTTTGCATTTGCTATTACCTTAACTACGACAGAAGCACCGAATGCGCCTTCTCCTATAGCATAGACACCCTTAATTGAAGTTTCTAAGTTCTTATCAAGAACTGGTAAGCCTTTATCATTAATCTCTATCCCATTATTTGTATAAAACTCACTGTCAAGTTTTATAATAGAAGCACTTGATGAATCATCAGTGTTTTTCTTCCTGGCACCTATAGATATGATGACATAGTCAAACTTATCTTTTAACTCCTTCACACTCTTAATTTCAGTTCCAAGTTCAAACTTTACGCCAAGGGTTTTTGCATACAAAATATCTTTCTCTATATCTTCCATAGAAATTCTAGAACGAGACATGATATTTGCAACTGCTCCACCAGCTATCTTTTCTTTGTCAAAACTTGTAACTTCATAACCCTCTCTTGATAAAAAAGAAGATACCGCAATCCCACCTGGTCCTGCTCCAATTACCGCAACCTTTTTACCATTTGAAGGAGTTTTCTTTATATTTTTAATTATTTTATCAAATCCCTTTCTTGAAGCAAGAAGTTTATTGCCCCTTATATCAATATTCTCTTCATAGTGATTTCTCATACAAGAAGTGATACAAGGGTGAACACAAATATTTCCTGTTATGAAAGGTAATGGGTTTGTTTTATAAATTACTTCAAGTGCTTTTTCAAATTCATTATTTTTAACATAATAATTATATAATGAGATATCTTGATTTATCGGACAAGTATTTGAGCATGGTGCTACAAAACAATCAGTAAGTGGATTTTTAATCTTTAATTTATTCTGTCTTAATGCCTTTTTCATCAGATGTTTATCATGCAGACATTCATTTGACAAACTCTTTACTTTTTCTGTATCTACAAAGTCAAAAGAAACTATCCCCTGAACATTTGCCATTATCTTTTCTGCCATCTGATAAAATCTATCATAGCCTCCAGGCTTTAGTATCGTTGTAGCAACAGTCACTGGCCAAATCCCTGCATCTACAAGTTTATCAATATTAAAATAGTCTGCACCACCTGAATATGACATTTTAAGTTTACCTTCAAACTCTTCTGCAAACATCTCTGCGACTTTTATAGAAAGTGCAAAAAGTGGTTTACCAGATAAATACATTTCATTTGAAGGAAGTTCATTTCTTCTTACATCTACCGGAAATGTGTTAGTTAGTTTTACTCCAAAAGTAAGTTCTTTGCTATCAGCATATTTCAAAAGTCTTTTTATCATCTTGACAGCATCGTCCCACAAAAGGTCATTTAAAAAATGAGAATCAGTAAATGAGACATAGGTATAACCCATCTCATCTAATATTTTTCTAGTTTTATCAAAACCAACTAATGTAGGATTACATTTAATGAAAGTATTTAGACCTTTTTCTTCCATAAGATACATGGCTATTCTTTCAATCTCATCAGAAGGACAGCCATGAAGAGTTGACATTGTCACAGAATCGCAGACTCTACTTGGTATAGCATCTATATCCATAAGAGTAAAGTTTTTATATTCAGAAATGTGAGTTCTCAAATATTCTTTACACTCATCAAAAACTTTATGTTTACTTGCATCTTTCATGCACTCTATAAACATATCAGTATCTTTTTTCTTTATATCTTGAAGTTTGTATCCAACAGACATATTAAATACAAACCCATCACTTGCACCAAGACCATATTCTTTAGATATGAAATGAAGCATAACCCAAGCTTTTATATATTCTTGTATTGCCTCATCCATATAAAGTTCTGTGGACCACTCACAATTATAACACTCATCATCTGCTTTTATACATGGTTTGTTTATGCACTTAACCATATCAATACCAGTTATTTCTTGTACAGTTTTTAGTTCAAAAAATCTTGCACCAGCAACATATGACGATACAATATTTTGAGCAAGTTGACTATTTGGTCCAGCAGCAGGACCTATTGGAGTCTCTATGTGTTCTCTGTAAATATTAAAACCTTTCTTCGTATCGGCTTTATAATATTTTTTTACACCAAAAATAGATTTACGACTATTGTTTTCATCAATAGCCCATTCCATCAGGTTTTTAAATGGCATAATCTTCATGCATTCACTCATGTTGCACCTCCAAATTAATTAATCCTTTTTCAATTTTAGTGCTCGCCTTGCCATTTTCAAAAGTAATCTTATGCAATATATTCAGAAACAGCCTTCTTAATAAATGTAACCACACCTTTTCCTGCAGTATTCTCAAGTTGAGTTTTAATTCTTTCAACACCAAGTAATTTTGTCACAGCACTACCAAATGATTTGTCTTCAAGTTTAATCCCAGCAGCCTTGCTGACAGCACTTTTTAAACTTCCAACAAGTTTTTGAACTGCACCTGATGCTGGATTGCTTTCCTTCTTAAGCCCAAGTTTCACAAGAATATTCATGACATCTTTATTTTTTGCCGCATAAGATATTATAGTGCTCATATCTATACCAACTGCTTTTGCAACCTTTGAAACTGTTTTTGTTGCTTTTGTAGCAGCATTTTTTGCTTTCGCCACAGTTTTCTTTACATTTTTATTATTTGCAACTTTTTTTACTGCACTCTTTACTGCATCACTATTTGCAATCTTTTTTACCGTTTCCTTAGCATCTGCATTTCCTGCTAAATCTTTAACTTTTGAAAATAAATTTGATAAATCCATAGTTTCCTCCAAAATATAATAATAATTATAATTGATAATTAACTTTATAAAATATTAAGAAGCAATTTTAATTCTAAATAATAATTTATCAATAGCCTTGATTACATATCCAAAGGTTATAAAGAATACTGCTATCAACTTTTCCTTTTTGTATCTTCTTCACTTCCAAATATACTTTTTCTTCAAATTTTGTCATTACTTATTAATTCTATTCCATAATTTTTTAGTCTTTTCTGCAATATCTGCAAGAGTTTTTTGCTCATCAATCATAGTAAGTACCCTATCTTTCATAAGCACCTTACCATTTCCGATAGTGGTTACAACAAAACGTCCTGACATTCCAAACAAAATATTACCATTTATGTTTGTCTCATCCATCGGTGTATGTGGATAATAATCTGTCACTATAACGTCGGCAGAAAAGCCTTCTTTTAACTTTCCAAGTGGAATATCAAAATATCTATTTGCCATCTTTGCATTATTTTCAAAAAACATAAGTGGAACTTCAGTCCATGCTGCAGTTCCAGTACATAAATGGTGCTTGTGTAAAATATTTGCTACTTTATAAGATTCTATCATATCATGAGTATAGCCATCAGTTCCAAGACCTGTCATGATTCCCCTATGAACCATTTCCATAGTAGGAGGACAACCACAGGCATTTCCCATATTTGATTCTGGATTATGCACAACCATTGTATCAGTTTCTTTTATTCTATCCATCTCATGACTATTTACATATATACAATGAGCAAGAAGCGACTTTGGTCCTAAAATGTCAAAATCATCAAGTCTATCTACAATCCTTTTCCCATGTTTTTTTAGGCAGTCATGAAGATCCTCTACCCCTTCAGCCACATGTATGTGAAATCCAACTTCCTTTGGAGTTTCTGATCTCGCAAATTCAAATGTCTCATCAGATACTGTAAACTGTGCATGTATACCACACATTGCTTTTATAAAATCATCATTATTCTTAAGTGTCTTTTTTATAAATCGAGAGTTTTCAAGTACAGACTTTTTAGATTTTTCCATACCATCTCGATCAGATATCTCATAACAGAGAGCTGAACGAACTCCAATCTCTCGAGCTACCTCTTCTATAGCATCAAGTGAGCCATCTATCTCACCAAATGATGCGTGATGGTCAAATACAGTAGTGCATCCATTCTTTACTAATTCTATATAAGTTTGAATTGCAGATAGTTTTGTAAACTCATTATCAAGATTTTTATCAAGAGTCCACCACATACCATCAAGAATTGTCAAAAAATCCTTTGCGACATATCCTTTTATATTAAGACCACGAGCAAGAGATGAATAAATATGTTCATGCATATTTATAAATGATGGCATAACCACTGCACCTTTTGCATCAATAAGTTCTGCATTTTCATATTTTGATTTAAGTGCAGTACTATCACCAACTTCTATGATTTTATTTTCTTTAATGGCAATAGCACCATTATTAATAAATGGATTATTTTCATCACGTGTAACGATTCTTCCGTTGTAAATTAAAATCATACTCTCTATCCTTTTGTTACATCATTATCTTGCATTGCAAGAACATCTTTAAGCATTTTTTCTTTTTCATCATCTGATACATCAAATGATGAAGTCGCAGGTGCAACTTCATATGGTATACCTAATTTATCCATATTGTGTTTTATAGCATACTCAATAGCAGTCACTATATTCATATATCCAGTGCAGCGGCAAAGATTACCAGTGATAAGTTTTTTTATTTCATCACGAGTATATGGTTTATTATGTCCAACTATCTCAACAGCTTTCAAAATAAAACCTGGTGTGCAAAAACCGCACTGAACTGCAGCCTGTTTTATAAACTCTTTTTGTACATCAGTTATATCACCATTTGATTCATCTTTTAATCCTTCGACAGTTACAATGTCTTTCCCCACTGCCCACACTGTGAGATAGATGCAACTATCTACACATCTACCATTTAATAGGACAGAACACGCCCCACATTCTCCAACTTCACAGCCTTTTTTTATTGAAGTAAGTCTTAATTCATTTCGAAGAGTCTCATATAAAGATTCTCTCTCATCTATCGCTACTTCTCTATCTTTTCCATTTACATGAAGACAAACAATTCTTTTAGACATAATATTCTATCTTACCTCCTGCTCTTCTTATTGAATTAACAAGTGACCTCTTTGCCATTTCTTTTATTAGTTGTTCTCTAAACTCTTTACTTGCTCTCCAACTATCTCTTGGTTTCATATCTGAAAGTGCTTTTTCTGCAAATGTATCAAGTAAAGATTTATCATCAACTCTCTTCCCTTTTGCAAAATCTTCAGCACTTTTCGCCCTACTTGGAGTAGGTGAAGCAACACCATAAGCAATTTTCACATTTTCAATAGTATCTTTTGCGCTATTCAATTTCACAAGTACAGAGCATCCAAGAGTTGCTATCTCAAGTGACTTTCTCTTGCCATATTTAAAATAATATCCATAATAATTCTCATAATTCTCTTTTTTAATTCTAAAACATTTACATATCTCACATCTCTCACGGACTGTTTTTCCTGGTCCAGTATAGAAATCTTTTATATTTACAATTCTTTCGCCTTTTGGTCCCTCAAGAACTATGTCTGCATCTAGAGCAACTAAAGTTGAAGCTGTGTCAGCTGATGTTGCGCCATTGCAGATATTTCCTCCAATTGTCGCAACCTGTCTTATCTGCGGACCACCTACAGTATCAGCTGCTTCTGCAAGAGATAAAATATTTTTTCTTATTATTTCATTATTTGTCACATCATAGAATGTAGTACCTGCTCCAATCACAATACTACCATCATTTTCAAGTTTTATACCTTTGAGTTCAGAGACATTATGAATTGACACAAGACCCATCCCTGCATCTTTACCTTCTCGAACACGAATTAAAACATCTGTGCCACCACTTACGATTTCTGAACTTTCATTCTCAACCAACTTTTTAATGGCATCCTTAACATCTTTTGCTTCGTATAAAAAACTAATGTCAAACATAATCGCTCTCCTCTAATATGTTTATTATCCAAATTTACTTTCGCATGACTACATACTTATCTTGAGCTATCATAGCTATTCCATTATCATCAATAGAATATGAATAATTATCATACTCATAAACAGGTTCATTATTTTCTGCATATATTTTTTTAGCAAATTCAATAAGAATTTCTTCAAAACTAACTCTATAAAACGTTCCATCAGAAAGCTTATTATACATTATATATGGACTTTCCTTATAAAACTCTTTGCCAGAATTCCCATATACTTTTGAATAATTATTTATGTCATTAAAAGTTTTACTTTT
>JAGBOC010000021.1 GCA_017634065.1 Lachnospiraceae bacterium | reverse complement strand
CGAAAGACCTGCCTCTGCTCTTAACTACTTAACACCTATGCAATACAAAAAACAATTCTATGAAAATACTAAACTTTTACCAGCAAAAATCACTGATTTTTGCACCCCTTAAGTGTATACTTTTTCTTTACTTTTTCAGTTATAAATAAGTCTATAAAGTTTAGGTCATGTTAAATAATACATAAACTATGTGCTTGTTATTATGTTCACTTTAATTGCATTAAAAAAAGCGACTTTTCATCGCTTTATATTATAAAATATTCTATCATTATATCATTACTTTGTATATGTTAAGGTCATCTCGTCCACAAGCATATAGACTTTGCTATCACTGTCACTTGCATCTTCCAATCTAAACCAAAGAGTCTCTGTGTCTGAATTAACTGCTTTTTTATTAAACTTTATTGTCTTTTGATCTGATATATCATTAATTCCAGTATATAATACATGGTCGTATATAACGCCGCCATAACTATATTCTTTAGTTGTAGGAGTTGCTGTGTTGTCAAAACTTGTATCCATTATGGTAAGTTTAACATCATTGCCAGACTCGCTATAAAACCTTGCTTTTAAAGTAATTTCTCCTTCTTTAGTCACTTTAGTTAATGGTAATCCCATATAAAAATATACTGGTTTTGAAACTATATTACTTGCCTGAACATTTATGAGTTTTGATACTGGTATACTATATTTTTTATGATCATACATTGTTAACTTTGCAGGCCAACTACCAATGCTTGCATTAATTCCTATAGTCATAGTTGTAGCACTAGCATCATTAAAAAAATAATGTCTTACTACCCCACCAATACTATGCATATTTGTATAAGTTATTACATTACCATCATATATAGATCTATTTAAATAATCAACACAAACAAGAGTTTGATCAGGTATTGCTCCAGAACTCATCATACCAACTCTTAATTTTGATGAGGAAGTATCACTATAAGCAATCCACTCCTCACCAAGAAGTGATGTAAAGTCCGCACTAGTATTTGAATGACCAAAATCACTTCGAACTTCGGTGCTTGGAAAAACACCAGAAGATCTATTATAATTTGGAATTGCAACATTAAAAGATTTTGTCATACCATCAAGCCAAGCTGTTTCATCTGTAGGAAATGTGTTATTATTAGCTTGATGACTTGCATACTCATGTTTTATTTTTAATTTATTATGATATCGAGAATTATTAGCTAGAGAAAATGCTTTTCCTCCTGGCATGGTTGAATCTAATATATTATTACTAATATTTATAAAATAAAAAGCATTGTCAGTACCAAAATCAAACCACTCATTATCACCAGAGAATGTACCCCCTGAACTCATACGAACCATCCACCAATTTTTATTCGCAGGTGAAGCAGAATTTGTCTGTGACATCGAACAATAAAGTGCAAATTCACCATAAATTGTATTATTTGTAATTGGATATGCTGTACTCGTGCCATAATCAATAAACTTTATGCTCTCTGCATTATTATCATACATTTTTTTGTTATAATCGGTTAATACTGTACTTACAACAGTTTGGATACCAGATAGATAACTAGCTATTGCGTTATCGATCTTTGAATCAATACTTGTATTGTACTGGTTGATTTGAGATTGAAAGGTAGAACGCAAACTATCAAACTCTGACTTAGTAATAAAAGCAGAACCATCATTATCTGATACGACACTAGCCATAATCATAGTATGAGAAAAATAAAATGCAATTATCATTATTATAATTAGTTTTATCTTAATACTTTTCATCTAATAAAAATACAACCTCCTCATTTACTACGATTCAATAACTTCTGTTATTTGTTCAACTTCCATATATACCCTACCTGGCAATCCATTATTGTCAGCAAGTCTATACCAAAGTGTTCTTTGTTTATTAGCATAATTTGTCATATCCAAAGTAATTTCTATCGATTGTTCTGTATCATATGCAGCGTGATGCAAGACATGATTAAACTCTGTACCTGCTTCAGTATATTTGTCTTCATCTTTTGATGATTCATTATCAAATTTTTTATCTAAGACATATATCTTCACTTTATTACTTGGATTGTCAATATTATGAAATTTGCATTTCATCGTTATAGTCCCAGCTTGCTCTATTGTAGTAAGTGGTAAACCATTATACATATATACAGGACTACCTAAAGCATTCGATGCAACATTATTTGTAAACTTATCTAGAGAAATGTTATAAAATTTGTGATTATAAATTTTGTATGTGGGTTTAAAAGTTCCACCTCCAGTGTTACGTTCAATTATAGTTGTCCATCCCTTATTGCCCGAAGCTTTTTTGTAATATCGTAACACCATTCCAGGGTCATCCACTCCAGATTGCCAACATGATGGATTGACAATTGTTACTTGTTCTCCATCATATAGTGATTTATTTACATGTGATAAGCACCACACTGAAGTATCAGGAATCTTATTAGAACTCATTTTCCCAACGGGGCTGTTATCGACCTCGTCACCATATGTGGTATATTCGTCTGAGACACCACCTGTTAAATTCAAAACTTTATAACTCCATTGTATATTCAATTGAGCCATATTTTGAAATACACCACCCGATGTCATATAATTCGGATATACCCAGACAGGTGACTTCTCTAGTGCCGCTTCCCATGTAGTTACATCGGTAGGGAAACTGTTCGCATTTTCGACGCATTCTGCAGCATATATTTTCCAATTAATTTGATTACTATGTCTATCGTTATCAGATAAATAAATTGCATATCCATTTAATCCATTTTTATCTTTTATATTTGAATCAGTCGCAATAAAGAAAAAAGCATTTCTAATTCCATTTTCATACCAAATATTGGGTCCATCATACGAACTTCTTCCACCCACACGCCATTGCCAATATGAACCTATATTATGATAAACTTGCACCACTCCAGCCCATAATGACCATTTCCCATACCAAGAATCACTTGTTACACCCCAAGGAGTAGCCGTCGCTGGATATTGATAAAAATACAGAGAATCAAGATTATTTTCTTTTATTTTTGCTGTGTAATTAATTAACTCTTCTTTTCCGCTCATATTTATTCCAGCTAAATAACTGGCAATGGCTCCATCAACTTTGCTATCTATACTATTATTATAAGAATCTATTTGTGCTGCAAAATCCTTTTTCAAAGATTCAAATTCCGCTTTTGTAACGAATGCCGAACCATCATTATCACTAACTACAGCTGCAAAATTATTTATACTCAATGCAAAAATAAGCAAAACAACTAACTTTTTGCTATACTCTTTTAACCTAATCCATGTCATTCATTTGCTACGACCAATTATTCTTGCTCGTAAATCTCAAGCCCTCCCCAGTACCAACCACCTACAAGTTGTAAAAGTTAGGGGGTGTGCATAGGTGTATTTTTATAGTATTTCTATTTCTCTTTTTACGGGATTTTTATTCCACTTTTTATGGGATTTTTATTGACTTTACGCGTTTATATTGGTAAAATTCGGCTATGTATTTTAAAAGACTTATTGAAAACCAAATATCCGAAAAACTAAAATATTCGGGAGCTATACTTATCGCTGGACCGAAGTTTTGTGGCAAAACTACCACTTCTGAATTATTTGCAAAAAGTAAAGTAAAACTCATTACAGACCAAGATATAGAACTTGCAAAAATAAATGACAATTTTGTCTTCCAAGGTAGCAGCCCAAGACTTATTGATGAATGGCAAGTTATTCCTGACATTTGGAACAAAGTAAGAAGTTTAGTAGATGAAAAAGATTTGCCTGGCTTATATATTCTAACTGGAAGTTCTACACCAGCTGACAAAACAAAGATTCATCATTCTGGAGCAGGTAGAATAACCACTCTAAAAATGAAATCGTTAACTCTTACTGAAACTCTTGAAAATAAAAATATAGTATCTCTAAAAAAAGCTTTTGATGGGATTGATAAAAGTATTTTTTTTGATAATAAAGGCTACGATATTGAAAAAACTGCATTTTATATATGCAGAGGTGGATGGCCAAAATCAGTACTTTCCAAAGCTGAAAACTCTTTGAAAATTACAAAAGATTACTATGATGGCCTATTTGAATTTGAAAGTAGCCCAAATAAAAAGTTTCGCAATAAGAAAAAAAACATTTTTAAAATGATTTTGAAAAGTTATGCAAGAAATATTTCCACTGAAGCATCATATAATACGATGATTAGAGATATAGAGCTAAATGAGAATAGAAAACTTGATATTAAAACGTTTGATGAATATATAGAAGCTTTACAAGATATTTTTATTATAGAAGACATAGAAGCATGGAACACAAATTTAAGAAGCAAAACTGCCATAAGGTCTACCAACACAAGACACTTCTATGACACTTCCATAGCTTGTCAAGCATTAAATATATCTCCAAACGATTTATTAAATGACGTCAAAACTTTTGGTTTTTTCTTTGAAGATTTTGCTATAAAAGAATTATCAGTATATGCCAGTTTATTAAACGGAAAAGTTATGCATTATAGAGATGCAAATGGTCTTGAGTGTGATGCCATCATTCATCTTGATGATGGTAGATGGGGAATGATTGAAATCAAACTCGGTAGCAGTGATGCGATAAATGCTGCAGCAACAAATCTAAACAATCTTGATAAGCGTATAGATTATACAAAGTTTATAAAACCATCATTTAAGATGATACTTACAGCATTTGGTCCGACATATGTAAGACCTGATGGCATAATTGTTACTTCTATTAATTGCCTGACAAACTAATGTTTAATTTAGTTACAAGTTTTCTTACCTATTATTAAGTTTTGATTTTCTTTAAATGTTGTTTGTTCCTTTTTTCTATTCAGTTACTAAAGAAACTGTAAGGTTATCTATTTTAGCATATAACCCATTGGCGCTGGTATCTTTAGGTCCTAATCTTAACCACACATTATCGCCTATCTTTACTGGGATAGTTACTTCATAGTCTGTACTTGTAGCTGTAGTTGCTGGTTCCCATAATTTATTCTTTAATTCAACTCCTCCGTCATCTTTGCAATAATTATTGGTAGTACCATCATTAAAAGACGATTTCTTAAATGATATATGGAGATGTTGGCTTGGAGTACCAGTATTTGTTAAGTCTGCATCATAAACAGTATATTTCATTTTTATTTTTAAATTACCATTGTTAACCGAATTATTTAAAATAGGGATGCCACCACCGAGTTGAAGTTCTTGCTCTTTTGCTTTAAATCGTTTAGTATATAAATCTCTTAAATAATACTGTGGCCAGATAGGTAAGTCTAAAGATGCATTGACACCGGTACCAGCATCATCAATGAAGTTAAAGGCCTCCTGTACCCAGTCTCTTGCATTATAAGAAACCATCGCACTTGATGCGGAGAAAGTTGCAGTTTTCAATTCGGAATCTGCATAATCCCAGTTTCTGTAAACAGAAGGTCCTTGATTTACTAATTCAGTTGCACAATTAACCTTTGTATCAGTATCAGTTGCCAAAAACATATTATTAATTTGTGCTATGTCAAAAAGTTGTTGATCATTGCTCTCCCATTTTGCTTGATAACGTGGTTCACAAAATGTAAAAACTTCATTCCTCAGTTTATCTACATCTACAGTGTAAAAATCTTCAATTTGTGGCTCTCCATAGCCATTTTGTTTTTTTATTAGATAGAATGGACCATCAGTATACATGGTTGAACCAGCAACTGGGGCGGAACTATTACCAGAATACTTCGTCCATTTAAGATCAAATCTTAAGATATCCCCTTCTTGATTTGGTTTCAATATAAGCCCACCTCCAGTTCCAGGTCCAATACCACCGCCTACCCAATGATTCCACATGGTTGAGAAGGCCCCAGGCCCATTGATAATGCATGGGTAAGCTCGATCAGTCATTTGTAATTCGTGTGCAAAAACATCAACCGTATCTCTTACGATTGGTTTTCCATTTTTTTTGTCATAACACCTAAAAACAAGAGGAGCAATGGCATGCTGATGATACGCCACATCCACCTCACCAGCCTCAACGCAGAGCCAACCAGGGTTATTCATCCAATACGTGTTATCATTATTGGAAAAAGACAGGCAAAAAAAGTAAGGTCTTGTATCCACATAATACATCGGACTCATATAATATCGTCCTGCACGCAAAAATCGATACTTGGCAAATACTGGCTTTTGCCACTTAAGATCCGAGTCCGTATATGCATTAGTTGCTGTCCATGTGCGAGTTCTGATTTTTACATACAAATCATTTTTCCACATAATATCACTGTAATTTGATACAAGGGCATCTATCGTTGTCTTTGTTTCTATTTTGATACCAGCAAGATAACTTGCTATTGCACCATCTATCTTCGCATCTATTGAGGTATTATATTGGTCTATCTGCGATTGAAAGTCATTTTTTAGACTGTCAAACTCGGCCTTCGTAATGAAGGCACTTCCGTCATTATCACTAACAACTGCCCCTAAACTCTCTATACTCATAAGCACAACTAAAAATAGTGCCAATAATCTCTTAACTATTCTTGTGCTTTTTTTCATATTTTTTTCTAACGACCTATTTTTTACGTGCTAGTAAAGTTCCTTCCCTACAACTCGGGTTCGCAATGCTCACCCCTACAAACAAGTTTACTAGCCGATTTCCGAAAAGCGTTCAGATGCTTCGCATCTTCACGGAAATCTGGCATAGTGTTGTACTAAGCTCACAAAATACGTTCGCAAGTACAACATCTACCTACTTTCGGGCTCGCGGTGCTCGCCCCTACTCTACTATTTAATCATTTATTAGGCTTATGCCTTGCTCAAGAAAACACTTGGAGCAGGCTCCCGTTTTCTGCAATGATGGCGAAGTTTGAGCCCTAGAACTTTAGCACCGTTCAAGTGCCGTAGGCACGCGTTTGCAAAGTTCTTGGGTAGAAATAAGTTAATGATAGCAAAAAGTTTACTTTTTGATTATCAGAAACTTATTTCTACCCGCTGGCAGATTACAGTTATCTATGATAACATGCTACCAACGGCGAAAACGAGCCAGCGCTTGCATAGAAAGCGTGGGTTCTGCGACGTATTTTCGGAGTAAGGTATAAGCCTAATTCTCTATGATTGGATAGATAACATACCGTAGTCCAGCGAACGCGAGCCCCAGTACCAACCACCTACAAGTTATGAAAGTTAGGGGGTCGGCATAGGGGGTTTTTTAATATATTAAAGAGTGATATAATATGATAGTGGTTAAATTAAGATATAAAACAATGCAATACAATGATTTAACGATCTTTTATGCTAAATATAGAAAAAATCGCAGTTTAAGACTTACCATAGATGGAAGTGGCAAAATCAAGCTAACCTGCCCTTATTATGTCTCTGATATTGACATTAGTAATTTCATAAAAGAAAAAGAACCTTGGATAAGAAAGGTTCTTTCTAAACAAGAAAAAATAACTAATCTGCCTTCCCTTCCACAAATTAAGACAAAACAAAAAAGAGAATTAATTCAAAGGATTGCTAAATATGTGGAAAAAAATGAGATTCTGCTAAATACCAAGATCAATAGATATTCTTTAAGGAAAATGAAAACCTTATGGGGTAGTTGCTCATATAATGAAAAAACTATTCGCTTTAATTCCCTGCTTTACTATATGAGTGATTATTTTTTGGAATACATAGTTCTTCACGAGATGGCTCATCTTTTTATACCAAATCACAGCGAGAAGTTTTATAATCTAATAAAAAAATATTTGCCAGATTACAAAATGAGATGGAAAGAACATAAAAAAGTGTCGCTATCATAGCGACACTTTTTATTATAATAATTAATTTTATACTGTCATAGTTGTCTCTTCTACGAACTTAATTACATTAGAAAGATTTACATATTTAGTCGAATCATTTACAACCAATGTTGGTGCTTGCATAATCTGATATTTTTCACAATCTGCAGGATTTTCATTTGCATCAACTATTGAATACTTTATTCCAGCCATATCCAAAAGTTCTTCTGCTTTCTTACAATTTGGACAAGTCTTTGTGACAAATAATTTCAAATTATTATCTATCGTCTTTTTATCATTTTGAATAATTTCTTTACCTTGGACATCATTTATTGTATCTGCATCTACTACCACATCTGCATCTGTATCTTTATAGAAGTTTTCAGAGCTTACATTTTGCATTGGCTCACTATTATTTTTAAATACTTCAGTAAATGATGGTGCTGTCTCATTCTTTGTTTCTTCTGCCTTAAACACTGTCTCTCCCATTTGCTCTATACGAGTTGCCGCAAGTTTAGCAGAATATTCTTTTCTATCCTTAAACTCCTGTGCCTTTCCATCATTCCAGTTTTGAACTGGGCGATAATAACCTGTTATACGGCTATTGACCTCTGTAGGCTCTCCGCAGTGTGGGCAAGTGTAAACTTCTCCAGCAATATATCCATGATTCTTACATACTGAATAAGTTGGAGATAAAGTATAGTATGGTAATTTATAGTTATTTGCTATTGTCCTTACAAGATTTGCTGCTGCTCTCCAATCTGGTAATTTCTCACCAAGGAAAGTATGGAACACTGTTCCAGATGTATAAAGTGTCTGTAACTCATCTTGTATATCTAAAGCATTAAATATATCATCAGTTGCTCCAACTGGTAAATGTGATGAGTTAGTATAATAAGGAGTACCATTCATATTGGCTGTAATAATATTAGGGAACTTTTCCTTATCATGTTTTGCAAATCTATATGCTGTTGATTCAGCAGGAGTTGCCTCCAAATTATATAAGTCACCATATTTCTCTTGATAATCTTTAAGTCTCTCTCTCATATGGTTCAATACATCTACTGTAAACTTCACAGCTTCTTCATCTCTCAAATCTTTTTTCAACCATTTTGCATTTAGACAAGCCTCATTCATACCTACAAGACCTATAGTTGAAAAGTGATTATTGAATGTGCCGAGATATCTCTTTGTATAAGGATATAATCCATTTTCCATAAATCTCTCTATAGTATTTCTCTTAATTTTTAGAGATCTTGCTGATATATCCATAAGACGATCAAGTCTTTGATAAAACTCTTCTTCTGAACTTGCAAGATATGCAAGTCTTGGCATATTTATAGTTACAACTCCAACTGAACCTGTAGACTCTCCTGAACCAAAGAATCCACCTGATTTTTTTCTAAGTTCACGAAGATCAAGTCTAAGTCGACAACACATAGAACGAACATCTGATGGCTCCATATCAGAGTTTACATAATTTGAGAAATAAGGAGTACCATATTTTGCTGACATCTCAAAGAGCAATTTATTATTTTCTGTTTCAGACCAGTCAAAATCTTTTGTAATGCTATATGTTGGTATTGGATATTGGAAACCTCTTCCATTTGCATCACCTTCAATCATAACTTCAATGAAGGCTTTATTTACCATGTCCATTTCTTTTTTGCAATCTTTATATTTGAAGTTCATCTCTTTTCCACCGACAAGCGCTGGAAGTTCTGCAAGGTCATTTGGAATAGTCCAATCAAGAGTTACATTTGTAAATGGACTTTGAGTTCCCCATCTTGATGGTGTATTAACACCATATATGAAGCTTTGGATACATTGTTTTACTTCATCATATGAAAGGTTATCGACTTTTACAAATGGGGCAAGATATGTATCAAATGATGAAAATGCTTGAGCACCAGCCCACTCATTTTGCATTATACCGAGGAAATTAACCATCTGATTGCAAAGAGTTGATAAATGCTTTGCAGGTGAACTTGTAATCTTACCTGGTATGCCACCAAGACCTTCTTTTATAAGTTGCTTAAGTGACCAACCTGCACAATAACCTGTAAGCATAGAAAGGTCGTGAATATGTATTTCAGCATTTCTATGAGCCTGTGCTATTTCATCATCATATACTTCTGACAACCAATAGTTTGCAGTTATAGCTCCAGAGTTTGAAAGGATGAGTCCACCAACTGAATAAGTTACAGTAGAGTTCTCTTTTACACGCCAATCATTTACATTCAAATAATTATCAACGACATTTTTATAATTGATTAATGTCTCTTTAGTCTTTCTTATGTCTTCATGTTTCTTTCTATATAATATGTATGCTTTTGCTACATCACCATAATCATATTTAATCAGAACCTCTTCAACAGAGTCCTGAATCTCTTCTACTGTGATGACACCATTTTTTATCTTTGAGCCAAAAGCAGCCGCCACTCTTTGTGCGAGATCATCAATAATGCTTGGATGAGTTTCCCTCTTACATGCCACAAATGCCTTATCAATAGCATCTTTAATCTTCTGAATGTTAAAATCTACTTGCTCCCCATTTCTCTTTACAACAATAAACATAATATACCCCTTCAAATTATATATTTACATACCCACCATAAGTCTTGCTATTATATCATATAGTTAGTAAATGTCAATATATAGTTATTAACAAAATGCGACACACTATATATAGTGGTCGCCTGGGGTTGATTATATAAGGTTCCCTTACAAAATAAGGCTTTTTTAGATACTATTTTCCATAGATTTTTTGTACATTTTGAGTGTATTGACCATCATTATTGAACACTATTATCGGTGGAAGAACTCTTACACCAGACTTGCCATTTTTCACTGCTTCTATCAACACAAGATTTGATGGCTTATCAATTTTAGTATGAACGAACTGCACTTTTTTGATTTCAAAAGAGTTTGACTTTAATGTATCTACGATTTCAACAAATCTCTCTGTATGATGAACTATATAAAACTTTTTATTTGACTTAAGCAATAATGAAGATGCTTTACATATTTTATCAAATGTAATATATATCTCATGTCTAGCGACATTCTTTTTATCATTTAAGGATACTATACCGCACCCCTCTCTATTATATGGTGGATTAACAGTTATCATATCATAGCTCTCATATAGATGCTTAAACTTATCTTTATCATTTATTAGGTTATTAATATCTTCATTGAAGACTTTTATATCTTCTAAAATGTTTTGTGCATCACTAACATTTTCTTTATTATACGATAAAGATTTATTGCATAACTCTACTTGTTCTTTATCTATTTCAAATGCATCAATCTTTACCCTATCTCCCAAATACATTTTTCTCTTTGCATACATAACAAGTGGTATTGGCAAAGACCCAGTGCAAAAATCGCATATTCGTAATGAATCTATACTACTATTTTTATTAGGCTCTTTTGTTTTTATAACCTTTTCATTCTTACTAGATAGAGCATAAAACTCTCGAAGTGCAAAATTAGCAAGAAGGACAGCATCAATTCCAAAATTGAAGCTGTCCTTATCTTGATAAATCATATAATCATTAATTTCCAAGTTTTCGAGTTTAATGCTACTCATATCATAAAATTATTAACTTATAAATCTGCCTTCACATCTTTACGCTCAAGTTCTTCTAACTTTCTAGCCTCTTTTTCTTCTTCAGTTTCTTCCCTTACGATCTGACGTTTCTTAAACTTAAGCTCTGATGGGTCATATTCTCTCATTTCTTTTTCATCATTTGCCACATTTACAAGTACTTTAACTTTTTGTCTTAATGTATTTATACTCTGCACAGTTCCTTTAAGCCCATCTTTTGTAGTTACAAAATCTGAAATCTGTGGCATAGATTCATTTAATTTTTCATAAGTCTCTTTTTCATTGTTTAGGCAACACATAAGTCTACCACAGGCACCTGATATTTTTGCCGGATTAAGGCTTACGCCTTGTTCTTTGACATTCTTTATAGAAACAGATTTAAAATCGAAAAGATATGTCGCACAACAATATGGTCTTCCACATGGACCAAGGCCACCAAGTATTTTAGTTTCGTCACGAACTCCTACCTGCCGTAGTTCAATTCGGATTCTAAATATTGATGCAAGGTCTTTAACAAGTTCTCGAAAATCAATTCTATTTTCTGCCGAAAAGTAAAACAATACTTTTGTCGAATCAAAAGTGAACTCGCAATCAAGTAATTTCATTGGAAGCCCATGCTCTTTTATTCTTTCTTTACACTTTGCAAAAGCATCGCCCTCTTTTTCCTTATTTTTCTTATGAGTTTCATAGTCTTCAGGAGTTGCTTTTCTAATAATAGTTCGAAGAGGAGATTTTAGAGATTTTTCATCTACTTCTATATCCTTTTTTACTACTTTTCCAAATTCAATTCCTCTAATTGTCTCAACAATACAAGCATCGCCAACTTCAACTACTTCATCATTTGGCTTAAAAAAATATATTTTACCACTAACTCTAAATCTTATTCCTAGACATTTTTCCATCTCTACACCCCAAAAAAATTAAACACAGCTATTTTTTTATTTACATTATTTCTATTTACATCAGATAGTTTATTTAGACTCTCTATAAGAGTTGCAAACTCTTTATTGTCATAAGTATAAGACAATGTGATAATATCATCCTCCAACTCTTTAAGATATATCTGTTTTTTAGATAATGTCATCTTATACACGAGTGCATCTCTTATAAGGTATCTATAAAGCATAATTAAATCTTTTAGTTTGTTATCTTTTTCTGCAAAAATCTCTGCAAACCTCATTTTGTCACTTGCAGAAGCTGATTTCGCATTTGCTAACATTAATATTGCATCTCTTATGTAATCTAAATCTAGTAAATACTTATAATTAATACTCTCATCATCTTTAATAGTTATACATCTACTTCGTATAGTTTCAAGTAATTTGTTTGAATTACTTGTCACTAAAAAGAATACATCAAATACTGGTGGCTCTTCAAGTGTTTTTAACATTGCATTTTGAGCATTCTCTGCAAGGTGTATCGCATCATACACAACATATATTTTTAAGTCAGCAATTTTAGGTGAATAAATGGCTGTCTCAACAATATCTTGTCTTATACTGTCTATCGATATATTATCATCAGGAGATTCTATATACAAAATATCCGGATGATTGTCGCTATCGACAAGAGCCTTATCAAAACCATTTGCGATAGCAAAATCTTTAATACTATTTTTTATCGAACTATAGTTATAAGACTCAATTATATATGCATTATATACTTTTTTATATGATATATTAATCATTTACATACTTTTTTATATCATCATGCACTTCAACATAGCACTTGCTAAAATCATCATTATTATATCTTTTGGTAATTCCTGCTTTTTCTACATTTTCATCGCTAAAATCTACTTCATCGGCCTTAAATCTTCTTTCCATCTCATCAAACTTTGGCACCTTTTGCATATTTTCTCTTTTTATTGCTCTTTCACGCCTTACTTTGTCACTAACTTCAAGATATATAGGATACACTTTTTCATTTCCATAATATTTCTTTATAATATTATAAGATTCTAATGTACCTATAACTAAATAATTCTTACTGTCCTCAATTTTTCCATCATCTATAGTGGCATAATACCAGTTTCCAAATACTGTCTTGTATACACGCTTTTCAATAATTCTATCAGAATTGGCATTCAAAAAACTCTCATCGACAAAATTATACTCTATGCCATCTTCTTCCCCATCTCTTTTAGGTCTTGTTGTGTAAATCACTAATCTTTGTAATTTAAGATCAGATTCTAATAATTTTTTATAAAGGCTGTCTTTACCAGAAGCCGATTTTCCCATAATATAAAATATCATTTATCTTGGTGCTTCAACCTCTACAACTCTTGGTCCTGCTCCTATTTCTACCCTTTCATCTCTTACAGCACTAGTTCTTTGATTACTTATATCTCCTGGGCTTATCCCAACTTGAACATCGGGCACTGTGCTTTCTAATGCTCTACTTTCATCTCTACTATTGTCAACTACTCTATCCAAAGTACTTTCTTCTTCATCAGGCTTTGGCAAGTTAGCTATATCAATATCAAGACCTTCACTATTGTCACTAAAATCTACATCTGACTTACTTGCAACCTTAAATACTATCTCGCCCTCTTCATTAAGTTCTTCATTTTCAGGAAGTTTTAATTCTACACCTTTCCAACTTTTTGCCTTTAAAACTCTCTCTCCATCACAATAATACACTACATCATCTGACAAAACTATATAACCAGTCACACCTATACCTACTGTTTCCTTATGAATAGCATTTGGTCTCATTCGGTATAGCCTTCCTGCATAATTTGTTCCTCTCCCCACAGCCAAATAATAAATATTACTCATATATATTTTTATCATATTTGGAGATGAATACTGTTTATCTGACTCTGTACCAAGGTAGTCTTCAAAATCATCACTATTCTGTCTAAACTTTATAGGATAAAAGCTACCTATTTTCTCATCATCAACAAGCCACACCAAATACTGCGCCGATTCTATACTACTAAATAACTCATCTCTTGCTCTTGATACATAAGAAGTATCTCGCTTAATATTTATTAATTTTCCATTTTCAAATGAATAAACTTGTCCTTCTCTTTTCAAGTCACCATTTAACCCATATCCAGCTGTATCAAAATAAAATAATTCAGCATTTTTCTCTATCCACTCTTCTCTCGCAAAGGTTTTATCCTCTTTTCTGAATTTAAGACCTTTATCATCAGTGACGAAAAATGATGTGCCAGAATTAGCATCAGTTGTGATACTCAAACTATCATGTGGCTCTTCTTTTAGATTTATCTTTTCAAGTATCTTTATATCAAGAACTCTTCTTATCACAACATAAATAGCAAGTATTGATATAACTATGATAAAAAATGATACAAGTATTCTAACTATAGAGGACAAATCATTTGCCTTCTTTTGCCTAAATGTTTGATTATATTGATTAAAACTATTCATCTTTCCGTGATAGTAATTATAACATATTATTGGCTTTTTTTCACTTTTTTATGTATAATTTGGATATGTTAAACAACAAAAAAGTTATTGGATTTATATGTGAATGTAACCCTTTTCACGAAGGACATAAAAGGCTCATAAAAGAAGCAAAAAAAGAGGCTGAAATTATTATTGCTGTTATGTCCGGAAGTTTTGTGCAAAGAGGCGAACCAGCTGTATATGATAAATATAGCCGTGCAAAGAAGTTGATTAAAAATGGCGTATCTTTAGTCATTGAACTTCCTATAGAGTATTCTTTGTCATCAGCAAAATACTTTGCTCTATATTCAGTTAAAATACTAAATAGTCTTGGTTTTGTTGACAAACTTATTTTTGGGTCTAAAATTAATAATATAGAAAAACTAACTAAATATGCAGATATAAACTTAAAAAACGAGAAAAGTAACAAAATAAAAAGCCTTCTTAAGATAGGTCAATCATACTCTAAAGCTCTATCTATATTATATGATAAAAAACTAACATCAAATGACATTTTAGCAGTTGAATATATCTGTGCTATCAAAAGTCTTAAAAGCAAGATAGAACCTATTAGCATAAAAAGAGAAAATGATTTACCTACTGCTTCAGAATTACGAAAAGGCATTTCAAAAAAAATATCAAATGATAGTTTTTCGCCTATTTTGAACTATAAAATACTACTTGCAAAGAATAACTTATACAATATTAAAAATACTAATCTCATAACTGATGATGTCTATAATTCGATGCTTAAACTTCCAAATAACTCTAATACATTTACTAAAGCATCAAAGTTACTTAAAACAAAAAATAGAACTCTTGCCTTTATTAAACGAGTTCTACTAAATATAATATTTGACATTAATAAAGATGATATAATAAATATTAATCATTTCCCAAAGTATATGAGAATACTTGGAGTTAGAAAAGACTTCTTATCTTACCTTAAAAATATAAAAGTACCATATCTATTAAGTTATTCTCCTAGTTCCTATAAGGCATTTGTCAAAAACTTTTCAAAATCAAAAGAAGTTATCTTAAATGATGATACAACTTTTTCACTTTCAAGACAAATGTCAATAAATATATTTGCAAGTAATCTCTACAATCTTATATCAAAGAATAATTTGAAAGAAAATGCCACGAAAGTTTTAATAGTTTAACTTACTGTGTTTTAAGTAATTCACTTATACTTGCTTTATTAAATATAACTGTATCAATATCTATATATCCATGTTCTTCAAGAACTTCATCAAGCAAATCTTTACACCAGCCTCTCTCATTTTCTCTATCCATATCTTTAAAGACTGCCCAGATAAGTCTTTTTCTATTTTTATCACTCGTAAGGCCAAAATTATATCCATCTGCAAGATCAGTCTGTGAGTTATATAAAAATGCCTTTACATATGGATTATTTTCAATTTTTTCCCAAAGATAATATAGCCCAGCCGCCTGTTCTCTCTCTCCATCATGTGATGTGAGAGCAAACTCGCTAATGATAATATTTCTAACCTTATTTTGTCTATTTAAAAACCTTTTTTCTGCTAAAAAATTAATTGCAATCTCAAAGTTTTTTAATGTAAGTAAATATGGCATATCAACTTCATTCTTTGCTCCAACATCATATCCTGCATATTCATCATCCCAAAAATATGCCGACTCAATTGGTGCAGGATAAGGGTGTAAAGCAACTCCCCAGTCAATACTTCTATCAAGATAATTATTTATGAGTATTAACTGTTCTTTCATATTGTAGCGATACTTCCCAAGCACCTTATTAAATCGCCTATCTCTTGCATCATAATTTGGTATATCATATCCTTGGTCAAATGATATATAAACATTTGCATTTGGATTTTTTGCTTTTATTTTTTCATAACATATCTTAAACGTATCACAATATACTTTAGTGTAATGATTTACATCTGATGCACCATAAAAATTATAAAGTTGTGAATTAATCTCATTGCCAATTATCCAGTTATCAACATATGGATAATAATCTGATACTATTCGGTCAAAATTATATCTTTGCCAATCTCCATTATTTGAATTAAAATCTATCATATAAAAATATGGCTTTTGAAACTCTTCTGGTGCAGATTTAAGGTCGACACCAACAGGTGCCTTATCATTTACAAGTATAAGTGTTATCTTAACTCCTCTTTTCTTTAGTCCTTGGAGATACTGAATCATTGTATGACCTTTTCCAGAAAGAGTTACATTTATAGCAATGTGACCTGCCCCCAAAATAAAAATCTCTTTTGGGTCACCAGAAAACAAAAATCCTTTTTTGCTATTTGAGGCTGTGGCATCTTTTGGCAATATGTTATCAAGTGTAATTAAATCATTATCAAGATTCATCTCACTAGGCCAAAGTATTCTGTTAGCAAAAATTGTTGCAGGAGCAAATACCTGCAACAATAATGAAATTAACAAACTATATACTATTTTTTTATAATAACATAATACCATTTTGCTTTGCGATATCTTGTATTTCTTTAGGCCAAAGAGAACAGTGTATTTCACCAATATGTGCCTTTCTTAAAAAGAACATACATATTCTCGACTGACCTATTCCTCCACCTATCGTATAAGGAAGTTCTTTATTTAGTATAGCTTTATGGAAAGGAAGATTTTTTCTTTCTTCACATTTTGCAATTTTTAGTTGATTTAACATTGAATCTTCATCAACTCTTATACCCATACTTGAAAGTTCTAGTGCGATATCAAGAACAGGATAATAAACTAATATATCACCGTTTAATTCCCAATCATCATAGTCTGGAGCCCTACCATCATGTCTTTCTCCATTTGACAAATACTTACCTATCTGCATAATGAAAACTGCTTTATGTTCTTTTGCTATTAAATATTCTCTCTCTTTAGGTGTTTTATCAGGATACATTTGAAGCAAATCTTCTGAAGTTATAAAGAAAATATCTTTTGGTAAAATCTCTTCTATATAATCAAATTGAATAGCCATATACTTTTCTGTCTTCTTAAGTGCAGAATAGATATGTCTTACTACTTCTTTCAAGTACTCAACATTTCTATCACTTTTTTCAATTATTTTTTCCCAGTCCCATTGGTCCACATAGATACTATGAATGTTGTCTAGTATCTCATCTCTTCTTATAGCCACCATATCAGTGTATAAACCTTCATATGTCTTAAAACCATATCTATCAAGAGCATATCTCTTCCACTTTGCAAGAGAATGAACCACTTCTGCTTCTATGTCTTTATTATCTTTTATATCAAATGAAACTGGTCTTTCTACTCCATTCAAATTGTCATTAAGTCCAGAGTTTTTATCTACAAATGCTGGTGCTGAAACACGAAGTAAATCGAGTTCATACGCAAGTGATGTTTGAAAATAATCTTTAACCACTTTGATACCTACTTGTGTATCATGAAGTGATAATGCTGATTTATAATTTTTAGGTGTGATAAAAGTGCTCATTTGTTTAATCTCCTTTATATAATTTTTTGGGCTTCTAAATAAAACCTTTTGTCTTTTGCTTCTCCCATTGAAAAACTTTTCCTGCAAAGAGAACCATGTTTTATAACATCATCAAATAGTGTCTCATATGAAAACTTATCATAAGTAATCGCTATATTTCCTTCTTTCTTGCCAAGATTTATACATTCTTCTTTACCATGTATATAATCTATTTTACATCCATAATCATCAAGTATCTTTTGTAAATCTTGAAGTGGCGGTGGATTATCAGGGTCTACACCAGTTTTACTGATAAAATCTTTTCTATCGACATTTATGAGTAATCGATGTATCGGATAAAAAGCCAAACCATCATCATGAATATTTACTAATTCAACTAATGCGAACCTTCCTCTTCCAGTTTTTTCATATATATCTTTCGCGGATGCAAGAGAATGATTACCATCACCAACTGCATATAGCATACCATCATTTGAATTATTCTTTAAATCTAAAAGAATGTCTGCTAATTCTTCAATGTCATTCTTATCAGCAATTCTATATCCCTTAATATATCCACTATCTTCCATCAAATCAAAATCATATAAGATATCATTTTTAGATTCACCAGTCATTCTAAAAAAAGTAGAAAACTTTATACTCTCAACTTTCTTAAAAAGTTTATCATCCGGATCATTAATAAGTACTAATATGTGTGGTATATCAAGACTTGCTTTTTCTCTTATTTGTTTACGGACTACTAGTCTCTCTTTAACTGTTCGCTCTGTAGCTCTAATCAGGCTTTTTGCACCTTCATTATAGTCATACTTTTCAAGATCGATTGCTACAATCAATCCTCTGCGGTTTACAGTTCTTGCTTTTCTTTCAACAAATATAAAACACTCACCTATGTCCTCATATATACCACTTGATAAGTATTTATCCATATTTTCATTTATTGATGCAATTTTTTTATTTAGTACATCTTCAAAATTATTTCCGCTACTTATTAAATCTCTTTCCAAGTAAGCTTCAGGATAAATGAGATTATAGGTAGATGGTTCATCACCCACAAACTTCTTTACTCTCTCCCAATATGAAAGATCTTGAGTATACTGATCTGTAGCAATACATGCAAACTTCGTTAGATTAATCCCTTCTTTTGGGAATAATATATGTGGAATCTTTAATCCTACTTCATTTAATTTTTCACTTAATGATTTTCCCATTAGTAAAGTTTAACTACATAATAATTCTTGTTGAAATGACATCCGGTATTTCTTTAATTTTATCTTCAATACTTTCTGGGACACTGCCAGAAAAATCTAAAATTGTATAGGCTATATCATTTCTTCCCTTATTTGCAAGTCCCTCAATATTTAACTTGAAATCCGCTATCTTATTTGTGATTTGCTCAAGCATACCAACTTGATTCTTATGTAAAACTGTGACTCTCGCACCTGTTGACCTTGCTATCTTAACATTTGGAAAATTAACTGAGTTCTCAATATTTCCATTTTCTAAAAACTCCTTCATTTCTGAAGCAGCCATTGCAGCACAGTTGTCTTCAGCTTCAGTTGTACTCGCACCTAAGTGTGGAGTTGCTAAAACATTTGGCAATAATAACTCCTCTTTCGTAGGGAAATCTGTGGCGTAAGCTCTTACTTTGCCACTTCTAAGTGCATCTATTAGGTCTTCGTGATTTACTAACTCGCCTCTTGCATAATTCACTATAAAGACACCATCTTTCATCTTTTCAATTCTTGACTTATTCACAAAACCTTTTGTCTCATTTGTTGTAGCCATATGAAGTGATATATAATCAGCCTTCTTGAGAATCACATCAATGTCATCAACTATTTCCACATATTGTTTTAAATCTTGCTTCTGATGAGGATTTAAGTAAGCATCATAACCTATCACATTCATACCAAGATTATGAAGAACTTTCGCAACTTTTCCTCCAACTTGACCAAGACCAATTACTCCAAGTGTCTTCCCAAGTATTTCAGAACCAACATATTTACTTTTTTCTTTTTCAACAGTTTTTGATAAATCAATATCTTCATTCTTTATGCTATTTAACCAGTCACCTGATGGTTTAATATTTCTTGATATTCCTATTACCCCACATATAGTGAGTTCTTTTACTGCATTAGCATTTCCACCTGGTGTATTAAATACAGCGATACCAAGACTTGTACACTTATCTATAGGAATATTATTTACTCCTGCTCCTACTCTTGCTATTGCACGGCAATTTTTAGAAAATACTTCTTCTTTAAGGTCTGCAGAACGCACCATAATTGCATCATATTCTTTTGCATTCTCATCTAAAGTAAAATTACTTCCTAATAAGTTTTTAATTTTATTATAAGTTTTAATTGTATACATGATATTACCTTCCTATCTATTATTTTTTTCAAATGTTTGCATAAACTCCGCAAGTTTCTTAACTCCATCAAATGTCATAGCATTATAGATTGAAGCACGGATACCGCCTAAAACTCTATGACCTTTTAGATTAATCATACCTTCATTTCGTGCTTCCTCTACAAACTTTGCTTCAAGCTCTTCAGTTGGAAGATTAAATGTCACATTCATAATTGACCTTGATTTTTTATCAGCAAATGGTATATAAAATGTTGAGTTATCAAGTATATCATATAATAGTCTTGCTTTTTTTATATTTCTCTCTTCAAGTGCCTTTACTCCGCCCTCCTTCATAACCCATTTAAACATCTCTCCAGCCACATAAATAGCAAATGTTGGTGGTGTGTTATACATTGAATTATTTTTTGCATGTATATCATAGCGAAGCATTGTAGGCACTTTGTTACTTAAATCTTCTCTTATAAACTTTTTATTAATTATCACTACAGTAAGCCCAGCAGGTCCAAGATTTTTTTGTGCTCCTGCATAGGCAAGTGCAAACTTTGTATAATCATAATCTTTTCCCAAAACATTTGAACTTACGTCAGCAACAAGTGGCACATCAACCTCTGGAAGTTTATCATACATAGTTCCAAATATTGTATTATTTGCAGTAATATGTAAATATCTTGCTTTTTTGTCAATTTTGGAATTATTTATCTCTGGTATATATTTATACTTATCAGATTTTGAATTTGTTATATCTACTGCATTTGTCCACTTTTTTGCTTCTTCAAAGGCCTTACTAGCAAAATTACCAGTAACTGCATAATATGTTAAATCATTTTCATCAGCAAGGTTTAGTGGTATCATAGCAAACTGTGTACTTGCTCCACCTTGCAAAAACAATATTTCAAAATTATCATCTAGATTAAGTATTGCTTTTAAACTATTCTTTGTGTCATTTATGATTCTATCATAAGTTTTGGAGCGATGGCTCATTTCCATTACGGATAAACCCTCTTCATTGTAATTACACAAATTCTTTTGAATGTTACTTAGAACTTCAATTGGCATAGTTGCTGGTCCAGCTGCAAAGTTCAAAACTCTCTCCATACTAATACTCTCCTTACTTTATGATAATAAAACTCATTTAATAGCAACTTTGATTATACTATATTTATACCCTTATTTCAAATTATTGGCTTTTAAATCATCCATCGCTTCATTTGCAAGTTGATCGCACCTTTCATTTTCTACATTGTCAGAATGACCTTTTACCCAAGCAAATGTTATTTTATGCTTTTTAGTTAAATCTATTAATTCTTCCCAAAGTTCTATATTCTTTACTTCGTTTGCCTTACCTCTTCTAAAATCTTCTTTTATCCAAGTATCAATCCACTTTTCATTAAATGCATTTACAAGATATTTTGAATCAGAAGTTAAAGTCACCTCACAGCTTTCCTTAAGTTCACGTAGAGCTACTATTGCTGACATAACTTCCATTCTATTATTAGTTGTATTTTGAAATGCTTCTTTCAATTCTTTTCTATGTAAGGAACCAGATTTATCAAAATATTTTAATACAACTCCATAACCCCCAGGTCCTGGATTTCCTCTTGAAGCACCATCTGTCCATATATCCACATGTTTCATATTAACTATTCAGTGTAAATCTATCTGGCAATATTTCATTCATAGTAAACATTTTACTATCTAATAATTCTCCATCTCGACTCATTTTAGTCATAATAATTTTAAAATCATCTTTACAAAACTCACTCATAAACTGTCTGCATACTCCACATGGTGAGCCCATTTCTGTAACTGAAGCATCTTCATGCCCAGTCACAATTGCTACTGCTTCAAAATCTCTTTCGCCATTTTTTACTGCTTCTACAAAGGCTGTTCTTTCAGCACAGATTGTAGGACTAAATGCTCCATTTTCAATATTGCAACCGAGATAAACCTTCCCATTCTTGCAAAGAACTGACGCTCCTACTTTATAATGGCTATATGGAGTGTATGCACTTTTTCTTATCTCAAAAGCCTTATTGATTAATTCAATATATTTTTTATCCATTTTTTCTCCCTTATGTAACTATATTAATGACTTACTTCTTTTTGATTTCAGTTAATATCTCTGTAAGTAGTTCTTCAGTACTTGGTCCTTTAGGTGCCTCTTCCTCTTCTTTCTTCTTTATCAATTTTTCAGATGCCTTATTTATAGCTTTGATGACAACAAATATCACAAATGCTATAATTAAAAAGTCTATGATTGTGACAAGAAATGTACCAATTCCTATATTGATTGCTTCTTTAGTCACATTTCCTTCGGCATCAAGTATTGCATCCTGGATTTTTATATTCAAATAGCTTAGATCAACTCCACCAACTAATTTCCCAATAATTGGCATAATAATGTCATTCACTAAACTATTTGTGATTTTACCAAATGCAGTTGCAATTACTACACCGACTGCCATATCAAGTACATTACCTCTCATAATAAATGTCTTAAACTCATTAAAGAAACTTTTCATATAAACCTCCTAAATTATTAACTAAAGTCACATTAAAAACTTTTTTAAATATCTATATTCCTCTAATTTCTATATTTTCAACACTATCTCTTACGATATCAGCAAAGTGCATAAGTTCATCTTTCGAAAATGGACTAAATGGTAATTTCTCCATATCTGGTGCTGACTTATAGTCTTGCAAAAAATAATTTTTAGCACCCTTTATCATTTCTTTAATCTCATAAAAATCATCATCAGTATGTAGATTTTTAACACAAGTTGTCCTAAACTCATAATCTAATGCTTTATTCATAAGCAAGTTTATTGATTTTTTTATATGCTCCTGCCAATTATCTATTTTTGCATTTTCATTAATACCACAAACCTTTAAATAATTTGTAAATCCCGACTTTATATCCATTGCAAACTTATCGACAAGTTTTTCATCAATAAGTTTCTCTATCATATCCGGGAAGAAACCATTTGTATCAAGTTTAATTGGATAACCAAGTTCTTTTATAGGTTTTAATAAATCTACTATGTCAGTATTTAGTAGAGGCTCTCCACCTGTGATTGCTACACCATTTAATCTACCTTTTCTCTCTTTTAAAAAGCTGATTATATCTTGTATAGTATATGTAGGAAAGTGTTCTGGGTTTGTCACAAGTTCCATATTATGACAAAATGGACATCTTAAATTACAATGTCCCAGAAATATAGTACAAGCAATATGCTCTGGGTAATCTAAAAGTGTAACCTTTTGTAATCCACTAATAATCATCTAATCTCCTATAAGTATAAAAACTAAAAATTAAAGTTAATTAGTCAATAACGATTTTTTCATTATTAGTAAATGAATATAAGTATTTATCGCTAACATCATAACCAGATAATTCATGCAAAACTTCTGCATATAAATCAAGTTGAACTTTATAGTTACTAACTAATTCTTTTTCATTAACATAATTATTCTTTAGTCCATCTGTTTTATAGTCTACAACTATTATCTTGTCATTTTCTATAAAAAATGCATCAACAATACCCTGAATAACTATATTTTTCTCATCTTTCGCAATGCCTTCTATACTTTCAATGCCTTTGACACCAAACTTTTCAAGCATTTCCTTTACTTGATTATGAGTAAATAGTTTCATAAACTTATATTCGCGATAAAGTTTTCCACTTTCGTAAGCCTTCTGCATTCTCTTTCCTATATCAGATTCAAGAAATAGATTAACCTTTTCCTTAATCTGCTTAATCAAATCTATCGACTTACTCTTATCTGTAAACTTTACGAGTTTTGTAATCTCGTTTTCATCATCTATTTTTGAAAAGTTATAAAACTGCATAACTCTATGGTAAATATTTCCGACATCTGTTGAATCTTTTCTCTGTTTGTCTTGTTGTTTATTCTCTGCTATGCTTGTGCTGTTATAATAACCAGTACTTTCAGCACCTTTATTATTTTTTTCTAAACGCCTCTCTATTTTAGATTCATAATGCTCCTTCTTAATTTCCGATACTGAAAACTTTGGTTTGATAATCTTCTTTAATTCATTATAATCATATTTGAAATTATCAATATTTTCATCCAAGACCTCTTTCTGCAAGTTATCTACAAGTCCCTTTAAACCTACAGAACGTGCATCACTCTTTATCTTATCAAGTTCACTTTGCTCATCTATACTTTCATCTATTACTTTTTTTAGTGTCAAATTTGTCTTATTTGTCACCTCTGCTTCATCCATAGTTATTATCTGACGATATATTTCACAATACTTTGAAGGATTTTTAATAGCAGAAAGTATCAACTTTATGTATGAATCACACTTTGTCAGGTCTATCACATCTTGACCATTATCTGTAATAGCACTATTCAAAACTTTAGCATCTTTTGTATCACTTTTATCTTCTACAGTACTATCCATACTTTCAGGTACAAAGTTTTTGTATTTTTGTGTGTAAGAACTATTAAAATCTACATATAATTTATTAAATATTCCAGGTCTCCCGTCAACAGCACCAGTAATAATTAATTTCCTTTTCGCTCTTGTAAGTGCGACATATAGCATTCTCATTTCTTCACGAAATACTTTATACTTCTTGTCATTGCTAATCATACGTTTTTTAGGTGTCTCAACATTATAATGCTTTTTAAGATTAATATTATCAAGTGCCAAACCATTTTCTATGTCAACTTGCAGTCTTTGACTCCTACTAGAATCTTTTAGATTATAACTACTTGATGTGCCACATAAAAATACACAGTTAAACTCTAAACCCTTTGATGCATGAATAGTCATAATTCTAACTACATCATCATTTTCATCACTTACATTTGCTAGACCTTGATCGTTATTTAACTCTTTGATTTTTTCTAGATACCGAAGGAAGTTAAATAGCCCAACAAATGATGTACTTTCAAAACCTGTAGCCAAATCCTTAAGCACTTCTAAGTTTGCTACTCTTATAATGCCATCATTCATTGATAACATTACGTTTTTTATATCAAGCTCATCATAAATAAGTTCAATAAGTTCTTTTATACTATAGTATCTTGCCGATGTTCGAAGCATATCAAATTTTTCAATAAATAGTTTAAGTTTATTATAAGTATCATCAAAATTGATATTATTAGTATATTTGATTGCTTCTTTTTTGTACTTGCCAATATCATCAAGTTCCCTCTTCATTTTACTTGTCAAATACTCTTCTGACTTTGAAAGTGCTCCGCTTAACTCTGCTTTTTTTTCATCAGTCAGAATGCCATCATTTAGAAGTTTCAATTCTTTATATTTATAATACTCTTTAAGATTTCTTATCTTAAACTCATATTTTTCTTGAACTGTGTTTTTAAAATTATCATCACTAATATAAGGCAAAGAATTATAAGATAATCTCACACTATTTATGAACTTTGACCCACTTTTTAGCTTAAGACCCATTAACTTTATAAATGCAATTTCATCATTGGTTAGTCCAAATAAATTAGAACATAACACATTCACAAGTGGTATGTCTTGCTGTTCATTGTCAATCACACTCAAAATATCTTGCATCAATACAATCTCTGTCCTACCAAAGAAACCTTTTTTCATAACTGAAAATACTGGAATGTTGTGCCTCGCAAGTGCTTCAATATACACATCAGCCTTACTATAAAATGATCTAAATAATATAGCAATATCCTTATACTTAAATCCACAGTTATTTACTAAATCTTCTATCTTTCTTGCTACAAACTCTGCTTCAACCTCATTTGCAGAAGTACTTACGCCGTCAGAAATAGTTGTATCACTTTCAGCATCATGTGTATCCTCATCATCTACTTCATCAGTAAGACCTTTATACTTATCCTTTAAAACCTTCTTTTGTTCTTTAATAGTATTTATTTGTGCAGTTACTTCACTAATTTCATTTTGTATTTTCGTTTTAGTATCTTCATTATCTTCAGTTTTTAAAGTATCATTCTTATCAGACAATTCTTTCTCGTAAATGCCTTGCATTTCTCTTAATTTGTTTAGTTCAATATTATAGTTATAAAGTTTTTCATTACATACTACATGAACTTCAACTTTTTTATCATACAGTCTACCTGCTTCCTTATCTTTGGCATCCTCTTCCTCACATTTATCCTTATCTGCCTCCATCCTCCCTTCAGTCTTATAATCAATTTTAGCAAAGTCGGAAGTCATGATTTCATCAAAAAGCTGATTGATAAAGCCTATTATTACTTCGCTACTTCTAAAATTGCGATTCATACTTATAAGCTTATACTCTCTTTTATCTGGCGAAGATATTTTGCCATTTGCTATATCTATCTTATCAAGAAATATACTTGGCTCGGCATTCCTAAAACCATATATACTTTGTTTAACATCACCAACCATCACAAGATTATTTTCACCTGAAATCTTAAGAAGTATTGCTTCTTGAATAAAACTTGTATCTTGATATTCATCTATAAATATATACTTATATTTATTTCTAATCTCATTTATAACGTCATCATTCTTTGAATCAAGTATTTCATATGCAAGTATTGCATAATCCGAAATCGCATATATATTCTTTTTAACTTTTTCCTCAACAACCTTTATATAAAACTTTTTAATCAGTTTTAGAAATATTTTTTCATTTTCGTTATTATTGTATTTTAGTTCATTAATCCTAATACTTCTCATTATAAATGGTTCAAAAGCTGGGATACATTTCTCAAAAGCATTTTTATAAGATTCATATCCATCTATATTGATTTTTGTCTTTGCCAAAAGTTCAGTTTCATTTAAGTTTAAATATAAACTATCTTTTTTCATTTCAGAAAAAAAGTCATCAAAACTATTCTTATGACTTAAAACCTTACTTAAAATTAATGTAATATCATTAAGAGATTGGATAAGAGCATTAAGCTTATTTCTTAATTCATAGTTTGCTTCAGGGTTTTTATGACTTTTTATATACTCATCTGTAAGTTTATCAACTTTGTCATTATAACATTTGATAATGGCTTTAACTATTGACGATATCGTTTCATTTGTTTCTTTATCTTCTAAAAAATTAAAACTCTTTTCAATTTTTTCACATAGTTCGCTATTGATATCTTCAATATATTTATCATTATTTTTTCCATAATTTACTAGCCAATCTTCTATTTTAGAAATAGGTTTCGGAATTGTATTTAGAAAATCATATGCCTTTAGAAATAATTTTTCTTTAATTATATAATCTCCATCTTTCCTAAAATATGTGTCAACAAATTCTTTATATTCTTCTAAATTAGCATATACTTCTTCCTCCAATAAATCATTTAAGACATCATCATATAGGACACTTAGTTCTTTTTCATCTGCAATTCTATACATTGGGTCAAAGTTCTTATATAATCCATCACTATCTGATAAAACACTATAATACTTTTCAACAATGCTCTTACAAAAAGAGTCAATAGTCGTTATATTCGCATTTTGAATCATAGAACTCTCTTTAATGAGTTTATTTCTAATCTTATCATATCCCTTTTTTAAATCATTATCATTAACATTGTCTAACTCTTTAGTAATTCTTTCAATCTCATCATCAATACTCTTCTTTATACGAGACTTCATTTCTTGCGTTGCTTTTACTGTAAAAGTCATAACTAAAATATCTCTTAAAGAGACATCTTCGTCATTTTTTATCATCTGAATTATTTTTTCTGTTAAAACTCTTGTTTTACCAGAACCTGCAGCTGCTGTCACAAGCAAGTTTTTATCAAAGTTATGAGCTAAAACTTCTAATTGTTTACCTTTTAACGCCATTTTGACTCCTACATACTTTATTCTTCACTATAATCGTTACTATGTTCATCTTCTTCAGAGTAAACTTTATCGCCTTTACAAATGCTGATATATGGGCAATACGAACATTCAATTTTATCTCCAGTTGGTTCTATGATTCCTTTATTGATATTATTTACTGCAACTTTTATATTTTCATGAACGTTTTTAATTAAATCTTCAATCACATTTTCAGTGGCAGATTTACTGTCTCCTTCATTTTTATAAGACTCACCTGAAATAAAAAGTCCCGTTTGCTTATCTTTATAGCCTTTGGGTTTACCAGATACTTTTAAGTTAGGACTTACAATTTTTAGTATTTCTTCATTTTGATTGATAAGACCAACATATTGAAGTTCGGACTTGATTCTGTCATTGACTTTATTTATATCACTCACAGAATCAAGCATTATAATAGGTTCCTCAATCCAAATATAAAAAGCCCCACAAGGTATAATCTTTTCAACATTATGACCTTTAAAGTTTTTCCAATAGTCAAGATACATTAAAAGCTGTATCTGCGTCCCATCTTCAATATTTTTTAAGCTTATACTTTTACGCTTCTTGCCACTCTTATAATCTATAATTTCAAAATATGTCTTATTATCTTCAGTATATGTTTCTATTTTGTCCACAACTCCTGTAAATGATATTTCCACATCATTGATTTTTTCTTCAAACTCTTCTTCGGTAGCATTTGTAGTAAACTTTGACTGATCATTAATTTTAGAAAGATAATTTATAGTGAACTTAACTAACTTTCTTACCATATTTTTTATCACACTAAGCTTATTCTCACCATAAAAAACTTCTTCGCCATTTTTCAAATTTTTGAAACTAAAATTATCTTCTGTTGCCTCACTAATGCACTCATCAAGTTTTACATCAATAGAATTATCTGCAATGCTTTTTTTAATAACATCTTGCTTATGTCTCTTATAAAATAATTCCAAGATTCTATGGATATAGGTTCCTAAATCCATAGAAGATATTTCATAATTTTTTCTTTCTGAAAGTTTAATGGTTCTTTCAAGGAAATGTCTATAATGGCATTTATTATATCCTTCAATATATGAGACACTTGATGGCTTCCCATTTCGCACCTCATTTACAATATCCTGTGCCAATTTATCATCTAAATTGTATTCATTTTTGTCAGCTGTTCTATTAAAAACGGTATTAAATCTGTATTTAAACTCTTCACTATCCTTTTCATATAAATACTTTATCGCTTTTTTTACAGGAATGTTTTCAATGCTTTGAATATCATTCTTTTCAGTGCTATTATACTCCCGTCTTAAGTTCTGCATATTTTCTGCTATATAATCATATAAATCAGCATCATTATAAAAGCCTAATGAATACTTATCAGCTTTTTTAATTTCCAAATTTGTTACAAACTTTTTCTCATTATTAGCATCAAAAGCAATTTTCCCAAAAAGCCTTTGAATCAAATCAATTACTGATGATTTCTCATCAGAAACTTTTCCTATATTTAATCTTGGATATGAGATAATCAATTTATCTGTAGGATTTGTAAGTAAAAGATACAGATATAACCTTTGATTTAGTGCTGTCTCGTAAGTAGTTTGTGATATATCAATGCTTAATTTCTTAAACAAATCCCTCATATTATCATCGATTAATGAGTTATCTTCAGTAGTTGCTGGTACCTTGCTTTGATTAAATCCAAGGCAAATCTCTATTTTAGGATTATCAAATCTAGATCTCATCAAGTCACCCACGATAACCTGATCTAAAGCCTCCGGTATCACTTTAATCTCAATATCTGTAAATCCTATGTCAAACAGATTTCTAAAATCAACTAAACTAATACAATCAGTATCACTACTAAATATTTTCTTTATTGTATCTACAGTTTTGTTTTTAACTTCTACGCTCTTATTTAATACACTTATCTGGAAATTACTTCCAAATCTATACTTATAACTTCTTCTGCTTTTACTTTTAATCTTTAGTTTAGATGAAAAGTCTTCTTTATCATAGTCTCTATTATCATTTTTGAACTCATCTGAATTTCTAATATCATCTTCAAGTTGCAATGTTTCAAGACTATATAGCAAATTATTAAAGCGTTCATCAAGTTGAATTTCACTTGTGAAACTATTTAAGCTCTCAATATATGTATTCACTGTTTTATAAGTTTTTTCATCGTCTTCATTACATTTTATCTCATTATATAGTTTAATAAGTGGATTAAATAGTTTTTCTTTTGTCTCAATTAATTTTTTATTCTTCTCTTTTAAATGATCGATAGATTTTTGTAATTCTACTCTCTTATCAGCATCAGTTTCTTTTTTTAATTCATTTTCTAATATATTTACTCTATAACTTAAAATTGGTTCAAAACCAATTCTATACCTTGATACACCTCTTATGCCATACTCTCTTATAAAATTATCTAACTCAAAAATGTTGGAGTTCTTTTCAAAAATCCCTGAATTAATATATCTCATTACGCTATCATACGAAAAATTAGAAGATACTACATTGAGTGCAGAACGTATGGCTTCAACATATGGCGAATTCAATATACTTTTTGAATCATCAATAAATAAAGGTATATCATATTTTCTAAATACACTGATTATCTTGTCAGAATACTCTTCAACATTTGGGACTACAATTCTTATGTCCCCATATCGCAGTTTGTTTCTTTCATCACTACCACTTGATTTGTTGTTATCCATTATGCTTTTTAAAATTAAGTGGGCAACATTAACTATCTCATCTTCAGCATTTTTTGTCTCATATATAGTTATGTTTTTAGGCACAATGTCCAAAGATTCATTATTATTATAATTAAAGATATTTTTCTCTAAAAATCTTAAATCATTTTTATCATCGCCCTTATACTTATATAATACATTCTGATCATTATAATTCTCTATAACAACTTCATCTTTAAGGTCTTTTACTATATCACTTACAAACTTCTTACTCAAATAAAATACAGAGTTCTCTTCATCTCTTATATCGTTTGGAATGATGTCAGAAAGGCTCTTAATTCTTTCATTTGAATTCTCATTTCTGTAATCAATTACGACAAATGTTTGGTTAGACATCGCAACTATCTTCTTGAAAATATCAAGTTGTATAGGTGTGAAACCAGTAAAACCTTCAAATGCAACTGTCGCATTTTCAAATAACTGCTTTGCATCATTGATGACTTTATTTAATAATGAGTATTTTGTTTCTTTTATTGAATAATTAAGATTTCGAAGTTTTGAAGTAAATGACAAATATATTTCTCTTAAATCAGATAATTTATTTGACATTAGGCTATTATTATTTTGAAACTCATCTATAATCTTCTTAAGCTTGTCTTCTATAATTTTATTGTCCTCTTCAACTATTAGGTTATACGAATAGATTTCAGACATCGCTTCCGTCATCTTTTTTGCAAATCCAATTTTATTTATCATCTTGCCATAATATTTTATCTTATTAGATCTGCATAGTTCTTTTATAACTTGCGAAAGTATCATCGTTTTTCCAGAATCATCAATGACATTTTCTTTTTCCGGTTCAATGCCTAGTAAATCAAATACATTGTGAGCAAGTCGATCAAATGATACAACGTCAACATTTAATATCCCACTACCGTATTTTTCAAAATACTTCATAAGAAGTCGCTGTTTATCATTAGTATCTTGCTCTGGAACAACCAAATATAATTTATTCTCAAAATTAATTTTTGATTTATCCTTTTGTCTTGAAATATCAATAAAGCGATTGTATAACCAATCGCTTTTACCTGATCCATGATTGCCAATTATTAGTCGTACTTTTTTATCTTCATCTAAACTATTCATAATTCCCTCATGAGTAATTATTACTTAATTATATCTTGTAAACTTCTTGCTCTAATCTTAAGTTTCCTTAAAGCCTTATCTTCTATCTGTCTTATACGTTCTCTCGTAACTTTTAATTCTTTACCAACTTCTTCCAATGTCCTTGGATGATCATCTTCTATGCCAAAACGTAGTACAAGAACTTTTTTCTCTCTATCCTTTAAACCATCAAGAAGACCCTGTATTTTTTCTTTTAACATTACTCTCTCTGCATTAGTTTCTGGTGAGATAACATTTTGGTCTGCTATAAAGTCAGCCACGATAGAATCATCTTCATCACCAACTGGTTTATCAAGTGAGATTGGGTCCATAGCAATCTGTATGACTTCTTCAACCTTTTCTTCACTCATCTTCATACCTTTTGCAAGTTGCTTAATTGATGGTTCATATCCAAGTTCAGCTGTAAGTTTTTTCTTTTCCTTATTTAATCTATTTATGGTTTCAACCATATGAACTGGTATTCTTATCGTCTTACTTTGATCAGCAAGTGCTCTTGATACTGCCTGTCTAATCCACCAAGTTACATAAGTTGAGAGCTTAAATCCCATCTTATAGTCAAACTTTTCAATACCCCTTGTAAGACCAAGATTACCTTCTTGAATTAGATCAAGTAGTGAAAGACCATGACCGATATATCGCTTTGCAATTGAAACCACAAGTCTTAAATTACACTTAATCAAAACTTCTTGAGCAAGTTCACCCCTTTTTACAATCTTGCGTTCTTCTTCGGTTAGCTTAATCTCACGTCCCTTATCAATAGGTAATTGCTCATCAAGTTTTTTTCTTCTTAACAGTACTTGTGCATCTTGTTTTTCTTTCGCAAGTCTTTTTTCTCTCTCAACTGTAAGAAGAGAATACTGTCCTATTTCTTTTAAGTACATTCTAACTGGGTCATCAAGACTTACACCTTCAAATATATCATCCTGACCACTTATTACTTCTTCTGATTCATCAAACTCATCAGCAATTATTTCTTCTTCATCTTTAGGTCCTTCTGGGTCTTTATTGTCATCATCTTCTTCTATAAATACATCTTCCTCTTCTTTTAACTTCTTTACGAGATCCTTCTCTTTTCCTTTAAAGTTAAAGGATATTGGGGCATCATTTGATAATTCTTCATTCTCATCAATATTATCATTTGAAGCGGAAATTAATTTATCTCTCTTTCTCTCAAGAGCATTACTCTGTTTTATTGACTTTTTATCAACTTTAATATTCTTCTTGCTTGTGACTTTTGAAGAGTTTGTAGATTTTATTTTTTTAGTAACCTTTTCAGTTTTAGATGATTTCTTTGTCTTTATAGATTTGTTTGTTTTAGTTGCTTTTACTTGCTTACCAGTTTTTGCTGGTTTATTAGTTTTAGATTTTAAAGTTTTACTTGGTTTAGCTTTTACTATTTTCTTACTTAAACTTTTTTTTGCAACCATATCATTCTCCTATTTTACTTTCAATTCTTTGTAGATTTGTCTCTTATCTACATTCCTATCTAATGCCACTTTCTTTATCGCTTCTTTATCTGACAAGCCTTCACTTATGTACTTATCGTAGTGATCTTTTATACTTATATTTATCCAACTATTTGCAGTTTCTTCTTTTATCACTGCCTTATCTATACCATCAACTACAAGTACAAACTCACCTTTTATCTCTCTCTTGCTATACTCGTCATATATATTTTTTAGAGTGCCTCTTTTTGTCTCTTCATGGATTTTTGTCATCTCTCTTGACAAAGAAGCTTTTCTATCTTCTCCCAAAACTTCTATTAGAAATTTGAGATCTTTCAAAAGATTATGTGGTGATATATAAAAAATCATTGTCCTTGTCTCTTGCTTTATTTCACCAGATTGTTCTTTTCTCTTTTTATTTATGTCAGAAATGAAGCCCACAAACAAAAAACTTTTTGCATTTAACCCACTTAAGACAAGAGCATTTATTACCGCACAACTCCCAGGAACTGCCGTAATATCTATTTCTTCATCTATGGCTTTTCTAACTAATTCATCACCTGGATCAGATATTATAGGTGTCCCAGCATCTGACACAATCGCAACATTTTTACCGCTATTTAATTTAGATAAAATTATATCCGACTTTTCATATTTATTATGCTCATGATATGATGTCAATTTTGTACTAATTTCAAAATGATTTAATAGTTCTCTTGTATGTCTTGTATCCTCTGCTGCTATCAAATCTACACTCTTCAAAACTTCTATAGCACGAAAAGTTATATCGCTTAAGTTCCCTATGGGTGTTGAAACTATATATAATTTCCCTCTTGTTCTTTCCATCAAATATTTCTTAATGCTCTCACAACTACAGGGCAAACCACTGCACAAATTATTGCTTCAGGTATGCCATTTTTAATTATCGTTATACCAAGCACAGTTAAAATATTTTTTTCTACAATAGTTATATATTCTCTTCCAAAAAATACTAATATCAGACCTAATACCAATACTGTATTTGTCATACTGCCAACTATCGACCCTACGACATCCCCTTTAAAGCTGTTATCATTATTACTTGACATTGTAAACATATCAGATACAACTATAGGTGTAAGCCCCGCCAATATACGTGGCACAAAACATATAACCAAACTTCCAATATTTCCTTTATACATTGCTGTTTCTGAAAATGGTGTAAATAAAAATGCTGTAGGAAATGATGGCATTATAAATGTCCAGTATATAAAACTGTATAAGCCAAATATTCCCCCAAGTAACATACCAATTCCTTTACCAAAAGTAAGAGATGCAATAACCACAGGAACCATTGAAAGTGTAGCCGCTATAGGACCAATCGGAATAGTCCCAAGCGGAGTAAAGCAGAATATAGTTTCAATTGCAACTATAAAACATACTTTAAGAGTAGTTTTTAAATCCATCTCTATTATCCGACCTCCAAAACACTATTGCCGATAAACTCTCTTATGATTGAATACCTTGGAATAACATCTGTATCTACTGCCAAGAAATAATTCAGTATCTTTATTAATCTTCTTGCTATTTCAGATACTTCTTTATCTTCAGTAAGCCTATAAAGCATAGGAAGTGCTTTTAATTTTAGTACACTAAACTCATATATTAGTGCTGAATTAATTAGTATATCCGCTCTTTCTTGAAATGGGAAAATGTATTTTTCTTCACCTTCTCGTACATTCTTCCATAATTTTAATGTTGTCTTCGGACTTATACCACGAGTTCTCTGATCTCTAACAAGTCTTCTCATAAGTCTTAAATCAGAAGTAGCGATACGATTAGCATTGTCTATACATACTTCAGTAAGGGCAGAAATATAGATTTTATATATAGAGTTCTGATCAACATTTGATAATAAGGCTGGGTTTAGACAATGTATTCCTTCAAGAATAATTACATCATTGTCACTTAATTTTAATGGTGTTCTCTTAAAAGTTTTTGTTCCTATTTCAAAATCAAATCTCGGTATGACTGTTTCTTCGTGATTCAATAATCCATTTAAAGTCTTATTTAGAAGATTAATATCCACAGCATCTATAGTTTCAAAATCATACTCTCCATTTGCCTTTACGGGAGTTTCTGATCTTTCTTTGAAAAAATCGTCGCAAGATACAGGATATGGATTTAACTCAACTGCTCTCATATGATACATAAGTCTATGTGAAAATGAAGTCTTTCCACTACTTGATGGTCCTGCAACTAGTATCAGTCTCTTACCAGAGTTTTTTATTTCACTCGCAATATCACCAATTAACTTATCTTGAAATGACTCGGTCATTATAACAAGGTCATTGAAATTGCCACGAGCTATAGAATCATTAAGTTTTCCAACAGTATTTATTTGTAATTTCTTTGCCCAATCAACAGAGACATTATGAATATTAAATATTTTCTCGCCAGGGTCTGTGAACTCAACTTTTGTTACATCTTCTGTATCTGGCACAATAAGAAATATCCCCTTTTTAAACTTCCGTAATTCATAATGTGTAATATATGATGTATCATATAACAATATTCCATTTATGTATTTTACATAGTAATCAATTGTTCTTATATTTATAACTGGCTTATAGTTATACTGGAAAAGTAGCATAGCATCTTCCATCCTATTTTTCCTAAATATGTCAAGAGCATCTTGTTTTTGATAACTGGTCTTTTGTATGAAAAACTTGCTCTCAACAGTCTTATCAAAGTTTTCCTTTATAAGTTTAAGTTTTTCCTCAGTTATCTCTTCATCTTCAACTTCAAAATAATATCCATTTTTAATTCTAAACTTGAGTCCAGCATCAAGTTTTTTATCATAGGCTTCATAAATTGATTTAAGCAATATAAATATAGCTGTTCTTGTATATGTCTCTCTTACAGTGTCATTATCAAAAAACAAAAACTCTATCTTTTCATCACGCCTTATATGTCGCCTTAACTCTTTTACAGTGTCATCAACGCGAACCAAATATGGCATCACACCATGCTCTTTTTCATATTCCAAAGCAAGTTCATGATAAGTAGCCCCTTCATTTACTTCAATAACATTATCGCCCATTGTTACTTTATACATATTGATACACTCCTTATCAATTAGTTTTGTTCACTGAAAATTGCATAAATAGATAATTAATATTTATTGGCGCCTTCTTTTTTATCAGCAATCATTAGTTTAATTGCTTCAATAGCAACTTTAATTGCTTTATCTGTGTCATGAGATACAGGATTATCTAATTTTAGTTTTTCTCTTTCTTGATTTGCAACCACATGAAGAACAGTTCCTGCATTCACATTTAAAGCATTTGCAACAACAAATAATGCCGCCGACTCCATTTCAGATGCTTTACAACCAAGTTTACACCACGCATCCCACTTGTTCAGAAGTTCATAAGACACTGGTGATTTTTCCGGTGAGTGCTGACCATAAAAACTATCTTTACATTCAACAACACCTGTATGATATTCAAAACCAAGCTTTTTTGATGCATCAACTAGTGACTTCACAATTCCAAAGTCTGCAACAGCTGGCCACTCAATAGGCGCATATTCTTTAGACGTTCCTTCCATACGAACCGCCCCAGTAGCAACTACGATATCATCTGATTTAACATTTATGTCCATACCACCACAAGTTCCAACTCTAATAAAATACTTCGCACCAACTTTTGTCAATTCTTCCATAGCTATGGCTGCACTTGGACCTCCTATACCAGTTGAACATACAGAAACTTTTTCTCCATCTAGAGTTCCTGTATAAGTTATGTACTCTCGATTATCTGCTATAAACTTTGCATCATCAAAGTATTTTGCTATCTTTTCACACCTTTTAGGATCTCCTGGAATAATTACATATTCCCCAACATCTCCTGGTTTTACTTTGAGATGATACTGTTCTCCTGCTTCAGAATAAATATTTCCATTACTTGCCATATTATACCTCCTAGTATTTCATTTTATTATTCTTCATCATCATTTGATTGAACCTTGTATTCTTTTGCCTCATAAGAAATACTATCTGGATTTACTTCGAAACTATCAAAATCATTTTCAACTTTCTCATCAACTTCTGTAGATATCATAGTATTTTGATATTTCTTCATACCTGTACCTGTAGGTATTGTCCTTCCGATAATTACATTTTCTTTTAAGCCCTCAAGTTTATCTATTCGTCCATTGATAGATGCCTCTGTCAATACTCTCGTAGTTTCTTGGAATGATGCAGCTGATAAGAAAGAATCTGTTGTGAGAGAAGCTTTTGTGATACCTTTAAGTTCCTCTTTACCTTTTGCTTCTTTCTTGCCCTCTGCTCTTAATCTTTCATTTTCTTCCTCAAACTCTACTATATCTACTGCTGTATCTGGTAAGAACTTACTATCTCCAGCATCTATTACTAACATCTTGCGAAGCATTTGTCTAACGATCATTTCTATATGCTTATCATTAATCTCAACACCTTGCAATCTATAAACTTTCTGAACTTCTTTCAAGAGATAATCTTGAACTTTTCTCACACCTTGTATATTTAAAATATCGTGTGGATCAATAGAACCTTCTGTAAGTGGATCTCCTGCCTCAACCATATCGCCATCTTTAACTTTAAGAAGTGATCCGAATGGTATAAGATATGGTTTTGCATTTAATGATAACTTGTCTGGACCTATTATTTGGATTTCTCTCTTTGTGCCATCTTCTGTAAGTTTTACTTTTCCAGAATATTCTGTCACTATAGCCATACCTTTTGGCTTTCTTGCTTCAAATAACTCTTCTACACGAGGTAGACCTTGAGTGATATCTCCTCCGGCAACACCACCAGTGTGGAAAGTTCTCATAGTAAGCTGTGTACCAGGTTCACCTATACTTTGAGCCGCAATAACTCCTACTGCTTCACCTATTCCGACAAGTTTACCTGTCGCCATATTTGCTCCATAACAATGTGAACAAATACCATTTTTTGATTTACAAGAAAGTACTGTTCTTATCTTGATTGTATCTCTATTTGTTTTATTAAGTTCAGCTACTATCTTATCTGCTATTGTTTTAGTTATTAAATTATTTGCTTCTATTATAGTCTCACCTGTCTCGCTATCGATGATAGTTTCTGCTACAACTCTTCCGGTGATTCTTTCTTTAAGTGATTCTATTTTCTCTGGTCCTTCTTCAAACTTAGAAACTTCCATATAAGGTATTTCTTTTCCATCATGACAACAATCATCTTCTTTGATAATCAAGTCATGTGCTATATCTACAAGTCTTCTTGTCAAATATCCAGAGTCAGCAGTACGAAGAGCAGTATCAGAAAGTCCTTTTCTTGCTCCGTGAGCTGATATGAAATATTCAAGAACATCAAGACCTTGACGGAAGTTTGATTTGATAGGAAGTTCTATAGTCTTACCAGTGGTTGTAGTCATGATTCCTCTCATTGCAGCAAGTTGTTTTATCTGAGCACGACTACCTCTGGCACCTGAATCTGCCATCATATAGATGTTATTGAAAACTGAAAGTCCTACGAAAAGTTCTTCATCAAGAAGTCTCTTATCAGTCTTTTCCCAAGTGCTTATCGTCTCATGATATCTTTCATCTTCAGTCAAAAGACCTCTTCTATAATTCTTTCTTATTGCTTCGACTGCATCTTCTGCTTCAGCTAAAAGTCTCTCTCTACTCTCTGGAACTTTTATATCATCTATTGATACAGTCATGGCAGCTTTTGTACTATACTTATATCCTAAACCTTTAATATCATCAAGAACAAGTGCAATCTTTTCAGGTCCATGGACATCCATAATTCTTTCAAGTAAACTCTTTAACTCTTTTTTCTTTACTAAACCATTTATCTCAAGTAAGAACTCATTCTCTGGTTTGCTTCTATCTACAAATCCCAAGTCTTGTGGTATTATCTCATTTAGGATTAGACGACCAACAGTAGTTTCTATTATGCCTTTCTCAATATTCCCATTCTCATCTTTTCTACCTATTCTTGACTCTACACGAACTTTAATCTTTTCCTGAAGTGTGATTGCTTTATTCTCATAAGCAAATAGTGCTTCATCATAAGACTTGAATAAACGAACTATACCACTACTATTTTGTCTTTCCTGTGTAAGATAATAAATACCTAAAACCATATCTTGAGATGGAACTGCAACCACTCCTCCATCTGATGGCTTTAACAAATTGTTAGTAGATAACATCAAAAATCTACTTTCAGCTTGTGCTTCAAGTGAAAGTGGAATATGTATAGCCATTTGGTCACCATCAAAATCGGCATTAAAAGCTGTACATACAAGTGGATGAAGTTTTATCGCCTTACCTTCTACAAGAATAGGTTCGAATGCTTGTATACCAAGTCTATGAAGTGTCGGAGCACGGTTCAAAAGAACTGGATGGTCTTTAATAACATCAGCCAAGATATCCCATACCATATCTACTTGTCTCTCAACTTTTTTCTTGGCATCAGTCATATTATTAACGAGACCTTTTTTCTCAAGTTCTCTCATAACAAATGGCTTAAATAATTCAATAGCCATTTCTTTTGGTAAACCACATTGATATATCTTAAGTTCTGGTCCAACGACGATAACTGAACGTCCTGAAAAGTCAACTCTCTTACCAAGTAAGTTTTGTCTAAATCTTCCTTGCTTACCTTTAAGCATATCAGAAAGTGATTTAAGAGCCTTACTTCCTGGACCAGTTACTGCTCTACCTCTACGACCATTATCTATAAGAGCATCGACTGCTTCTTGAAGCATTCTCTTTTCATTTCTTACTATTATTTCTGGAGTTCCAAGTTCAAGCAATTTAGCAAGACGGTTATTTCTATTTATAATTCTTCTATACAAATCATTTAAGTCAGAAGTAGCAAATCTACCACCATCAAGTTGAACCATAGGACGAAGGTCTGGTGGCAAAACTGGAAGAACAGTGAGTATCATCCACTCTGGGCGATTACCTGATTTTATGAAAGCCTCAACAACTTCGAGTCTCTTTACGATTTTTGCTCTCTTCTGAAGTTTAGCATCTACAAGTTCATCTTTTAGTTCTTTTTCAAGTTTTAATAAATCAACTTCACAAAGCAGTTCTCTTATAGCCTCTGCTCCCATACCAACTCTAAATGCTTCTTCTCCATACTCTTCTATTGCTTGATTATATTCTCTCTCTGTAAGGACATCGAGTTTATGGAAATTAGTTGCACCTGGGTCAAGAACTACATAGGCAGCAAAATATAAAACTTTCTCAAGATTTCTCTGGCTCATATTTAATATGAGACCAATTCTTGAAGGTATACCTTTAAAGTACCATATGTGTGATACTGGTGCCGCAAGAGTGATATGTCCTATACGACTTCTTCTTACACTACTCTTTGTAACCTCAACACCACACTTATCACAAATAACACCTTTATATCTTATTTTTTTATACTTACCACAATGACATTCCCAATCTTTTGTTGGTCCAAAAATCCTTTCACAATACAAACCATCTTTTTCTGGTTTAAGTGTTCTATAATTTATTGTCTCGGGTTTTTTTACTTCACCATGTGATTCTTTCAATATCTTATCAGGAGAACAAATACCTATACGAATCGCATCAAACTCTAATGGCTTATAATTATCTTCTCTACTCATCGTCACTACCTCCTTCCTCATTTACTAATTTATTTCCTTCTACCTTCTGTATGAAAAATCCTTGATCTTTAAAGTCACTCTCTGTAGCATATCTCTTATCAGAACCTTCCATAAACTTTCTCATCTCTTCTCTTGGATCATATAGATTTTCAAGTACTGGTATCTCATTTCCTTTACTATCAAGTAATGTAAGGTCAAGACATAATGCTTGTAATTCTTTGAGTAATACCTTAAAGCTCTCTGGGACAGTAGGTTTTTGCATATTTTGTCCTTTGATAATATTTTCGGTAGTCTTAACTCTTCCAACCATATCATCTGACTTAACAGTCAATATTTCTTGTAAAGTATATGCGGCACCATAAGCTTCAAGTGCCCAAACTTCCATTTCTCCAAATCTTTGTCCACCGAATTGTGCTTTACCGCCAAGTGGTTGTTGAGTAACAAGTGAGTAAGGACCAGTTGATCTTGCGTGTATCTTATCATCAACCAAGTGATGGAGTTTAAGGTAATGCATGAATCCTATCGTTGTAGGTGAGTCAAAATATTCTCCTGTCCTTCCATCACGAAGAAGAACTTTACCATCTTTATTAATTGGAACTCCTTTCCATTCGTCCCTATTATCAAGATGTTGTCCAAGATACTTTATAACATCTGCTTCAAGTATGTTTTCATATTTTTTCTTGAAGTCATCCCACTCCATATTTGCATAATCATTTGCAATCTCTAAAGTATCTTGTATATCTTTTTCATTTGCTCCTTCGAAAGTAGGCGTACAGATATCAAAGCCTAAAACTTTTGAAGCAAGACTTAAATGAGTCTCAAGTATTTGTCCCATATTCATACGAGATGGAACACCAAGTGGATTTAAAACTATATCAAGTGGTCGACCATTTGGTAAATATGGCATATCCTCAACTGGGAGTACACGAGAAACAACACCTTTATTTCCGTGTCTTCCTGCCATCTTATCTCCAACACTTATTTTTCTCTTTTGTGCAACATAGACACGAACCTTTGTTGACACACCTACTGGAACTGCATCTCCAGCTTTTCTTGTAAATACTCTTGTGGCGATAACTGTTCCATAGGCACCATGAGGCATCTTAAGTGATGTATCTCTAAAATCTTTTGCCTTTTCTTTAAATATCGCACGAAGAAGTTTTTCTTCTGCAGTTAAATCTTGTTCACCTTTTGGAGTAAGTTTACCAACTAATATATCTCCAGTTCTTACTTCTGCACCTATTCTGATAATACCATCTGAGTTTAGATTTGCTAAAGTCTCTTGAGAAACATTTGCTATATCATTTGTAATCTCTTCTGGACCAAGTTTTGTATCTCTTGCTTCTATCTCATACTCTTCTATATGAATAGATGTATATACATCTTCTTTTACAAGTCTCTCACTTATGAGGACAGCATCCTCGTAGTTGTAACCTTCCCAAGTCATAAATCCGATAAGAGGATTTTTACCAAGGGCAAGTTCACCTTTGTTAGTTGAAGGACCATCAGCGATAATTTCTCCAACCTTTACTTTTTGTCCTACACTAACTATTGGTTTTTGATTGTAAGAGTTAGATTGGTTAGAACGTGAGAACTTAAGAAGATTATATTCTCTCTTTTCTCCATTATCAGCTTTTACTCTTATGGTTTTAGCATCCACATAAGTAACTTCACCATCTACATCAGCATGAACGCACACACCTGAATCATGTGCAGCTTTAAACTCCATACCTGTTCCTACTGCTGCAGACTCTGTAATCATAAGTGGCACAGCCTGTCTCTGCATGTTAGATCCCATAAGTGCACGGGTAGGGTCATCATTCTGTAAGAATGGAATCATATTCGTTGCTACAGAGAAAACCATTCTTGGTGATACATCCATAAAGTCTATATCTTGTTTTCTGTATAAAGAAGTTTCTTCTCTATAACGTCCAGATACATTGGCATTTTTGAAATGTCTATCCTCATCAAGTAATTCACTCGCTTGAGCAACGTGATAATTGTCCTCTTCATCAGCAGTCATATATACGATATTTTCAGGCTTACTCTCTAGAACTCTTGGATTTAATGGGTCAACACTCTTATCAACTTTTACAAAAGGTGCTTCTATAAATCCATACTTATTAATTCTTGCATAAGTTGCAAGTGAGTTTATAAGACCGATATTTGGTCCTTCAGGAGTCTCTATCGGACAAACTCTTCCATAGTGTGTATAGTGAACGTCTCTAACTTCAAATCCTGCTCTCTCTCTACTTATACCACCAGGTCCAAGTGCTGAAAGTCTTCTCTTGTGAGTAAGTTCTGAAAGAGGATTATTTTGATCCATGAACTGTGAAAGCTGTGATGAACCAAAGAACTCTTTTATAACTGCAGACACTGGTTTAGTATTGATAAGTGCAGGGATATTCATTTCATCAACTTGAAGTGCCACCATCTTCTCTTTTACAACTCTCTCAAGTCTTGAAAGACCCATACGATATTGATTTTGTAAAAGTTCTCCAACCGCTCTTATTCTTCTATTTCCCAAGTGGTCTATATCATCAGTGTTTCCTACACCTTTTGATAAATGACAGAAATAGTTAATTGAAGCAAGTATGTCTTCTTTTGTGACATGCTTTGGCACAAGCTCAAGAGCTCTTTCTGCTATGGTCTCAAGTAATGCTTCTTTACCTTCTTTATTTTTCTTATTTTCATCTAAAATATTTTTAAGGATAGGATAATATACAAGTTCTGATATACCCATCTCATCCCATTCTTGAGGTTTTACACCTTTTACATAAGAATTAATATCAACCATCATTGAAGATAGAACTTTTTGTGGTTCTTCAGAACCTTCTACCTTTATATAGACAAACGGTATTGCTGAGTTTTGAATATCTGTAGCGATATTTTCATCAAGTTTTGTTCCTTTTCTTGCAAGAACTTCACCAGTGCTCTCATCTATTACATCTTTAGCAAGAACTTGATTTTTTAATCTATATTTGAAATGAAGTTTTTTATTATATTTATATCTACCAGCACGACCTAAATCATATCTCTTTGCATCAAAAAGAGAGTTTCTAAATAAAGATTCACAGGCATCAACAGACAACTGCTCTCCTGGTCTTATCTTTTTATAGAGTTCGATGATACCACGATCATGATTTCTTTCATCTTCTGGCTCTTTCTCAATAGATGCTTTTAAATACTGCTCATCACCAAATAATTCTAAAATGTCGCTATCTGTTGAGAGACCAAGTGCACGAAGAAAAACAGTGATAGGAACTTTTCTCGTTCTATCAACTCTCGCCCACATTACATCATTTGCATCTGAATCATACTCAATCCATGCACCACGATTTGGTATGAGTGTTGATGAATAAAGTTTATTACCTATCTTGTCACGAGACATTTCATAATATATTCCAGGGCTTCTTACCATTTGAGAAACTACAACTCTTTCTGCACCATTTATTATGAATGATCCATTTGGAGTCATACATGGAAGGTCGCTCATGTATGTCTCATATTCTATAACCTCATTTTTTTCTTTTTTCGTAAGTCTGAAACGAACATGCAAAGGGAAAGAGAACGTAGCATTCCTCTGCTTACACTCTTCTCTGTCATATTTCTGATCTTCAGTTTTAAGTCTCGCACTTACGAAATCAAGTCTTATCTTTCCTGTCGGATCTTCGATAGGAAAAATATCCTTAAACACTTCAACAATACCTCTCGTAATGAACCAGGCATAAGACTGTTGCTGAATATCAATAAGATTTGGCATATCCTTGATTTCTTCTCGTTGCGAAAAGCTCATTCTTATGTTTTTCCCAGACTTTATGGGATGCATCTTGCTTGCCTTCATTAAATAACCTCCATATATATTAAATGATTTTTAAGCACAAAAAAACAAATCCCCACAGGGGCTTCCAGTTATGCATTTTAGCATAAAAAATTGCAGAAATCAAGCATTTTGTTAGCATATTGTTAGTATTATCATTGATATTTAGGGCTCAAAAAGTTATAATTTGTGCACACAATTTCTAATGGAGATAAATGATGTATTTAATAAGTGTACTTAACATTGTTTTGATAGTCATTGGGGTAATTGCTGTAATACTAGTTATATTATACTTTTTAGGGTCTAAACTACAAACTAAACAGGCAAGTGCCGACAAAGCAATGCAACAAATGTCGATGCTTGTGTCCCTACTAGTCATAGATAAGCAAAAACTTCGCATCAAGGACTCTGGGCTTATGAAACAGGTTCAAGATGCAATTCCAGCATATATTAGATGGAGAAAGTTCCCTATAGTTAAGGCTAGAGTTATCAAGGCAAATATAGCGGGTGGAGCACAAGTAATGAGTTTCATCTGTGACCCAAAAGTTTTCAAAGTTATCCCTGTAAAAACTGAAGTGAAAGTAACAATAGCTGGTATATATATAACTAAACTTCATTCAGCTAAAGGAGTGGATCTTTCAAAACTAAAATAAGTTTATACTATTTCTTTACCTTTACATAAATAAAAAAGAGGTCTTACCAGCCTCTTTTTTTTATTACTCATATAAACTTTTTGTTATAAACTCTATATTTAGCGACTTTTTGATATCTGCTAACTCTTTTTTTATTAATTTATTTCGCTCTTCAGCCACGTTTGAAAAGTCAAATTGAGTACTTTCATCATTATACACATATGGATTATTACAGTCGTAGCCATCCATTCCTGCAATTTTAACACTTTTAATGCCAAGTTTTATGAGCAATTTGAATACCATGAGTGCCGAATTATCCACGATGTCTTTAGATTCAAGGGCAAGACTATAAAAATTAATGACATAATCTTTATTTTTCGCTTCTCTCATATTAGAAGTAAGTATTACTTTGGCATTAATTTCTTTACCTATTTTATCATCGATTTTACTATATCGCCTCATATTACTGCTAAATATATAGTCTGTTTTGAAATCATCATTATAGAAATTGAGTGATATACCTACTACATTGTCTTTCTTTAGTTCATCTTTTATTTTATCAGCATTGTCATTTATACTTTTGCCAGGTGCTATAACTACTATATCTTTATCCTTAAAATCTTTTATAAGTCTATCCACATCACTTAAGTCATCTCTAAATACATTCATGTACTCAAGATAATACTTTTCTGCTATTTCCTTTTTATATACCTGCCTATCCTCATTTTTGATATTTTTCAGTATCTCATATAGTGATTTTTCAGTCAATGTATTCTTTTCTGCGAGATAAATAGCATAGTTTGGATGGACATTTAGTGTCCCAGATATATAAAGTGGTAATGAATAACCCCAAAAATTATTTTTATAAGTTTCTTGCAAATACTCATCCATTATTTCCAAAATTGGAACTATGTGATAATCTTTATCAAAGTTTGCATTTAGATACTCTGCAAATAATTCAAGATTTAAGTTTCCTGCCCCTCTTCCCATACCAAAAACAGATGCATCTATCAATATATCTCTCTCAAGTTTCAAATTGACAAAACTTACAGCATTTTGATATGCCTGTTGTAAATTATTGTGGGCATGATAAGATAAAATTATATCTTTATCAAGATACTCATCTGCGAGTTTAATATAATGCAAAAACTCATCATTTTTCATTGAACCAAATGTATCTACGACTGTGATAGTGAAAGGTTTTATATCATTAAATGTTTTTATGCCATCTATAAACTCTTTATCGCTATAAAAATTAGTACTTACAAAATTACCTGCTACAAGATATCCGAGTTCCATAAACTTTTTTACTGCTTTTATGCCATCATTAATTCTGTCTTTTTTGAAAATGACTCTTACACCATCTATTCCATTTCCGTCATTTTTTTTGAAACTATCTATGTCCAGTGGATTACTTACATCATACATTACAAAGTATTTCATTTTTCTATTTTTATTTTTAAGTAGAGCATCCAGTGAACTCATATCAGGAAAAAGTGATCTATTTTCGTTATATGGCACTGGCCTTAAAAATCCAACTTCAACACACTCGATATTTGCAAGAGAAAACTTCTTAAGCATCCCATCTATGGCATCTTTACCAAATGCCCAATCATTTACATATCCACCATCACGAAGTGTACAATCAAGAACATTTATTTTTCCCATACTTCTCCTTTCAGAGTCTAAATATAAAGTCCCTTAAAAATACAATAGCCTAATCTTTTCAAGTAAGGTTCCCTATACATTTTTATATTCTATTTAACTTCTTGTTATCATCAGTTATACAAGTTACTTTTAAGTTCTTCCTCTGACAAAAATGGTTCCATATCATAGAGAGGAGGACTTACTATACTTCCATCTGCTAATTTCTTTGCACTACTTTTAGGCTCCCACACCTGCTCCTTATCAGTAAATATTTCTACAAAAATAGGTCCAGGTGCTAAAATCACATCATCTACTACTTTTTTCATTTCAGAATTATTATGTGCGCTTAAATATTTTATGCCGAAAGCATTTGCTATCTTTTCAAAAGATGGAAATGACAAATCATTTGATTCTTCGCCAATACCAACTTTAGTTCTTCCAGCAAATAAATTATTTTGAGTGATTCTGATTGAATGATAGCCTTGATTATTTATCAAAAATAACTTTATAGGAAGTTTATTGGTAACTATCGTCTGTAGTTCTTGAAGATTCATCATTATGCTGCCATCACCTTCCAAGCAATAAGTTTCCTTTCTATCATTTGAGATACAAGTTCCGATACTTGCTGGAAGTCCATAACCCATTGATGCTATGGCAGAATTATTATGAAATCTGGTGCCATTTTTTATATAAAAACTTTGACTTCCTACTACACAACACGCTCCATTTGATACTGCAGTCACACTATTTTCAGGTAAACTTTTACTTAAATAATCTACAAAAGCATAAACATTTACAAAATCTTTTCCACTTTCATATTTCTTCTCATCAACAACCTTATACTTTTCTTTCCAATTATTGCAAATTGTAATCCACTCTTTTTTCTCTGCTATCTCAAAGTGACTAATGTTTTCCAAATCACCATTTTTTGAAGCATCATTTCCTATGGTGCTAGGTTCTAAACACTTATCCATAGCTTCTAAAAATGCTTTTGCATCAGAATGGATTTTCATATCTACATGAATAGTGTGTTTCTTAAACTCTTCTGCATCAATATCTACCATTATAACTTTCGCATTTTTTGCCCACTCTTTATAATTATATCCTACCTGTCTTATGCTAAGTCTTGTACCTATAGCAAGTATTACATCGGCATTTTCAACTGCAAAGTTTCCTGCCCTGTCTCCCATGTTGCCACCACGGCCAACATAAAGATTATTTTCAGTTTCGATTAAGTCTATCGCATTCCAATAAGTTACTACCGGAACTTTTATCTTGTTTATAACCCTCTTAAATACTTCATACGCACCACTTAATCTTATACCATAACCAGCATATATTATCGGTCTTTTAGCTTTTCGCAAAATATTTAAAACTTCATTTATCTTTTTCTCATCAAAATCACAAAACTCATTTTGTGAAATATCATTCTTATTTTCATCTGTTCCATAATAAGTTCTTAATTTATCTGTATCGATGATTGTAGCTTGAAAATCTACTGGTATATCTATCCATACTGGTCCCATCCTACCATGAGTTGAAAGATATAGTGCTCTCTCAAGATGAAACTTGATATCATTTGGATCTTCTATCATCACTGAATACTTTGTCATGGTCTCTACAGTTTTCACAATGTTAAACTCTTGGTCACCAAGAGAACGAAGATTTGCATTATCATATTTTTTTGCATAAACAAGTGTAGTGTCATATCTAACTTGTCCACTTACGACTATCATTGGCAATGAATCAAGATAAGCACAGGCAACACCATTTAGCGCATTAATTCCACCTGGTCCTGTCGTCACATTGACAAGTGCAATTTTGTTATTTAATCTTGCATAAGCTTCTGCCGAGATGCTACATGCTTGTTCATGGTGGCAATACAAAATATTAAGTCCATCCTTATGACCAAATGAGTCATTAAGATGCATCGCACCACCACCTACAACAGTAAAGCCATCTGTTATTCCATTTTCAACCAAGAAATCTGCTACGAAATCTGACAATTTTATCTTCATAATTATATTATATCTATATGTTCTGGGATTCTTTTTGACTCATCAGGTAATTTATGATAATCACCATATAGTACTTTTAGAAGTTTGTCATAGTTTTTGACAACTGGAAGTTTTGTATCCTCAAAATCAACATAGATTAAATCCTTTTCATCATCCTTATCTATCTCATAATCTATATATATAATTGGGTAATTCATATAGTATAATTTATTACTATTTTTTGCCTTTTCATAATTACATTTTACTATATCAAAATACTTTTTGCAAAGATATTTAAAACTGAATAACTTCCCTACTGAAGATAAAATGAAAACTTTAATTTTATTAAGCAAACTATATTTCTTATAGTTAATTCTATATCTATGCCCCATTGATAATCCATATAAAACTTTAAGGAGCAAATAATTCTTTTTTTGATTTTCATAATCTATATCATCAAGAACAAATATATCTAACCATAGATATTGTAAATAACCATCATAAACTTTTTTATACTTGTCATCTTCCCTGTATACTTCTTTAACATAGAAAAGTCTATCTACAAAATCAAAAAAATGATTATCTTTATAATCAGTAGCCCTGACATATTTAAATGGCAATTCAAAGTCATCTGTTTTTAAGCAAGAAATGAGTTTTTGATAATTATCTCTTGTAAGTGCCACATCACAATCATCATCCCAGGGTATAAAGCCCTTATGTCTTATAGCGCCTATTAAAGTACCAGCCTCTAATCGATATTTTATATCATGTTTTTTGCAATATTTATCAAACTCTTTAAGAAGTAATAGATTTATTTTTTGTGCTCCCTTTACATCCATCGTTTAATTATACCATTTTTTCACTTATTAAGCAAAATATATAAAAATAGAGCAGATTGCTCTGCTCTATTTTTTATAATTATTGCATATATAGATATGCTTAAATGCTTATGTAAAAATTACTCAACAATCTTTACAACTCTTCCTGAACCAACAGTGTGTCCACCTTCACGGATGGCAAATCTTAATCCCTCTTCCATAGCAACTGGGTGGATTAATTCAACTGTCATCTCAACATTGTCACCAGGCATACACATTTCTGTGCCTTGTGGTAACATACAAACACCAGTGATATCTGTAGTTCTGAAATAGAATTGTGGTCTATAATTATTCATGAATGGAGTATGTCTTCCACCTTCATCTTTAGTCAATACGTAAACTTGTGCAGTAAACTTCTTGTGACATTTTACTGAACCTGGCTTACAGATAACTTGTCCTCTCTCAATATCTGTCTTATCGATACCTCTTAAAAGAAGACCTACGTTATCTCCTGCTTGACCTTGATCAAGAAGCTTTCTAAACATTTCTATACCAGTGATAACAGTTTTCTTTGTCTCTTCACTGATACCAACGATTTCCATTTCATCGTTAAGTTTTACTGTACCTCTTTCTACTCTACCTGTAGCAACAGTACCACGACCTGTGATTGTGAATACATCTTCTACTGGCATTAAGAATGGCTTATCAACGTCACGAACTGGATCTGGGATATAGCTATCTACAGCATCCATAAGTTCCATAACTTTATCTCCCCACTCACCTGAAGTATCTTCAAGTGCTTTAAGAGCTGAACCTCTGATTATAGGAATATCAGCGCCTGGGAACTCATATTCTGTAAGAAGATCTCTAACTTCCATTTCTACAAGATCAAGAAGTTCTGGATCATCAACCATATCACATTTATTTAAGAAAACAACGATAGCTGGAACACCAACTTGTCTTGCAAGAAGGATATGCTCTCTTGTTTGAGCCATAACACCATCAGTTGCTGCAACAACAAGGATTGCACCATCCATTTGTGCTGCACCAGTAATCATGTTCTTTACATAGTCAGCGTGTCCTGGACAGTCAACGTGAGCATAGTGTCTCTTTGCTGTCTCATACTCTACGTGAGAAGTATTGATTGTGATTCCTCTTTCTCTCTCTTCTGGTGCTTTATCAATATTTGCATAATCAACGAATTCACCTGTACCATTTCTATCATGTAAAGTCTTTGTGATAGCTGCTGTCAAAGTTGTTTTACCATGGTCAACGTGACCGATAGTACCAATATTACAATGGGGTTTTGTTCTTTCAAATTTAGCCTTTGCCATTTTATTTTCCTCCTAGGATTATTATTTTCTTTTATTATTTATCAATTTGTGTGAAAATTAATTATATCACACTTTTGCCTTATTATCAAGGCATTTTACTTCTTCTCTTCTTTCTTCTCGCCCTTATCTGAAAGTATCTTCTCTTGAACATTCTTTGGACACTGCTCATATTTGTGGAAGAACATTGAGTAGTTTCCTCTACCTTGTGTTCTTGATCTAAGGTCAGTTGAATATCCAAACATTTCAGAAAGTGGCACATATGCTTTTACCATCTTGCCAGATGCGATATCTTCCATACCTTCAACTCTACCTCTACGAGAGTTAATATCTCCGATTACATCACCCATATATTCTTCTGGCATTGTAACTTCTACTCTCATTATAGGTTCAAGAAGGACAGGTGCTCCTTTTTGCATAGCATCTTTAAATGCCATAGAACCTGCGATGTGGAATGCCATTTCAGATGAGTCTACTTCATGGTATGAACCATCCCATACATTTGCATGAACTCCAAGAACTGGGAATCCACCTAATATACCACATTTTGTTGCTTCCTCTATACCTTCGCCAATAGCTGGTATATATTCTTTTGGTATAGCACCACCGACAACTGTTGATTCAAATTTGAATGTCTCTTCACCATTTGGATCCATAGGTTCAAACTTTACTTTACAATGTCCGTATTGTCCTCTACCACCTGATTGTCTTATATACTTACCTTCAGCATCTACAGGTTTAGTAAATGTCTCTTTGTATGCAACTTGTGGTGCACCAACATTTGCCTCAACCTTAAACTCACGAAGGAGTCTATCAACTATGATCTCAAGGTGAAGCTCTCCCATACCAGAGATGATGGTTTGACCTGTCTCTTGGTTAGTTGATGTTCTAAATGTAGGATCCTCTTCTGCAAGTTTCGCAAGTGCCTCGCCCATCTTTCCTTGGTCATTTTTAGTTTTAGGTTCGATTGCTATATCGATAACTGGCTCTGGGAATACCATTGACTCCAAGATAACTGGATGCTTCTCATCGCAAATAGTATCACCAGTGGTTGTAGACTTAAATCCAACTGCTGCCGCAATATCACCAGAATAAACTTTTTCTATTTCTTGTCTCTTATTTGCATGCATTTGAAGAAGTCTTCCAACTCTTTCATTTTTATTCTTTGTAGAGTTTAATACATAAGAACCTGCATTGAGTGTTCCTGAATAAACTCTGAAGTATGCAAGTTTACCTACAAATGGGTCTGTCATAATCTTAAATGCGAGTGCAGCAAATGGTTCATCATCAGATGACTTTTTAGTCACAGGATTACCATCCATATCTACACCTTCGATATCTGGGACATCAGTAGGTGCAGGCATATATTCTATAACGCCATCAAGTAATTTTTGCACACCTTTATTTTTATAAGATGAACCACAGAATACTGGAACTGCTGTAGACGCTATAGTCCCTTTACGAAGAGCCGCTTTTAACTCTTCTACTGTTGGTTCTTCACCTTCAAGAAACTTTTCAGTGAGTGCATCATCAAGTTCACAAATTTGCTCTACCATCTTGTCATGATATTCTTTTGCCTTTCCTTGCATATCAGCTGGGATATCACCAACTGTTATGTCCTCACCTTTGTCATCATTGTATATGTATGACTTCATCTCAAAAAGGTCTATAATTCCTTTGAAAGTATCCTCTTTACCTATTGGGATCTGTACACATATTGGGTTTTTCTTTAATCTATTTTTTATTTGGTCAACAGCACCATAGAAGTTTGCACCAAGGATGTCCATCTTATTGATATATGCCATTCTTGGAACTCCATAAGTGTCTGCCTGTCTCCAAACATTTTCTGACTGTGGCTCTACACCACCCTTTGCACAAAATACTCCAACAGCTCCATCAAGTACACGAAGTGATCTTTCTACTTCAACAGTAAAATCTACGTGACCTGGAGTATCAATTATGTTGATTCTGTATTCTGGTGCACCAGGTATTGGCTTATGCTCTTTTTGAAGAGTCCAGTGACAAGTTGTTGCGGCTGAAGTGATAGTGATACCTCTCTCTTTTTCTTGCTCCATCCAGTCCATAGTCGCTGATCCTTCATGAGTTTCACCAATTTTGTGATTGACACCAGTATAATATAGGATTCTTTCAGTGGTTGTCGTCTTACCAGCATCAATGTGTGCCATGATACCGATATTACGAGTTCTTTCAAGCGGATATTCTCTTGCTTCTCCCATTGCTTCCTCCTAATTAAATCTGAAACTAGCAAATGCTTTATTAGCCTCTGCCATACGATGAACTTCTTCTTTCTTTTTTACTGCACCACCTGTGTTATTAGATGCATCAATAAGTTCTTTCGCAAGACGTTCTATCTGAGTTTTCTCTCCTCTATTTCTTGAACTTTGAGTTATCCATCTAAGTCCAAGTGCCTCACGTCTATCAGGCTTTACTTCAAGTGGAACTTGATAAGTTGCTCCACCAACTCTTTTTGCCTTTACTTCTAAAGTAGGCATTACATTGTTCATAGCATCTTGAAATACTGAAAGTGCATCTTTGCCAGTTTCAGCATTTACTTGTTCAAATGCTTTATAAACAATTTTTTGTGCTACACCTTTCTTGCCCTCAAGCATTATTGAATTGATAAGCTTGGTTACAACTTTTGAATTGTAAATTGGGTCAACGAGCACATCTCTTTTAGCTGTATGTCCTTTACGTGGCACGTTCCTTCCCTCCTTAAAAATAATCTCTTTAAATCATCAGTACTGCATATGGTTCATAAGAATCAATACTGCTTCTAGTGTCACATAACTTTATATTTTAGATTATTTATTAATCTATAAATCAGATAAAGTATGCAACATTTTAATTTAGTAAACTATGTTTACTTTTTAGCTTTTGGTTTCTTCGCACCATACTTTGAACGTGCTTGTTTTCTATCAGCAACACCAGCAGTATCAAGTGTTCCACGAATAATGTGGTAACGAGTTCCTGGTAAATCTTTTACTCTTCCGCCACGAATCATAACTACACTATGCTCTTGTAAATTATGACCCTCGCCTGGTATGTATGAAGTAACTTCCATTCCATTTGATAAACGAACTCTGGCAATTTTTCTAAGTGCTGAATTCGGTTTCTTTGGAGTAGCAGTTTTAACTGCAGTACATACACCACGCTTTTGAGGTGATGAAGTATCAGTAGCACGTTTGGTAAGTGAATTAAAACCACGATTAAGTGCAGGAGCAGTTGACTTATATGTTGTCTTCTTTCTGCCCTTACGCACTAATTGGTTAAATGTAGGCATCCTCTATCCTCCTTTCTCAAATATTTAATTTTGAACTTGCTACATTGTAGTGGCAAACTCAAATTATCTCTTGCCACACACAACAAAACATTTGCCGTGATATGTGCGACAAAAAGACCCTCGCATAGCGAGAACCTTATAATAATAGCAAAAACTTGGGGTTTTGTCAATTGAAATAACGGGGACGGAATAATGCTATACTCACTTATTCTTCTTGTATTTGAAAATTGTAGCAATTTTTCTATTACTTCTTTATCACTATATTTCTTTGCTGCAAGTATCTTAAATAATCAACTTCATCATCAAAAAGAAGCTGTTTATTTAAACCCCTATTCATTACATGATATATATTTGTTTTTGATTTAATTCTACTATGTCTTGGCATATTAACATTTTAGCATAAATTGTGTTCTTTTTGTTAAAAAAATAATGAGGTCCGTCCCCGTTATTCTTTTACAATTATTATTTAATAATCATTAAGTTTCGCATCTCACATAATAAGGATTAATATAATTTGAATAAATGTTATTATCAAATACCTTATGAAATTTCGGCAATAAAACTTCTTTGTAAATATAAAAAATAATTAAATATCTAATAATGCAATTTGCAATTTGAACATCATTGTATTTATCATATAATTCTTTATTGGTATAAAAAATACTATGTCCATCCACACTAAAAGTTTTTGAATCATATTGTAACTTAGCTCTACATTCTTTGTTATCAGATAAATAACTTTCCAAATCAATATAAACTTGTAACGATAATGTAATATCTTCTTTGTCAACAATTTTAAGCTTTAAATCAAACATATTCTTTACTGCTTTTTGCATATAATTAATAATGTAAAACTCTTTATCAGAAAATACAAACTTTCCGTCTTCCATTATTTGATTAACTTTCTCTAGCAATATTTCATAATCATTAACGGATTTAAAATCCAACAAATTAGGATAATAAAAAATGATATGATTCAATTCAGATAGCGATGTTAATAATCTTTTTCGTTGATAATCATTTGTTCTTTTTTTAGATCCGCGATCAACAATTAACCCACCAATTATACCTATAATTAATGATGATATAATTGGAACGAGTTTCCTACTCACTTTAAAAATTATGTCGACTGAATTTATATCTTTTATACTATTTGCAAATTCTATCAATTTGGGATTTATTAAATCAGCATTTTTTAAGTAATACCACAATAAAAAAGTCATTACAAAAGATAAAAATAATAAAGCAAATAAAAATATTTTAAGTGCCTTCCATATTTTGCCTTGGTATTTTTTACAGAATTTACCTACCGATAAAAGAATTTTACATATTAAGTCACATACAACATATATAAAATTAGTAAATATTGATATTATAAATATACAAATACCAAATATTAAGTTTCTAATTTTAATTAATCCTTTTTTCATATAAATATTATAGTATATTTTATGTTGTTTTTCTATTTTCTATAACAATTTATAATAAAGGGTACTTTTTTTTATTGCAATATTAAAAATTTGAAAAACCTACAAATATTTTACTCTATGTTTTAGATTTTTGCAAATAAAATGAGCAACTTTTTCAAGCTGCTCTCTTTTATGTTTTTATGATATAATAATGTTGTCTATATTTATTTTCATATATTCCAACTTGGTTCCCTTAATTATCATATTAAACTTATTTGTTAGCAAATATTAGGGACGGGGTTTATTATTGCAATAAAAGTGACACCATTCCTATCTTTTATATGTGAGCGATACTGTATTTCCATCTTTACCTATCCTTAATTTTTGTAATTTATTATAATAAAATCCAGTGACTCGCGAAAGTTGCATTAGCGGAATTGAGTAATCAATAAAATTAAGTATTGCGATAGCTTTTTCTTCTTCGGTTGCCTGCAAATACTCTTTTTTAGTATTTATGTTCATATATTTATGTAAAAGCTTTGTGACATCATCATCGGTTAATCTATTATTCATTACTTCCATACATCTATCATGATTATCAAGCTCATTCCATTTTAAAAACTCATCATTTTCAAACTTCTCTTTTATAAATTTAGTATTTACTAGATCTAAATAATTCCCTTTATCCCTTCTATATGCATGAATTGAAGAAAATTTGTATTCATATGTTTTTTTGCATATACCTGCCTTTATAGGATTTTGATGAATATATCTAAGACAAGTTAAAAAGTATTTCACATTTTCAACATTCCCACTATGATACCTATCATTAAAAACATAACCTGTCCTTGCATTTTTCAAATTATAATAATTAGCATATCTTGAATTTATTTTATTCATTATAGCACTTAAT